>DASZJZ010000212.1:0-3719 GCA_035947555.1 Thermoleophilaceae bacterium | reverse complement strand
AGGAAGCGATCACGGAACGCCGCCATCGGCCAGACCGGCGCGTTCGGACTCGGCGACATACCGTCCTGCCAGCGCCATCCTGTGACCTGGTCCATCACCTTGGGATCGCGGGCGATGACCGAGATGGGCACGTCGTGGCTGGCGCCGTAGCCGGTGACGACCGTCGCGGGCTGATGGTCGCCCAGTACGACGAGGACGAGGTTCTCGTCGCCGTAGCGCCGCACGAACGAGAAGATCGTCCTCAGCGAGTACTCGATCGAGTGCGCGTAGGCGGCGCGGGCGCGCTCGGCATCGCCGAACAGCGAGGCCTTTGTGGACTCCTCCGCGGGCAGGCGCTCGAAGATCGAGCCGTCGCCGACGTCGTCCCAGGAGATGAACCTCGGAATACGCGTCCAGGGCGCGTGGCTCGAGATGAGGTCGACCTCGGCGAAGAGCGGCCGCCGGTGACGCTTGGCGAGCTCGCGACGTTGCAGGGCGAGAAGGGTGTACTGGTCCGGCATGGGGGGCACGCCGAAGCCCGGGCCGCGGTAGCCGAAGTTGCGGCGGTCGTAGACCCGGTCGTAGTGGTAGAACGTCGAGCCCACTGGCCACGCCCGGCGGTTCCCCGGCATGGCTCCGACCGTCCGCCACCCGGCGCGCTTGAACGCCCGGGTGAGGGTGAGGCGGTCGTCCTCGACGAGCTGGTCGTAACGTCGCTGGCCGTCGACCCGGACCCCCGACTGGAGGGTGGCGTGCGCCAGCCAGCTGAGGCCGCCGAAGGTCGGCGAGGTGAGGAAGGCGCTGCGCGAGGAGAAGCCGGCGGCCCGCAGCTGCGCGTCGCCGCGCTCGAGCACGGCGCGGATGCGGGGTGAGATGGACGGGCCCTGGAGCGCGACCCTCCCGTAGCTCTCGACGAACACGAGCAGGACGTCATTGCCTCGCAGGCCCGTCAGCAGCCGGTTGCCCGGAGTGGCGCGGAAGCGGTCGTGGGCGATCTCGCGGGCGAGCACCGCACGATCGGCCAGGCCAGCCCGCACGGCCTCTACCTCGTTGACGGCCAGGGCGGCCGCGCTCGAGGAGGCCACCGGCGCGCCGACGACGCGGAGGACCACCCAGACCACGACCAGCCCCGTCGCCGCCCCGAGCGTCCAGCCGCGGTGACCGGCCGCGACCCGCGTCACGCGCAGCAGCGCCAGGACCGGGACGGCGAGGAGGGCGGCAATGAGCACGACCGCGGCGGCGACGACGAGCTTCGCGCTCGACCCGCCGATCGCGTGGCCCAGCGTCTCGATCCCGATCCCCGCGTAGCCCGAGTCGTCGATGGGGTCGAACGGCCGGTCGAACGCAGTGAAGAACCCGATGTCGAGCACCTTCACGACAACGAGCACGCTGAGGATCACTCCCAAGACCACGGCGAGCACACGGCGCGGCGTGGCCGGCAGCAGGGCGGCCACGGCGACGACGACAAGCAGCTCGAGGGGGAGCCGCGCGAACTCGCCAACGGTGAGGCGGCTCGGATGGTTTGGCGCGACGAGGGCGGCCCAGACGAGCAGCAGGGAGAGGACCGTGAGCGCCAGGGGCAGGACGCCGGCGGCCGCGACCGTCAGCACGACCCCCTGTGTCGCCGCGACGACCCTGCGCCAGCGGCGCGGCGGCAGCGGCGCGCGCATCCACGGCAACAGCCACCCGCCGGCGAGGAAGAGATAGCGCGCGGCCCCGATCGCGAGCACCCAGGCGCCGCACGCGGGGGCGACGTAGACGCTGAGCGCGAGGATCAGGAACGCGTCGACCTCGCCGTCGAAGCGCGCGCCCAGCGCGGTCGCCGTTCCGGTGCGCCGCGCCAGCCATCCGTCGACCGCGTCCAGCACGAGTGCGGCGGCCGAGAGCGTCACGAGCATCGCGACCGGGGTGTCGTGGGTGAAAGAATCCGCTGCCAACGCGGCGACGCCGACGGCGAGCGTGGCGCGGGCGAGCGTCACCCAGGACGCCGGCCCCAGCCGCTCCCCGGGGCCGCGCGCGAGGCCGCGCGCCAGCGCCGTCGCCATGGCCACGGCGCAGGCGATGCCGGCGGTCCAGCCCACCGCGCCGAGCGCGGCGGTCCCCGCAAGAACGGCCAGCAGCAGCACCTGGGCGATCAGCCCGGCTGCCGGACCCGTCTGGATCGCTCGCGCCGTGGTCATTCGTCCCGGAACCGGGGTGAGAGCGCGTAGCGCAGCAGCACCACGTCGCCGATCTGGCGCACCTCCGCGAGCGTCGCGCGCCGGTTCGCATTCCATGGGAAGTGGCCGTCTCTCACGAAGCGTGGGGCGCTCGAGTCACCGACGAAGAAGGGCGCAACTACGAGATGCAGCTCATCGACGAGGTCGTCGGCCAGGAACTGCGTGTGCACGATGCCGCCGCCCTCGACCACGAGGCGCTCCACTCCGCGGTCACCGAGGTCCTCGGCGAGCCAGCGCATACGCACGCGCCGGCCGCCGTCCACGATCGTCGCCGCCGGCCCGAGCCGTGCGCGGGCGTCGGCCACCCGCGGGCTCGGGGTGTAGACGAGCTTCTCGGCCTCGCCGGCGGTGAAGAAGTTCGAGCGCGCGTCGAGGTCCACCCGGTTCGTCACGGTGATCTTCTTCGGAGACGGCGGGAGCCCGCGGGCCGTGCGCTCCTCGCGGCGTGCGCGCGAGCGCACGAGCAGACGCGGGTTATCGGTGCGCACGGTGACCGCGCCGACCATGATCGCGTCGCAGGAGGCGCGCACCTCGTCGACCCGATCGAAGTCAGCCTCGTTGGACAGCGCGAGGCGGGGCGTCCGGTCGCCCAGGTAGCCGTCGAGGGAGACGCTGCAGCTCATCAGGACGTATGGGCGGTCAGACATCCAGCGCTCCGTCTCTGTGCGCGGGGACACCGAGCACGCCCAGGAGCGGGCGCCCCCGCCACGGCGCCAACCGGGTGCGGCACACCCAGGCCGCCACGAGGACCAGGGCGCCCGGCAGGCTGGCGACGAACACCATCACGCCATACACGACCGCCGTGGCGACCCCGAGCGACGGGCCCAGCCCGGCCGCGGCGAACACCCAAGCCGCCACGCCCTCGCGCGGGCCCCAGCCGCCGACGTTGGGCAGCGCCGCGGCCTGCATCACGAGCAGCGCCAGCGGCAGCATCTGGGACGGCGGCGCGGTGACCCCCGCGCTCCGCGCGGCGATCAGGAACGTGGCTGTGTGGCCCGCGACGACGAGCGCCGACGCAAGCGCGATGGCCGGCCACGCCCGCCGGGCGAGCAGCGCGTCGCGCAGGTCGCGGGCCACAGCGCAGCGCAGCCGTGCCCACCGCGACCGGCCGGCGGGCCGCACGCGCGCAGCCAACGCCACGCCCGCTGCCGCCGCGATGAGCGCGACCACGACGAGCGGCACGACCGCCCCCACCGGCGACGGCACGACGAGGACCACACAGGCGGTGAGGACGACCTGGACCACCTGCCCGGCCGAGCGCTCCCAGGCGACGGCGCGCAGCCCGCGGCCGACGTCGCTCGTGTCACGGCCGTGGCTGACCCCGCGGTGGACGTCGCCGACCACCCCCCCAGGCAGCGTGAAGTTTAGGAAGACCGAACGGTAGTACGCGGCCACCGCTGTACCCAGCGGCAGGTCGACGCCGAGGCCGCCGGCGACGATCCTCCAGCGCCAAGCGCAGCACGTGGTGGTCAGCACGGCGAGGCCTGATGCCGCCGCGAGCGCGTCGGCGTCAATTGTGCG
>DASZJZ010000211.1:0-5725 GCA_035947555.1 Thermoleophilaceae bacterium | reverse complement strand
CCTCCATCGGGGTGTCGGGGTGGTCGATCCACCACAGGGCGAGGCCGGCGAGCCCACTGCTGAGGAGTTCGGCGGTGGGCTCGACCTGGTCGGCCGGAACGCTGTCGCCGGCGCGCTCGGCGATGAAGCTCGCAAGCACCTGGCGGGCGCGGAGGTTGACGTCGCGCCTGAGACCGCGGATGTCGTCGTCGCCCGAGGGATCGCGGAAGATCATGACCCAGGCGTGACTGTTCTCGCGGACGTACGTCAGCCAGTACTCGAGGATGGCGCTCAGGAGCTGACCACCCTCGACGAAGGTCGGAAGGTCGTCGCGGTGCTTGACGAGAAGCGCGACGTAAAGCGCCTTCTTGGACTCGAAATGCCGGTAGACGATCGGCTTGGTCACGTGCGCAGCGGCGGCGATGTCCTCGAGCCGGGTGCCGGCATAGCCATGACGAGCAAAGAGCCGGCCGGCCTCGTGGAGGATGAGAGCGCGCCGCTCGGGCGCGGGGATGCGTCGCCGCACCGGCCGCCCCTCCGCCGCCCCAGGCGGCTGCAGTGCCGCCTGCGTGCGCCGCTCCGCCCCCTCCCGCCGCTGCCCGGCCCGCGTGCCGCCTCGCCTCGTCGCCATTGTTACCGCAGAGTAACTTACGTGGTACCGTACAGACATGAACGGTCAGACCCACGACCCAGTACACCGCGTCCGCTACTCCTTTCAGCCGGACGGCGAGAACCTCATCGTGGACACCTGGCTCGAGCCAGGTGGCGCGCTCCCGCCACACTTCCACCCCCACCAGGAGGAGCACTGGTCGGTCGTGGAGGGCGAGGTCCGCTTCCAGCTCGGGTCGGACAAGCGACCCCTGCGCCCGGAGGACGGCGAGATCCCCGTCATGCCCGGCACCAAGCACGGAGTGGAAAGCTCGACCGACCGCGAGGCCCACCTACGCTGCAGGGTCGTCCCCGCCCGCAACCTGCAGTCCTTCCTGGAGGAGAGCGCCGCGGCGGCCCGCGAGGGACTCTTCATGCGAGGCGGCATCCCGAGGAACCTGCGAGGCGCCCGCTGGGCGGCCAACTTCCTGAAGCAGCACCGCGAGGAAGTGGTGATGACGTTCCCACCCCGCTTCGTGCAATCGGCCATGATCGGGCTGCTCGCCCGCTAGGCGATGGGCCGTGTAGGAATCGAACCTACAACCTTGAGATTAAGAGTCTCCTGCTCTGCCTAATTGAGCTAACGGCCCGGGGGCCCCTGAGTCTAGAAAACTCTTCCCGGAGCGTCGCGCCCGGTTCTACTCGGCGGTCGTGACCGCCGCCAGGGCGTCGTCGCGCGAGGAGTGGATCGGGAAGACGCGGTCCAGGCCCGTGATCTCGAAGATCTTCGTGATGTTCTCGTCGGTGCACACCAGGGCGAGCGAGCCGCCCGCCGGGCGCAGGCGCTTGACGCCTCCCACCAGCACTCCGAGCGTCGTCGAGTCGATGAAGGTCGCCTTCGAGAGATCGACCACGATCTGCTTCTTGCCCGACTCGATCAGCTCGACCATGCGCTCCTTGAACTCGGGCGCCGTATACAGATCGACCTCTCCGCCGAGCTCGATCACGTGGGTGGCGTCGTCGATCGCCTCGTCTTCGATGTGGAAGTTCACGCTTCTCCCTGCAGTCGTTCGTTGATCCACATGCCAGTGTGCGAGCCGCAAGAGTACGGCAGCCGCGCGATCACTGCTCTGGCGCCTAGGGGGCCTGCCCTTCCGGTGTCGGGGTCGCCTCCGCGGGGGCTGCCGCCTTGAGCGCCTTCACCTGCTGCCTGACCTGCTTCTTCATCCGTTTCGGCGCCAGATCGATCGCCTTCTGCCCCGCCAGGTCCGCCGTCCGCTTGTCGCCGGCGGCCGAAGCCCGCTGGACCAGGGCGAGGTAGGACTGGAAGTCGTTGTCGGCCTCGGCGACGATGCGCATCGCCGAGGCCGCCTCGGCCGGCTGACTCAGGGCCCCCTGGTCGTAGACCGCCACGGCGAGGCGCGCGAGCGAGGGGTCGGGGTCGCCGGTCTCGGCCTCGAGGTAGCGCTGCCAGTACTCCCCGGCCTGCTGCAGCTCGTCCCTCGCCTCCTCCGGGTACTGAACGGCGCCGGTGGGCAGCTGGGAGCTCGCCAGCGCGTGGTAGTCGCGGACGAGGGCTTTCAGCGCAGCCTCGTTGCGCGGGTTCGACTGCACGCGCTCCTCGTTGCGGTCGATGCGCTCCTCGAGCTGCTCGCTCGTGTCGCCGCCGCCGGTCCGGTCGCTGAAGGCGTCGAACAGCCCGCCCGACACGTCGCCGCCTATTCCGAACAGGACGAGACCGCCGCCCATCAGCACGGCGAGAGTCAGATATGTGGCCTGCACCGCACGCCGGCGCCGGCCGCGAAGGTCGAACAGCATCCCCGGCGAAGGCTAGCTACCCCGTGCCCTCCGGGGCGGGCTCTTCCGTCACCTCGCCGACCGGGCGTCCCCAGGCCGCCGCCATCAGAATGCTGAGCTCGTAGAGGAGGTAGAGCGGGATCGACTCAAGGATCAGCGTGAGCGGGTCCAACGTGGGAAGGAGCGACGCCAGCACCACGATCCCGACGATCGCGTAGCGGCGCGAGCGGCGCAGCTTCTCGGCACTCGTCACCCCGAGCTTGCAGGCCGCCAGCACCCCAACCGGGATCTGGAAGCCGAGTCCCATGGCCAGCATCAGCAGCGTGATGAACGAGTAGTAGTCCCGCGCGCGGACCTCTGTCTGGAACTCGTCGGCGTTGAAGCCGAGGAGGAAGTCGAGCGCGGGCGTGAGGACGACGAAGTAGCAGAACACCACTCCGCCCACGAACAGCACCGGCACGAGGAGCAGCAGCGGGGTGGCGACCCTGCGCTCGGTGGGGCTGAAGGCCGGAAGGATGAACGCGTAGAGCTGGTAGAGGATCACCGGCAGGGCGATCAGCAGGGCGGCGTAGGCGGAGTTCGTCAGGGTCGTGTAGAAGGCCTCGGCCGGCCCGAGGGTGATCGGACCCTGCTTCTCTAGGTCCTCGGGCAGCGGGTTGTTGACGATCTCGAGGACGAGGTCGTTCTGCCAGGCGGTGAACGCCCACGCCACCACGAAGGCGACCGCGCAGATGACAAGGCGGGTGCGGAGCTCGTCGAGGTGGTCGACTACCGACAGCCGGTCCTCGTACTTGACTGGCCGGACGCGCCGCACGCCCTACGCGGCTCCCAGCGTCCTACGACTTCTGCTCGGAGGCCGTCGTGGTGCTGGCAGGCTCGGGCTTGTCGGCGGAGCGCTCGGCGAGCTCGTCCTTGTCCTTGCCGGTGACCGAGTCCTTGAACTCGCGCATGCCGTGGCCGAGCGAACGGCCGAGGTCGGGCAGGCGCTTGGGTCCGAAGATGATCAGGACGATCACCAGGATGATCACGATCTCGAGCGGGCCTGGGGTCCACATGGCCACAACCATGGTAGCGGGACTATGGCGTCCGGTTGTTGCTGATTGGATTACGGCGTGACCACCTCCGTTCTCTCCGACGGCACGATCCGGCGGCTGGTCGACGAGGGCAGGATCAAGATCGACCCCTGGGACCCCGGCCTGGTGCAGCCCGCGAGCGTGGATCTGCGCCTGGGCACCTCCTTCCGGGTGTTCCACAACCACAAGATCAAGGCCGTCGACCTCGGCGCACCCCCCTCGGGCCTAACCGAGCTGCTGAAGATCGAGGAGGACGGCGACTTCGTGATCCATCCGACGGAGTTCGTGCTGGGGCGGACGGCGGAGTCGGTGGAGCTGCCGGACGACGTGGTCGCGCGGATCGAAGGCAAGGCCTTGGCCCTCGACACGCCCGTGCCCACGCCGGGTGGGTGGACGACCATGGGCGAGCTGGAGATCGGCTCCGAGGTCTTCGACGCGTGGGGCAGGCCAACGACGGTCGTAGCGGCCACCGAGGTCATGCTCGGGCGAGAGTGCCGGGAGGTCGTGTTCTCGGACGGCACGACGATCGTGGCGGACGTGGACCACCTGTGGGAGAGCTGGACGAAGCGCTCGCGGGCAAGGAGGAGGGCCCCGGAGATCCTCACGACGAGGGAGATCGAGCGGACCCTTATGGCCGGCCCGCGGGAGTACAACCACCATGTCGCGCAGTGCGACCCGGTTCGCTATGCCGAGAAGGGCCTTCCGGTCGATCCCTACGTCTTCGGCGCGTGGATCGGGGACGGCACGAGCACCCAGGCCAACCTCACAACCGCCGACCCGCCGATTCTCCGCGAGATAGAGCTCGCGGGATACGGCGTCGAACACCGCGGCCGCCTGCGGTACCGCATCGGCGGGGCCCCTCGCCGGCGCGACGCCGTAACGGGACGCTTCACGGCCAATGAGTCCCTCCACAGTACGCTGCGCGCGATGGGCGTCCTGGGCACCAAGACGATCCCTGACGCTTACCTCCAGGGGTCGGTCGACCAGCGCCAGGCACTGCTCGAGGGCCTGATGGACACGGACGGGTACGTGGACAAGTGGGGCCGGTGCGAGCTGACGACCGTCAAGCAAGCGCTCGCCGAGCAGTACCGCGAGCTGGTCGCGAGCCTCGGTTTCAAGCCGGTCGTGTCCGTGAAGACGGCCACCCTCAATGGGAGGGACTGCGGCCTCAAGTACGACGTCACCTTCACGCCCGACGAGCCGGTCTTCCGCCTCCCCCGCAAGCTCGCCCGGCAGAAACGGAGCGGCCGCTTCTACTTCGACCGGGCCATCGTCGATGTCCGAGCCGTCTCCTCCGTTCCCGTGCGATGCATCCAGGTCGCGCATCCCCGCGGCCTCTTCCTTGTCAGCCGCTCCTTCATCCCGACGCACAACAGCTCACTGGGCCGTCTTGGCTTGATCGTCCATGCCACGGCGGGGTTCGTCGACCCCGGCTTTCGGGGGTCGCTCACCCTTGAGATCACCAACTTCAACTCCGTCCCGATCGTGCTACGTCCGGGGCTTCCCATCGCCCAACTTTCGTTCATGGCGCTCGACCGTCCCGCCGAGCGGCCCTATGGCCATCCGGAGCTCGGCAGCCACTACCACGGGCAGACCGAGGCCACCGAGTCTCGCTACGAGGGCGGCCCGGCGGAGCGTCCTCTTCGCAGGTAACGGCGTTCCCGTCGGCGGGACCTCTCGCAAAGACCGAAATTCGTTGTCAAGTTCGGTCCGGGCGTGCCGATACCGGGATCAAGGGATGCGAGAGATGGAAAGCCACGACGAACAAGCCCACTATGTGAAGCGTGTGGTCCTCCCCAGCGGGAAGACCATCGAGGTCGTCTACTTCAAGGAGGCCGACCTCCCCCAGCCGGCGCCGGAGCCGCCGGTCGAGGAGGCCCGCGTCGAGCAGGCGCCCGAGCACCCGCCGGCCGAGGCTCACCAGGACCTGCACGTGTGCGTCGAGTGCACGTCGGAGCTGGTGTATCCGGTCCAGTGGGAGGAGTCGGGGCCCGAGAACTGGAGCGTGCTGCTCCACTGCCCCAACTGCGACCTCTGCCGCGAGGGCGTCTTCACCCAGGAGACGGTCGAGACCTTCGACGAGGAACTCGACCGCGGCGCGGACGCCCTGGCCCGCGACTACAAGCGCCTCATCCGCGCGAACATGGCCGAGGAGATCGACCGCTTCGTGGGCGCGCTCGCGGCGGACGCGATCCTGCCGGAGGATTTCTAGGCCTCGGGCATCCGGCCCTCGGCTTTGATGCCGTCGGCCCCCATCCGGCCGGCCTTGACGGTCGCCTCCACTCAAG
>DASZJZ010000210.1:0-2280 GCA_035947555.1 Thermoleophilaceae bacterium | reverse complement strand
GAAGTTTTTCAGAGCGAGCCCGAGCGACTCGAAACCGCCCTGGTAGGAGCCGGTCACCACTTCCGAGCGCCAAGGCGCGAGCTCGTCCTTGATGGCCTCGCCTTTGAACTCCGAGCAAAGTTGGTGGTAGGACCACGGCACGCGCGCGTCCTGGCCGCGCTCGCGCGCGTCGAGCCGCTCCTTCACGAGTGCCAACCCGGCGTTGAACCAGAACCGCGCCGCGCCCGCGCAGGCACCCATGAAGGCAGCCTGCTCGGCCGTCGGGGCCAACTCGAAACGATACGCCTGCTGGATGAGCCGCGGTTCTTCGCTCACGCCCCGAGTATGCGTTGCCAGTCGGACCGCTCACCGCGTGCTATCGCCCAACGAGAAGCGAGGGGCGCAGCGAGCTAGCCTCCGGCCATGGTCAATCCAATTCCAGAGGGCTACCCGCGCGTCACCCCCTACCTGATCGTCGACGGCGCCAGCGCCGCGATCGACTTCTACAGCTCGGTGCTGGGTGCGACCGAGCGCATGCGCATGGACGGACCCGACGGCAAGATCGGGCACGCCGAGGTCGAGATCGGCAACTCGGTCGTGATGCTCGCCGACGAGAATCCCGAGATGAACGCCCGCAGCCCGAGGTCGATCGGCGGCTCGCCGGTGTCGCTGATGGTCTACGTCGAGGATGTCGACGACGTGTTCTCGCGCGCGCTCGAGGCCGGCGCCAAGGAGCTCCGGCCCGTGGAGAACCAGTTCTACGGCGACCGCATGGGGGCCTTCGAGGATCCCTTCGGGCACGAGTGGAACGTGGCCACGCACGTGGAGGACGTGCCGCCGGAGGAGATGTCGAAGCGCGCCGAGGAGGCCGCGCGGGCGGGCTAGCCGTTCGGGTTCCGCCGGCTCTCAGCGAGCCGAGCGGCGGCCCAGCAGGAAGGCGACGAGGGCGACCAGGCCGACTAGGCCCGCGAGCCTGCGCGGATCCTGGAGACGGTCAGCGATGACGGCGCCGCCCAGCGACCCGAGGTCGAGGGCGTCCTCGCTCTGGAACCCGCGGCCGGGGGAAGGCGGGGACGGCTCGCCCGTCTCGGCTGCGGGCATCCCTGCGGCGTAGGCAGCGGGGCCGGGCGACGATGGTCCGGTTCCGGCGGTGCCGGCGGCGGTCGGCGCCGCTCCGGCCTGGCCGGCGGCTGCTCCTGCCGCGGATGTGCCTGTCCGCGCGGCAGGCGGCGCTTCGGCGCCCTCCAGCATCGCGGCCAAATTCTTCGCGAACGTCTCCACCAGGCGACCGGCCACGTCCTGCAGCACGCCGTGGCCCATCGTCGCCGCTTTTCCGCTCAGCTCAACTTCGGTGGTAACGGTCGCCGATGTGCGGCCGTTCTCGCCGCGCAGTTGCATGACCACGTCGGCGTCCGCCGTACCCTGGCCGCGGGCCTCCTTGGCGCGGGCCTTCATCACCGCCCGGTGCGCCTCGTCGTCCCGCTCCGCGATCTCCACCTGGCCGCGGTAGGTCATCGACATCGGGCCGACCCTCACCTTGATCGCCACCTGGTACGAGTCGTCACCCGTCCGCTCCAGCACCTGCGCGCCGGGCACCGTGGGGGCCACGCGCTCCACGTCGAGCACCGCGTCCCAGACGCTGTCGATCGGCGAGTCCACGTCGAAATGGTTCTCGAAGCGCATGCGTTCCTCCTATCGATGCCGCCCGACCGCCTCGACCACCTCGTCGAGCGCGGCCAGGCTGTGTCCGCTGATCAGCTCGTCCACGTACGGGAGCGCAGCCCCCATGCCGCCTGTGACCGGCGCGAAGCCCGGCGCCGCCACGCGCGGGTTCACCCACACGATCCGGTAAGCGAGTCGCGACAGCCGCTCCATCTCGCGCCGCACCAGCGCCGGGTCGCCCCGCTCCCAGCCGTCCGATAGCACCACGACCACGGCGTCGCGCGCCATGCCGCGGCGGCCGAAGCGGTCGGTGAAGGCCCTGAGTGCCTCGCCAATCCGCGTGCCGCCTGCCCAGTCCGGCGCGGCTGCGCCGGCCCGCTCGATCGCGGCGTGGGGCATGCCCTCCCGCAGCGCGCGCGTGACACGGGTGAGGCGCGTGGCGAATACGAACGCCTCGGCGCGCGCTCCGCGGGCTGCGCCCTCCAAGAGGAGCAGGTATGGGCGCGAGTAGGGCGCCATCGAGCCGGACACGTCGAGCAGCGCGACCAGCGGGCGCGGACGCACGCGGCGTCGCCGGTGGAGGCGCTCGACCGGATCGCCCGCCGTGCGGCGGCTGCGGCGAAGGGTGGCGCGCACGTC
>DASZJZ010000209.1:0-4988 GCA_035947555.1 Thermoleophilaceae bacterium | reverse complement strand
GCCGTCGTGGCCCGACGGCGCGCGCGGATCCAGCGGCGCCGAGGGCGGTTCCGCCGGTGCCGAGCGCGGCTCCCGCCGCGCCGAGGGCGGTTCCGGCGGCGCCGAGCGCGGTTCCCGCCGCTCCCCGCGTCGCCTGGTTCGCCGAGCGCTCCGCCGGGACGGCCGCGCGGCCCCCGCGCTGGCCATGCGGGGGATCTGGCTCGAGATCGAGGACGGACCGACCGTCCTTCGGGGACTCGATCTCGAGCTCAGGCCGGGCGAGCGAGTGGCGCTCATGGGGCGAAACGGGGCCGGCAAGAGCACGCTGCTGCGGCTCGCGAAGGGCCTCGCGGCGCCGAGCCGCGGGCGAATCGAGCGCGCCGGGGAGGTCGCCCTGCTCCTCCAGACGCCGGGCGACTACCTCATCCACGAGCACGCGGTCGAAGACGCCGGCATGACCGGCGTGGCTGCTGCCGGCCTGGCCGGCCGGGAGCGGGACAATCCGCGCGACCTCTCCGGCGGCGAGCGTCAGCGCCTCGCCCTCGAGGTGGTTCTCGCCGGTGGGCCGTCTGCGGCGGTGCTGCTCGACGAGCCCACTCGCGGCATGGACCGCGCTCACAAGGATGGGCTGGCGGGGCGGATACGCGAGCTTGCCGGTGCGGGGGCCGCGGTGGTCGTAGCGACGCACGACACCGAGTTCGCCGCCTCGTTCGCCGACCGGGTGGTCCTGCTCGGACCGGGGGCGGTGATCGGCGACGGCCCGCCCGCGGAGGTGCTCGGCGGGGGCCGCCACTTCTCGACCGAGGTGGCCCGGGTGACGGGCGGGGTCGCGCTGCTTCCGGAGGACGCCGCGCGACTACTGCAGCGTGTTGGGGAAGGAATCAAGGCGCTCCCATGACCTGGCAGGCCGCCTCCATCGTCGTGCTCGCCGCGGTCGTCGTGACCGGCTTCGCCTGGTACGAGCGCGACCGGCCTCCGGCTCGGGTCGTCGCGCTCGTCGCCACGCTCGCCGCTCTCGCGGTGGTCGGCCGGCTCGCCTTTGCGGCCGTTCCCAACGTCAAGCCGACCACTGACATCGTCCTGTTCGCCGGCTACGCCCTCGGCGCCGTGCCGGGCTTTGCTGTCGGCGCCGTGACCGCCCTCGTCTCCAACGTCTTCCTCTCCCAGGGCCCCTGGACGCCCTGGCAGATGGCCGGCTGGGGCGTCGTCGGCGTGGCCGGCGCGCTGCTGGCGCGCGTGCTGCGCGACCGCGAGCCCGGGCGGCTCGTGCTCGCGGCCGTGTGCGGGCTCGCCGGCCTCGCCTTCGGCGCCTGGATGGACCTGTACCAGCTCACGCTTGCCGCCCGCCAGGACCTCGACACATACCTCGCCCTCTCGGCGAGCTCCCTGCCATACAACCTCGCTCACGCAATCGGAAACGTGGTGTTCTGCCTCTTGATCGGACCGATCTTCATTCGCGCCCTGCGCCGCTACAGGCGCCGCTTCCAAGTCCGCTGGGCGGCCCCCGCCGCCGCTGCGCTGCTCCTGCTGGTGGTCCTGCCCGGCGCGGCTGCTGCCGCGACGCCGGCCGACCGTGCCGAGCGCTGGCTGCTCCGCGCCCAGAACACCGATGGCGGCTTCGGCGCCGGCCCGCGCCAGGCGTCCAGCCCGCTCTATACCGGCTGGTCCGGCCTCGGCCTGTCCGTGGCCGGGAACAACCCCCGGGACGTGCGGAGGCGCGGTGGCCGCTCGCTCGCCTCTTACGTGAAGCGCAGCGCCGGCGCGATCACGGACATCGGCGAGATTGAGCGCACGGTGCTGCTGCTGGAGGCGGCCGGGCTGTCGCCACGACGGTTCGCCGGTCGCGACCTCGTGGCGGCGATTCGCGCCCGGCGCCGCGCCGACGGCTCGATCGCAGGCTACGTGAGCTACACCGCCTTCGGAATCCTCGCCCTCGAGGCCGCGGGGACGCCCGCCGGCGGCGCGACGGTCGACTGGCTCACGTCCGCACAGCGGGACGACGGCGGCTTCGGCCTGGTGCCCTCGGCCACCAGTGACAGCGACATGACCGGCGCCGCCCTGCAGGCGCTCGCCGCGGCCGGGCGCGGCCGGAGCCCGGCGGTGCGGCGGGCGGTCGACTGGCTCCGCGCGAACCAGAACGACGACGGCGGCTTCGGCCAGTTCCGGGGACGGAACTCCAACGCGCAGTCCACGTCGTATGCGGTCCAGGGTCTCGTGGCCGTGGACGCGGGTGGACGGACCCTCTCGCGCGCGCTCGCCTATCTCCGCGGGCTGCAGCGGCGTGACGGCAGCGTGGCCTACTCGTCGGCGAGCACGCAAACGCCGGTCTGGGTGACCGCGCAGGCGCTGATGGCCCTGAGGCGGACGCCCCTGCCCGTGGCGACGGTGCCGCGCGCGGAGCGGGGCAGCGCTGCTGCGGGAGAGGAGACGGCGGCAGCCGGGGGAGGCTCGCCGGAAGCGCCCTCGGCGACCACCGCGCCGTCTGGGGAGGGCAAAGCCGGGGCTGCCGCGGACGCAGCGGGGCGGGGAGCTGGATCGGCCTCGGGGGGAGCGGCCGGCGGGGGCGGCGACGGCGCGGGCCGCGCGGGCGGACTGGGTGGTGGCCACGGCGCCGCCGGAGCGGGCGGTCCCGCCGGCGACGAAGTGCCAGGCGAGGAGGAAGGCGTGCTCCCGGCGGACGGCAGCCCGGCCCCTGGCCTGGACGCGGCCGGCCAGAGCGCCGTCCGCGCCGCCGAGGACGCCGGCGACGACGGGGTGCCCGTTGGCGTGATCGCCGCAATCGTGGTCGCGGCGCTCGGCGCGCTTGCGCTCCTGCGACGCCACGTGACCCGGCTCGTCCCCGCTCGGGTGCGCCGCGTGGTCCCGGCACTGGTGCGCCGCCTCCCAGGGGGCCGCCTCGTGCCCGGGCCGATCCGGCGGCTGATCCCCCGCCGCTTCCGCCGGTCGTCCGACGCCGCGGCCTAGACGTCCGTCACCTTAGCCGACCTATGGGCGACTAAAGCGCCGGAGGACCCAGTTCGCCTCAGGCTCGCAGCGCCCCCGCTACCACCCGGTCCATCACCCGGTCCGGCAGCACCCTGGCCGCGACCGCGCGCATCTTCGCGTCACGGCCGACCAGGTAGCGGGCTCGCGGGCGCCCCGCGGTCAGGGCGCGGCCGATCACCTCCGCCACCTCGCGCGGCTCGATCCCACTCTCCGTGGCGATCTTCACAGTCTGCTTTCGCAGCGCCTCGATGAGGCGGCCGTAGAGGCGCTCGGCCTCGGGGGGCATGCCGGCAGCCAGCTCGGAGGCGAGCTGGTCGCCCTTCCTCCAGATCGGCGTCTTCACGCCGCCGGGCTCCACAACGATCACGTCGACTCCTTGGGAGAGGAGCTCCCTCCGCAGCGAGTCGCTCACTCCCTCGAGCGCGAACTTCGACGCGTTGTAGGCCCCCACGAGAGGCAGGGCGACCCGCCCGCCGATCGAGCTCACGTTCACGATCCGTCCGCGCCCCGCCCGCAGGGCCGGCAGGAACGCCTGCGTGACCGCGAGCTGGCCTATCAGGTTGATCTCGAGCTGATGGCGAAGCTGGTCGAGTGGAAGGAACTCGAGCGGCGCCGCCACGGCGATTCCGGCGTTGTTCACGAGACCGGCGAGAGGCCCGTCGCCGAGCTCGGAGCGCGCGGCCGCGATCGAGTCCGCGTCGGTCACGTCGAGCCTGACGGTGCGCAGCCCGCGGGCGGCCAGCCGCTCGGCGTCCTCGTCCTTGCGGACCGCGGCCACGGCGTCGAAGCCGAGCTCCTTCAGATGGAGCGCGGTGGCCTCGCCGATGCCGGACGAGGCGCCGGTCACGAGCACGGTTCCGGAGGGCACGTGCGCCAGCGTATAGCTCCGCCGGGGAGCCGGCCCGGCGTCCGGCGCCAAACGGACGGCGTCCCGTCGCCGAGATCGCTAGCTTCGCTGGCTCGCCGTGGATCTGGAAGAAGCCATTCGCACGCGCCGCACGCACAAGGCCTACGGGAGCGAGCCCGTGCCGCGCGAGACGCTCGAGGAGCTGTTCGAGCTCGCCCGCTGGGCGCCGAACCACAACCTCACGAATCCCTGGCGCTTCCGCGTGCTGGGCCCCGAGGCGCTCGCGCGCCTGAAGGAGGCCGCCGGTCCCGAGGCCGCGGCCAAGCTCGACCGCGCCCCGACGCTCGTCGTCGCCAGCCAGCTGCGCTCGGACGACCCCTTGCAGGACGAGGAGGACCTCTGCGCCGTCGCCACCGCGAGCTACATCGTGCTGCTCGCCGCCCACGCGCGCGGCCTCGCGGGCTACTGGCGCACTCCCGCGGTGCTCCGGACGCCGGCGGGCAGAGCCGCCCTCGGCATCGGCGACGACGAGCGCATCATCGGGCTGCTCCACCTCGGGCCGCCGCGGCAGGACCGCGAGCCGCCGGAGCGGCTGCCGCCCGACGACTACGTGACGTTCATGGGCTGATCGCGGTCCGGCCGCATCGGCAACCCGTCGAGATTCAGCCGTGCCGGCTTGACAAGACGACCGGTCTGCCGATGATGGTGTCGAGGTGCATCACCGCCGCACGAAGCCGGGTGGGGGCCCACTCAGGCTCGTCGCGCCTGCCGTGGCACTGGCATCGCTGAGCCTCGGCAGCGGGACGGCCGCCGCGCAGCTCCCCGAGCTGCCGAAGCTGCCTTTGCCGGTTCCGCTCTCGCAGCCGCAGCAGACGGTCGACCGGGTGGTAGAGCCCGCGCAGCTGATCGTGCACTCGCCGCTTCC
Source organism: Thermoleophilaceae bacterium (assembly GCA_035947555.1). Lineage (GTDB taxonomy): Bacteria > Actinomycetota > Thermoleophilia > Solirubrobacterales > Thermoleophilaceae > JACVRW01. The sequence continues at coordinate 252 of DASZJZ010000209.1, read as the reverse complement.
CAGCCCGCTCGAGGAGGTCGTGCAGGACACGCCTGTCGCAACGGTGCGTGACAGCGTGCGGGACGTGGCCGGCACCCCCGGGAGCGGGCTCCCGGGCGGGGACCTGCCCGGCGGCGACCTGCTCGGCGGACGGCCCCCTGCGAGCGAATCACCCGGCGACGGCAGGTCCCCCCGCGGCGGGTCTCGCGACGGCGCCGTGCCGGCCTCCGCCGCCCAGGCCACCCCCGACGCCGCGGCCCCCGGCGCCTCGAG
>DASZJZ010000208.1:0-7521 GCA_035947555.1 Thermoleophilaceae bacterium | reverse complement strand
GGAGGAGCGCCGGGTGTCGGACTCGATCCGCCTCGCGCAGCACGCCGTGGCGCAGCTTCCGCGCGATCCGCAGCTCGGCCGGCGGCTGGCCGTTGCGGCGTTCGACCGCTCCCCCACCCCACAGGCCACCGCGGCGTTGCGGCGGGCGGAGCAGGCGCCGCTCGAGACCGCCGTTTACGGCGGGCACTCCGAGTCGGTGCGGGCCCTCGCCGTGGACGGCGCCGGGAAGCTTGCCGCCACCGGGTCCTACGACGACAGCGTCAGGCTCTGGGACCTGGGGCCGGAGCGGGACCGCGAAGCGGCGTCCAGCAGGCAGGAGTACGCCGGAGAGGTGCTCGGCAGGCACCTCGAGAACGTCGACGGCGTGTCGTTCGGCGGCGACGGCCGGCTGCTTGCGAGCGCCGCCTCGAGCGCCGTGAAGATCTGGGACGTGCAAGAACGGCGCCGCACCGCCATCCTGCGGGGAGCCGACTCCTTCGGCTGGAAGGCGGTCTCCTTCAGCCCCGACGCGGAACGGGTCGCCGCGATCGGCCAGACCGGCTTCAAGGGCGAAGAGGTGGTTGCGGTCTGGAGCCGGACCGGCGGGCGGCCGGTCCGGACGCTGCCGGTGAGGCAGGACGCGCTCCTCTCCGACGTGACCTTCGCCCCGCGCGGTTCGCTGATCGCGACCGGGGGGCTGGGGGACCCCGTGCGCCTATGGAGCCTCCGCTCGGGCGCGGCCGTCCGCCGGATCGACCCCGGAGCGGGGGTCGCCGACGTCGACTTCAGCCGGGACGGGCGCCTGCTCGCCGTGGCCGCCGGTGATGTCGTGAAGATCTACGACGTGGACACCGGCCGCGCCCGCGCCACCCTGCGCGGGCACAACCAGTTCGTCACTTCGGTCAGCTTCAGCGCGAACGGCCGGCTGCTGGTGACCGGCTCGGAGGACGACACCGCGCGCGTGTGGGAGGTCCGCCGCCGCCGCGTCGTCGCCGTGCTGCCCGCCGGCGGCAACGTCAACGCCGCGCGGTTCGTGCCGGGGAGGGGCCTGGCGGTCGCCACGGCCGGCGACGACCGCAGGGTCCGCCTGTGGCAGCTGGCTCCGCAGCCGCGCGCCGTCCTGCGGCCCGGCCCGAGCGGCGCCTCGCAGCTTGCCTACAGCGCCGGCGGCGAGCGCCTCGCCGCCGGGTTGGGCGACGGCTCGGTCGCAACATGGTCGGGCGGGAACCGCACCACGCTCCCGGACCGGGGCGAGGCCGTCTACAGCCTCGGGTTCTCCCCGGACGGGACGCGGCTCGTGACCGGCGACTCCGCCGGCACCGTGCGGGTCTGGGACGTGGTGCGCCGCGACGCCCTCGCGGACTTCCCGGCCGGGCGCGGGCCGGTCTGGAAGGCCATGTTCATGCCCGGCGATCCGGACCGCGTCCTCAGCGCCATGAACGAGGGGCCGCGGACGTCGGCCCCGGCCGCCCTGTGGACGTGGCGCGACGGCCGCAAGGTCCGCGACTTCGGCCGCCTGAAGGGCGAGACCGAGGTCGCGCTGAGCGTGGACGCCGACTCCACCGGCTCCCTCGTCGCCACCGCGGACGGAGGCACCGTCCGGCCGATCCTCTGGAACGCCGCGACCGGCCGTGGCCGCGAGCTCTGGGGCCACGACGGCCCTGTCCACATGGTCGCCTTCGCGCCGCGCGGCCGCCGGCTGCTCACTGGCAGCGGCGACGAGACCGTCCGGCTCTGGAACGCCGACACCGGCCGCACGCTGCGGGAGATCGACGCGGGGACTGTGACCGGGCTCGGCTTCGGGGCGCGGGACCGCTTGATCCTCGCCCACACGCGCTCCACCGTCAGGGTCGTCGCGGCGGACGACGGGACCGTCGTGGCGGAGTTCCGGCGGCCCGGCGAGCAGCTCTGGCACGCGGTGCTGAGCCCCGACGGCCGGCGAGTCGCCACCACCGGGTCGGACCTCGTCGTGCGCGTCTACGACTGCGAGGGCTGCATCAACCGCGACGCCGACGCGCTCCGCCAGCGCGTCCGGCGGCAAGTGGGCCGCGAGCTGCGCGAGGATCAGATCGAGCGCTACCTGGAGGAGGCGCCGACGTGAGCACCGTGGGAGCACGCACCAGGGAGCGCAGGGGCCAGGAGACGGCGAAGATCTTCATCAGCTACCGGCGCCGGGAGACGGCCGGGCACGCGGGGCGCCTCTACGACGGGCTCGCCGAGCACTTCGGCGAGGAGCGCGTCTTCATGGACCTGACGATGGAGCCGGGCGTGGACTTCGCCGAGACCATCAACGACGCGGTCGGCGACTGCGGCGCGCTGGTGGTGCTCATCGGCGACGAGTGGCTCGAGGTGACGGACGAGAAGGGCCGGCGGCGCATCGACGACCCGGCCGACATCCATCGCATGGAGATCGAGGCCGCGCTCGACCGGAAGGTGCTCGTGATCCCGGCGCTGGTGCAGGGCGCGCGGATGCCCACCGAGGACGACCTGCCGGACGGGCTCGATCCCCTCGTGCGCCGCCACGCCGTGGAGCTGAGCGACCAGCGCTGGGACTACGACGTGAGCCGCCTGATCGGCGTGCTCGAACGGGCGCTGCATGAAGGCGGCGTGCGCAGGCGCCTCACCTCGCGGGCGCGGCGCCTCGCGTTCCGCTACCGCGGCCGGGTGGGGTTCGCGGCGGGCGCCGTCTGTGCGCTCGCGGTGGTGGGGACCGCGCTGGCGGCCAGCGGCTACTTCGACGCGCCGCTCCTGAGGGTTACCTCGTTCGAGTACGAGCCGCCGCCGCCGGGCGGCAAGTTCGCGGAGCGGTGCCTGGTCAGGGCCGAGTCCGACTACCGCGTGAAGAACGCGCGCTTCGTTGTGAATGGCAACGAGGCCAACTCCCTGCACGAGCAGACCAGCCCACCGTGGCAGTGCGACAACACCGGCAAGAACCGCTGGAACACGTGCTTCGGGCACAGCCCCGGGCACCCGCTCGACGCCAACCGGATGCATACGGTCACGGCGACGGTCACCGACAGCCAGGGCAACACGGCGTCCCGGACGAGGACGGTGGACACGAGCTGCCCCGGGCGCTAGGGGGTCGGCGTCCTGCGCGCCTCCCGCTCGAGCACGCGCTCGGCCTCCGCAACGGCGTCGTCCGAGATCGCGTTCGACAGCGCTCGCAGGTAGGCCTTGCCGGACGCCTCGAGGATGTCCGTCGACACGCCCGCACCCGAGGCCAGGCGCCCGCCCAGCTCGAGCAGCACGGTGACCTCGCCGAGCGCGTCGCGGCCGCCGGTCACCGCCGACACGTGGTACTCCTTGAGCCGCGCGTCGCGGCCGGTGGCGGCGTTGATCGCGCTGAAGAACGCGTCCACCGGACCGTCGCCCGTGAACGAGCCGGACTCCACGGTCCCGTCCGGCATCCGCACCGTCACCTTGGCGAGCGGCGCCCGGACGTTCGAGGCCTCCACCTCGAACGACTCGATCGAGAAGGCAGCCGGCGCCTGCTTCATCTCGTCGGACACGATCGCCTCGAGGTCGAGCGCGGTCACCTTCTTCTTCTTGTCCGCCAGCTCCTTGAAGCGCTTGAAGGCGGTGTTCAGGGCCGCGCCGTCCACCTGAAAGCCGAGCTCCTCGAGCGCCTTGCGCAGCGCGTGCCGGCCGGAGTGCTTGCCGAGCACGATCGAGTTCTGCTCGAGGCCGATCGTGGTGGCGTCCATGATCTCGTAGGTGGTGCGCTCCTTCAGCACGCCGTCCTGGTGGATGCCGGCCTCGTGCGCGAACGCGTTGCGCCCCACGATCGCCTTGTTCGGCTGCACCGGATAGCCGGTCAGGCGCGACACGAGCCGCGAGGTGCGGGCGATCTCGCGCGTGTTCACGCCGGTCCACACGCCCACGCTCGACTCGCGCGTGTGCAGCAGCATCACGATCTCCTCGATCGACGCGTTGCCGGCGCGCTCGCCGATGCCGTTGATCGCGCCCTCCACCTGGCGCGCGCCGGCCATCACGCCGGCGAACGAGTTCGACACGGCAAGGCCGAGATCGTTGTGGCAGTGCACGGAGGTGGTGACCTTGCGCAGGTCCGGGACGAGCTCGTACAGGCGGCGCCACATCTCGGCGTACTCGTCGGGCATCGTGTAGCCGACGGTGTCGGGCACGTTGATCGTGGTCGCGCCCTCGTCGATCGCAATCTGGATCACCTCGGCCATGAACTCGACTTCCGAGCGCGAGCCGTCCTCGGGCGAGAACTCCACGTCGTCGGTGTACCGGCGGGCGTGCGCCACGGCGGCGCGGGCCTGGCCCCTCACGTCCTCGCGGGTGGTCTGGAGCTTGCGCTCGATGTGGATGTCGCTGGTGGCGATGAACGTGTGTATGCGGGGCCGCTCGGAGTCCTTGATCGCGTTCCAGGCGGCGTCGATGTCCTGCACCGCGGTGCGCGCCAGGCCGCAGATGACCGGGCCGTGCACGTCACGGGCGATCGCCTGGACGGCCTCGAAGTCGCCGGGTGAGGTGATCGGGAAGCCGGCCTCGATCACGTCCACGCCGAGCCTCGCGAGCTGGTGCGCGATCTCGAGCTTCTCCTGCTTCCCGAGCGAGATCCCCGGCGACTGCTCCCCGTCGCGGAGCGTCGTGTCGAAGACCTTTACTCGGTCCTTCTCGTCGCGGTCCATGTCGTCAATCCTGTTCGTCGGCCCTACCTGGTTCCCCTGTGAGCTTGCGGCTGGCGGCCGCCACGCGTTATTCCCCCCGAAGGGGGAGCAGAAGGAGAAGTCGCAGGTCGGCCAGGCGCGACATGGGAGGAGAAGCGTACACGGTCAGTCCGGCCAGCCCAAGACAACCCTCTCGCAGCCGACCGACCTCACCTCAGCTGAACAGGCTATATCGTGGAACCTGCCATGCAGACCGCGTCCGGCACGTCGACGGACATCAAGGACTCGATCCTCGACGCGGTCGGCGATACCCCGCTCGTGCGCCTGTCGCGGCTCGGCAAGTCGCTCAAGACCCCGCTCGTCGCGAAGCTCGAGGCGCTCAATCCGGGCGGGTCCATCAAGGACCGCGCCGCTCTCGCCCTGATCGAGGCCGCCGAGCGCGACGGCAAGCTCAAGCCCGGCGGCACCATCATCGAGCCAACCAGCGGCAACACCGGCGCCGGGCTGGCCATGGCGGCCGCGCTCAAGGGCTACCGCGTGATCGCGGTGATGCCGGACAAGATGTCCAAGGAGAAGATCGACCTGCTGCGCGCCTACGGCGCGGAGGTCGTGGTGGCCCCCACCGACGTACCACCCGACTCGCCGCAGTCCTACTACAGGGTGGCCGACCGGCTGACCGAGGAGATCCCCGGCGCCTTCCAGCCCAACCAGTACCGCAACATGGCGAACCCGGAGGCGCACTACCGCACGACCGGTCCGGAGCTGTGGCGGCAGACGGGTGGAGGGATCACCCACTTCGTGGCGGGCGTTGGCACCGGCGGCACCATCACCGGCGTCGGGCGCTACCTCCGCGAGCAGCGGCCGGACGTGGAGATCATCGGCGCCGACCCGGTCGGCTCGATCTACTCGAACGACGAGGTCAAGCCCTACCTGGTCGAGGGCGTCGGGGAGGACTTCTGGCCGGAGACCTTCGACCCGGCCATCGTCGACCGCTACATCACGGTCTCCGACAAGGACTCGTTCCTGTGGACCCGCAAGCTGGCCGAATGCGAGGGCATCCTCGCCGGCGGGTCGTGCGGCCTGGCGGTGTACGCGGCGTACCAGGTCGCGCGCGAGGTGGACGATCCGTCCGCCATGGTGGTCGTGATCCTTCCCGACGGCGGTCGCTCCTACCTGTCGAAGGTCTTCAACGACGCCTGGATGCGCCAGTACGGCTTCCTGGAGCGCGACGAGGAGTTCACCGTGGGCGACGTGCTGCGCCGGAAGCACGAGGAGGGCGAGATCCCGCCGCTGCTGACGGTCGAGACGCACCACAAGGGCCGCGACGCGGTCGCGTTGCTGCACGAGCACCGCGTCTCGCAGCTGCCGGTGGTGTCCGGGCACGACCCGCACACCGTGGTGGGCTCCGTGAGCGAGCGGGGTCTCCTGCGGCACGTGATGGACGACCCGGCGCTGCTCGGTGCCGACATCGTCGAGGTGATGGAGCCGCCCTTCCCGGCCGTCGCCGCCGAGGACGCCGTGCGCGAGGCGGTGGAGCTGCTGGCGGACAAGCGCGAGGCCGTGCTGGTGACGATGGACGGGCGCGCCGCGGGGATCCTCACGCGCGCCGACCTGCTCGAGTCGCTCGCCAGGTGAGCGGCCGCCGTTTTGCTACGCGCGCGGTTCACGCCGGCCTCGAGCCCGATCCGAGCTTCGGCTCGGTCATCCCGCCGATCCATCAGACGTCGACGTACGTACAGCCCGCGCCGGGCGAGTTCGTGGAGGACTACGACTACGCCCGCTCGGCCAACCCCACGCGCACCGCATTGGAACGGGCGCTCGGGGAGCTCGAGGGCGGCCTCGGCTCGTGCTTCGCCAGTGGCATGGCGGCCACCCACGCCCTTCTGACCGCTCACTGCAACGCCGGCGACCACGTGGTCCTGCCCTCCGACCTCTACGGCGGGACCTACCGGCTCGTCGACAAGGTGATGGCCCGCTTCGGCCTCGCCTACGACCTGGTCGACCAGACCGACCTCGGCGCGCTCGAGCGGGCGATGCGCGACGAGACGACCTTGGTGTGGGTCGAGACTCCGACGAACCCGCTGCTGAACGTGGTCGACATCGAGGCGGTGGTGGAGCGGAAGCGCGGCGCGATCGTCGCGGTCGACAACACCTTCGCCACGCCGGCGGTGCAGCGCCCGCTCGAACTGGGCGCCGACGCCGTGGTCCACTCGGCCACGAAGTACCTCGGCGGCCACTCCGACGTGGTCGGCGGCGCCGTCGTGGTCCGGGACGCCGAGCTGCACGACAACGTCCGCTTCGTGCAGAACGCGATCGGGGCCGTGCCGGGCCCGCTCGACTGCTTCCTGGTGCACCGCGGGCTCCGCACGCTGCACCTCCGAGTGGCCGCGCACACCGAGAATGGCCGGGCGGTGAGCGAGTTCCTAAGCGAGGCGGAGGGGCTGTCGGACGTGCGGTGGCCGGGATTCGGCGGGATGGTGTCCTTCCGGCACCCGGAGGCCACGCGGATCGCCGCGTCGACGGAGATCTTCGCGCTGGCCGAGTCGCTGGGAGGCGTGGAGTCGCTGATCGAGGTGCCGCAGGCGATGACCCACCAGTCCGTCGAGGACTCCGCCGCAGCCGTCCCACCCGACTTGGTGCGTCTCTCGTGCGGCGTGGAGGCGGCGGAGGACCTGGTCGAGGACCTGCGGGCGGCGCTCGCCGGCTAGCGATCCGGGGAATAAGCCCGCTGCCCCCGGCGTCTTCTCCGTAGATGACCGATCTCGACGACCGCACGCTCGCGGACCTGACCGCGCTCGCCGATGGCACCCTCCGCGGCCGCCGGCGCGCGCGGCTGGAAGCGGAGGTCGCGCGCTCGCCGGAGCTCCAGCGAGCGCTCGAGAGGCAGCGGCGCGCGGTGGCCTCCCTT
>DASZJZ010000207.1:0-4783 GCA_035947555.1 Thermoleophilaceae bacterium | reverse complement strand
GAGGTGCGCCTTTCCGTCGTCCGTGCCGAAGCGCTCGTCGAACAGCACGACCGTCCCGTCCTGATGCTCCGGATCCGGGTTGGGGTACAGCTTGCCCATCGCGCCCAGGTTGTCGTACGACAGCCCGGCGTAGTTGGGCATCACCGACACGAGCTCGTCGAAGATCTCGCTCGCCGAGTGGTAGTTCATCTCCAGCCCGATGCGGTTCGAGATGTCCTGGATGATGTGCCAGTCCAGCCGCGCCTGGCCGGGCGGGTCGAGGACCTTGCGGCCGATCTGCACGCGTCGGTCGGTGTTCGTGTACGTGCCCTCCTTCTCCATGTAGGACGTCGCGGGGAGGATCACGTCGGCGAACTCCGCGGTCTCGGTGAGGAAGATGTCCTGCACGACGAGGAACTCGAGGGCGCCGAGCGCCTTGCGGACCTTGTTGATGTTCGGGTCCGACAGGAACGGGTTCTCCCCCATCATGTACATCCCGCGCACGCCGCCTTGCAGCGCCGAGGCGACGATCTCGGTGACGGTCAACCCGCGGTCGGGATCGAGCTCGCGGCCCCACCGCTCCTGGAAGGTCTCGCGAGCCCCCTTCTGGTCCACGGGCACATAGTCCGGGTACATCATCGGGATCAAGCCGGCGTCCGAAGCCCCCTGGACGTTGTTCTGGCCGCGGAGCGGGTGCAGGCCGGTCCCCGGCCGGCCCACCTGGCCGGTGATGGAGCACAGGGCGATCAGGCAGCGGGCGTTGTCGGTGCCGGTCGTGTGCTGCGAGATCCCCATGCCCCAGAAGACGATCGCGGTGTTCGCCTCCCCCCACAGCCTCGCTACGGTGCGGATGACCTCCGCGTCGATCCCGCAGATCTGCGCCGCTCTGTCCGGCGGGTACTCCTTGACCGTCTTGGCGAGCTCGCCGTAGTTCGTGGTCCGCTGCGCGATGAACTCGCGGTCGACCAGGCCGAGGTTGACGATCTCGTGCATCACGCCGTTGTAGAAGGCCACGTCGGTGCCCGGCTTGATCTGGCAGAAGATGTCGGCGTGGTCGGCGATCCGCTCCCGGCGCGGGTCCACCACGATCATCTTGGTGCCGCGGCGCCTGGCCTGCTTGAAGAACGACGAGGCGACCGGGTGGTTGGCCGTGGTGTTCGTCCCCGCCATGATCGCCACCTCGGCGTTGACGATGTCCCCGTAGGTCGTCGACACCGCTCCTGAGCCGACCCCTTCGAACAGCGCCGCCACGCTCGAGGCGTGGCACAGGCGCGTGCAGTGGTCGACGTTGTTGGTCCCGAAGCCCGCCCGGATGAGCTTCTGGAACAGGTAGGCCTCCTCGTTGGAGCACTTGGCCGAGCCGAAGCCGGCGATGGCACCCGGACCATGCTCGGAGTGAATTGCCTTCAGGCGTCCGGCGACGAGGTCGAGCGCCTCCTCCCAGCTCGCCTCGCGGAAGTGCGGCAGGACCTCGTCGTAGTCGACGATTCCGCCCGGCTTGCGCCGCCCCCTGCCTTCTCCGCGCACGTCGCTCGACAGCGGGCCCTTCGGATAGGAGCCCTCGCGGCGGATCAGCGGCACCGTCAGCCGCTGCGGGCTGGAGGCGTAGTCCCACCCATAGCGGCCCTTTACGCACAGCCGGCTGTGGTTGCCGGGCTGCTCGCGGCCGTCCGCGAAGGCGATGGCGTTGCGCTCGCGGTCGACGTGGTAGGTGAGCGCGCAGCCGACCCCGCAGTACGGGCACACCGTCTCGACCGAGTCGAGCTCCGAGCGCGGCTTGATCGGCACGTCGTTGATCGGCTTGTTGACGAGGGCGCCGGTCGGGCAGGCCGCGACGCACTCGCCGCACGTCACGCACGAGGACTCGCCCATCGGGTCGTTCAGGTCGAACGCGATCCGCGTGGTGTAGCCCTTGCCCGAGCGGCCGATGACGTCGTTGCCCTGGATGTCGTCGCAGGCCCGCACGCAGCGGTCGCAGAGGATGCAGGCGTCGTGGTTGACCGCGATCACGGGGTTGGAGAAGTCCTCGCCGCGCCCGCTGCCCCGCGGGAGATCGTCCTGGCTCACGCCGTACCGGTGCACGAGGACGAGCAGCTCGTTGTCCGCCGTCGTCGTCTCCTTGGGGTCCTCCTCGGGCGGAGGCTGGTCGACCAGCAGCAGCCGTGTGAGCATCGCGCGCTGGCGCTCGACCTGCTCGGTGGCGGTCTTGACTTCCATGCCGTCCTCGCATGGCCGCACGCACGCCGGGGCCAGCACGCGGGCGCCGATGTCGACCACGCACACGCGGCACACGCCGACCGGGTCGTAGCGCTCGTCGTGGCACAGGACGGGGATCTCGATGCCGATGTCCTTCGCCGCGTCCCAGATCGTCGTCCCCTCGGGGACCGTGACCTCACGACCGTCGATGGTCAGGGTGACGGTCTTGGGCTCAGTGGATGCTGGGCTGGTGATTGCCACGAGCGGTCACATTCTCCTCGATTGGGTTCGAAGACGTTCGGTACCCCTTCGCGCCCCCTCGCCAGCAGGGAAATTGCCCTCTGACGGTCGATAAAATTGAAGGTCGCAACTGGCTTCGTTCCAAGGACTCGACACCATGAGCAACCTGAATCGTTCGAACACTCCGATGTCCGGCGGCCCGAAGGGGGCGCTGGCATCGCGCGGCGCCGAGACGGCCGCACGGGCGCTGAAGCGCCTGTGGGCAGCCGTTCGCTCCTAGGCGGAGTAGGAAGCCAAGGCAGGTCAGCCGGCCCTCGCGGCCGGCTGACCGCCGCGGCTTAATGCCGCCCCGCAAGCCAAGCTTGCGCTGCGGCACTAGGCGGTCAGCGCCGTCACCGCGCCGGCGAGGAAGACGATCGCGAGCGTGAGTCGCCGGAAGCCGGTTTCGGGCAGGCGCGGGCCGACCACGGTGCCTGCCCAGTTGCCGGCGAGCGAGCCGGGCAGCCACAGCAGGAAGGCCGGAAACAGGGCGTCGGTATCGAGCGCTCCCTCGGCGAGCAGGACCGCCAGGCCGATCGCGTTGGACGCGACGAAGTAGAGGGCGAGATCCGCCAGAATGCTGCGCGGCGCCGCCTTGTCGCGTGCGAGGAGGAGCACGGGAGCCACGCCGTTGAGCGACGTCGCCGCGCCCAGGAAGCCGCCGGCGAACCCGGCCGCGACGGGCGCTCCGGGCAGCGCTCGGGGAGGCGGCTCCGTCACGGCCCGCCAGAGCAGGACGGCCGCGCCCATCACGACGAGCCCCGCGCCCAGCTTGATCGTCGAGTCGTCCACCGTGGTAAGCACCACGGCCCCGAGCCAGAGCCCGGGGACGCTGCCGGCGATGAGGCCGGCTGCTTGGCCCGGCCTCGCGTCGGACCGGAACCGGACCGCGACCGGGATCCGTGTGACGCAGGCCAGCGCCAGGTTGGCGGTCACGACGAACGGCAAGGGGAAGCCAAGGATCAACAGCAGCGGCGTGGCGACGAGTGAATACCCGAAGCCGGTGACGCCCCCGAGAAACGACGCTGCGAGAACGACGAGACCACCCGCGAGCAGGTCCATCGCTCAGGCCATGGTCTCGCTCAGCCGTCGAGGATCTCGACAACAATCTCCGACACCTCGGTAGGCGTGCGCGCGACGGGGACGCCGGCCGCCTCGAGCGCCTCGGCCTTGGCCGTCGCCGTGCCTTTGGAGCCGGACACGATCGCGCCCGCGTGCCCCATCGTCTTTCCGGGCGGTGCGGTGAAGCCGGCGATGTACGCGACCACCGGTTTGGAGACGTTGGCGGCGATGAACTCCGCCGCCTCCTCCTCGGCAGAACCGCCGATCTCGCCACTCATCACGACGAGCGCGGTCTCCGGGTCGGCCTCGAACAGCTCGAGCACGTCGATGAAGCTCAAGCCCGGCACGGGGTCGCCGCCGATGCCCACGATCGACGAGTTGCCAAAGCCGGCCTGCGCCAGCTCGTTGCCGATCTGATAGGTCAGCGTGCCCGAGCGCGACACGACGCCGACGTTGCCCTCCTTGAAGAAGTCGGCCGGGATGATTCCCACGTTGGCCTTGCCCGGGGACAGCACGCCCGGGCAGTTCGGGCCGATCAGCCGCACGTCGTCGAGCCGGCCCAAGTGGGTGCTCACACGCAGCTCGTCGTGCGCCGGAATGCCCTCGGTGATGGCGACGATCGTGGGGATCCCGGCCTCGGCCGCCTCGAGGATCGAGTCGGCGGCGAAGCGGGCCGGCACGAACACCATCGCGGCGTTGGCGCCCGTCTCCTCGACCGCCTCGCGGAAGGAGTCGAACACGGGGATGCCGTCGACCTGCTGTCCGCCCTTGCCCGGCGTCACGCCGGACACGACGTCAGTGCCGTAGCGCTTGTTGTTGAGCGCGTGGAAGGTGCCCTCGCGCCCGGTGACACCGGACACGCACAAGCGCGTCTCGCGGTCGACGAGGATGCTCATCGCGCCTGGAGGGTCGGGCTGGCCGCGGCGAGAGCGACCACTCGCTCAGCGGCCTCGAGCATCGTCGCCTCGACCTCGAGGTTGGGCAGCTGGGCGTCGGCCAGCAGCCGGCGCCCCTCCTCGTCGTTCGTGCCGTCGAGGCGTACCACGAACGGCACCTGGGGCTGCACCTGCTCGAAGGCCTCGATCAGGCCCTTGGCCACCTCGTCGCAGCGCGTGATCCCGCCGAAGATGTTGAACAGCACCGCCTTGACCTTCTCGTTCGAGAGGATCACCTCGACCGCCGCGACGATCGCGTCTGCCTTGGAGCCGCCCCCGGCGTCCAGGAAGTTGGCCGGACGGCCGCCGGCCTGCGCCACCACGTCGAGCGT
>DASZJZ010000206.1:0-8537 GCA_035947555.1 Thermoleophilaceae bacterium | reverse complement strand
CGGCTAAGGCACGGCGGCGAGGACCGCCTCCTCGCCCGAGCCGGCTACCACGGCAGCCCGCTCGAGTGGCTCGCCTAGGCGACCGGCGCCAGCCCGATCACCTTCAGCCGGCGCTCCAGGCACTTCATCGCGAAGGCGCGGGTCTCCTCCATCGTCGCGCCCAGGATCTCCGTCTCGCCCTCCACGTACCACTTCGGCTGGAGCACGGCGTCGGCGATCGGAGCGACCTCGGTCATCGTGCGGGTGATTGCGTCGCCGTAGCGGGAGTCGGCCTGCGCCATCTCGCGCAGGAAGCGCGCCCCGAAGGCGACGTGGCGGTGCTCGTCGCGCGCGATGTTGTTGAAGCCCTGGCAGAAGCCGGGCAGCGTGCCGACATCCTCGTTGTACTGCAGGATGAAGTGCTGGCCGGTGAGGGCGAGCATCCCCTCGATCACCATGTGGTAGAGCGTGATCGCCTCCACCAGCAGCTCGAGGTCCTCCGGGTGGCGGGCGAGGGTGTCCACGCGACCCTTCAGCATCTCGTCGAAGAGCTCGTTGAACTCGGGGTTCACGTGCTCGCTCGTCTCGGCGAGCCGGCCCTGGAGCGTGTCCGCCTCGAGAATCCCGACCTCGTCGTAGAAGCGGTTGAAGAAGCGCACGTGGCGGGCCTCGTCGGCGATCTGAGTGCACAGGAAGACCCGCATCTCCTCGGTCGGCGCCGCCCTCATCATCGGCCCGAGCTCCTCGGCCACCTTCTGCTCTCCGATGAAGAACGAGGAGAGGCCGTACATGCGCTGGAAGCGCTCGTCCGGGGGGATGCGCTCGTGCCAGTCGACGCGGTCCTGCGTGAAGTCGATGTCCTGGGTCGCCCAGTGCTGGCGCTCCCACAGGTTGTAGAGCTGCTCGTAGCTGAGCAGGTTCACCTCGCCGCGATCCGCCGACTCCAGGACCGCGGGGTCGCTGGTGGCCTGGAAGTCGTCGCGCTCGGTTCGCTGGCTGACGGTCTCACTCACGGCAGTCCTCTCTCCTCGGTGAACGCCCGGCAGCGTACCGGACGCTTGGCTGGCCAGCCAGTCAGGGACCGGGCTCGGCCGTCGCCTCGATTCGCACGCGGTTGCCCGGGCCCGCGGGCGTCCCCACCACCGCCTCGCCGGGCCGCAGCCCGTCGATCGTGGTCGACACCGAGCCGAGCCCTTGGCTCACCCTGATCGTCTCGCCGGCGAAGGTCAGCGCATACTCCTGCCCGTCCTCGGACCGCAGCTCCACGCGAATCGAGATGAACGCCGGCACGCGGATCGTCCGCGGCGTGATCCGGCCGGCCTCTCCCGTGAACAGCGCCAGCGACCGGGCGGGTTCCTCGTCGCCGGCGCCGCCCGGCTGGTCCTCGGGCGAGGCCGGCGTCTCCGGCTCGCTTTCGTCGCGCTCACTCTCCTCGCGCTCGGCTTCCTCGCGCTGCGTCTCCTGAGGCTCGGGCTCGGTCTCGGGCGCCTCGGTCTCCGTCGCGGTCGGAGCCGGCTCGGCCGTGGGCGGCGGCGCCGCCTCCGTCGTCGCGGCCGGCTCCTCGTCGTCTCCGCCGCACCCGGCCGCGGCGAGCAGCAGCGCCACGGCGACGGCCGCGAGCGCCGCGCGCCTCACGCCTCAAAGCTCGCGCCGGGCTCCAGCACCTCCACCTTCGACGAGGTCTCCGACTCCACCTCGGACTTGAACGCCTGGGCATCCGTCTCGATCGGCGGGAACGTGTCGTAGTGACACGGAATCACGGTGCCCGCGCCCACGAACTCCGCCGCCGTGACCGCGTCGATGCGGTCCATCGTGTAGTGCCCGCCGATGCACATCAGCGCCACGTCGATCGGGTCGCCGCGCCCGGCGACGAGCTTCAGGTCCGAGAAAAGCGCCGTGTCGCCGAGGTGGTAGACGGTCCTCCCGCCGATGTGGATCAGCAGACCGGCGGGAGTGTTCACGGTCCCCTTCGGGGTCGTGGACGTGTGCCAGGCCGGCACCAGCTTGACCCAGCCCCAGTCGAACTTCACGGTGCCGCCCAGGTTCGGGTCGGTCACGTTCTCGACGCCGGCCTCGCCCAGCTCGCTTGCGATCTCCGCAATCGCCACCACCTGCGGGCTCGTGCGCTTTGCGATCTCCTCCACGTCCCCGTAGTGATCGGGGTGGCCGTGCGTGAGGAAGAGGTGCGTAGGCTCCATCTCGTCCGGGCTCGCCGCCGCCTTGGGGTTGCCGCTGAGGAAGGGGTCGATGAGGACGCGCGTGTCGCCCTCCACGAGCTCGAAGCAGGAATGGCCTAGGAAGCGGATCTCCACGTCAGTCTCCTTCGGGGTCGTTCTCGTTCACGCCGAGCTCCTGTGCGAGCTCCCAGCCGACCGCCACACCCACGAGCATCCCCATGCGCGTCTCCTCCGCCAGCAGGGTCTCGATGCGCTGCCTGCGCAGGGCCTCGTCCGGCTCGGCGACGGCGGAGCGTACCTGGGAACGGTGCGCGTCGCCGAACCAGCCCCCCTCCTCGAGGGCGTGGGCGAGCACCCGCTGCAGGTGCGGGGCGAGCACCGCCAGGCTCCGCTCGGCACCGGCGAAGCGCTGAGGATCGGAGAGCGCGCGCACGGCGGCCTCCACCTGCTCCTCGGAAAACATGGCACCACCTGCCAGGAATCGTCGGGGGTCCGGGGGCGGGAGCCCCCGGTTCAATACGTCGTCTTGCGGGTGAAGACGGGCAGGACCAGCCCGAGCAGCGTCCCGGCGAGCGCGCCGCCCACCGCCGCGCCGATGTTGGCCTGCTCCTCGGCGAGCGACAGCAGCACCAGCACGATCGCCACGACGTAGACGCCGAGCAGGTCGTTCTCGCGGTCCTCGCCGCGGCGCGCGGCCATCCGGTCGTCGACGAGCCAGGCGCACAGCAGGCCGAGGGCAGCGCCGTTGGCCCCGTACGCGAAGAAGAGCTCGGTCTCGGCGGCGAACAGCGGCGGCGTCTCCGCGTACGACACCAGCGCCATCCCGGCCGCCCCCCCCAGGACGAACACGACGATCACGGGCAGCGGCCCGAAGCGCCGCTCCAGCAGCGTGCCGAAGATGCCCACCGCCACCAGCGAGACGAAGGCGTAGCCGATCTGGTCGCCGAACAGGAACGGCGCGGCGAACCAGCGCCAGGGGTCCTCCGCCAGCGGCACGTTCAGGTAGCCGAGGTCGATGTTCGGATCGGCCTGGAACACGAGCGCCGACAGCACGCAGGCGAAGATCAGGACGAAGGTGGCGTAGGGCCGCGTGTCCGGGGCCACGCCGGCCATCTCGTCGGCGCGGAGCCGCGGCAGCGTCGGCCGCCGCCGCCGGGCCTTCCGCTTGGGCTGCGGCTCGGCCCCCGTGCGGTCGAGCTTGGGGGCACGCTTGCGCACCCGCTGGCCGCAATACGGGCACTCGGTGACGTACGGACTCACCTCGGAGCCGCAGTTCCTGCAGACGACGAACAGGTCCGGCTGGGACACGCCCCCTCAGGGTACCCACCACACGCCGCCCCCCGAGCCAAGCTCGGGGCTGCGGCCGCCGGCCGAGGTCGATCCGTACGGTCGGCGTGCCGGCTACTCGCCGGCCGCCTCCGCGGCCTCGGGCACGCTCGCGTCGACGATCTCGCGGACGACCTCTTGGAGGTCGTGGTTCGCCTCGAACACGACGATCTGTCGCGCCGAGCCCGTCCCGTTCTCGAGGATGTCCTCGAGCCAGTCGAACTCGTCGGCGGAGCCGAGCTCCTCGCTGTGCGGGCGGAGCCGCTCCATCAGGCGGCGGACCAGCTCGGCGGCGGTGACCCGCTCTCTTATCGGCAGGTCCACGAGCTCCCCCTGGAGACCGTGGCGGGCCGCGAGCCACTTGTTCTCGTCGAGCATCTCGTACGGGTAGCGGGACAGCGCCTCGCCGGCGTCGTAATGCTCGGCCAGCTCCTTGACCATCGCCTGGATCAGTGCCGCGATCGCGAGCGTGTGCTCCACCCGGGTCTGGGAGTCCGTCGCCCGGATCTCGACGGTGCCGAAGTTCGGGTGGGGGCGCACGTCGTACCAGAGGTACGTGTAGTCGCGGATGACCTTGGCGGTGGTCATGAACTCGATGCGCTTGCACCAGTCCTGGAAGTCCTCGTAGCGCGGCGGGATCCCCACGCGCGGGAAGGCGCGGAAGATCGGGGTGCGGGTGGACTGGAGCCCGGTGGCCTGACCGCGCCAGAAGGGCGAGTTGGCCGACAGCGCCAGCAGGATCGGCACGTGCACGCGCATCCCGTTGGCCACGTGGATCGCCTTGTCGGGGTCGTCCAGCCCCACGTGCACGTGCGTGCCGAAGATGATCTCCTGGCGGGCGACGAACTGGAGCCCGGCGATCAGGTCGCGGTAGCGCGGCCGCGACACGATCCGCTGGTCCTCCCACAGGGCGAACGGGTGCGTGCCCGCCGAGCCGATCGCCGCGCCCCGCTCGTTCGCCACCTGCTGCACGAGCCGCCGCAGCGCCCGCAGCTGGAAGCCCGCCTCGCGCGTGTTGGAGCAGGGCTCGGTGGCGATCTCGCACACCGACTCCATCAGCTCGGGCTTCACCTCGCCGTCCTTGTCGATGTCGCCGAGCGCCTCGAGCAGCCCCTCGATCGAACTCTCGAGATCGAGCGTCTCCTGATCCACGATCATGAGCTCCTCCTCGATCCCAAGGGTGTACGAGGGGCCCGTGAAACGGTGCTCCACGGGCGGATCGTATCCGGGGTGCAGGCGGTATAACCCGTGCATGACACTCGGCTACGACGGCAAGCTCTACATCCTCGCGTTCGACCACCGCGGCTCCTTCCAGAAGAAGATGTTCGGGATCGAGGGGGATCCGACCGAGGAGCAGACCGCCACCATCTCGGACGCGAAGCACCTGATCTTCGAGGGGATGCTCAAGGCGGTGGACCGCGGCGTCGAGCCCGGTGTGACCGGCGTGCTCGTGGACGAGCAGTTCGGAGCGCCGAAGGACATCCCCGGCCAGGCGAAGGAGCGCGGGCTGCTCCTGGCCATGCCGGTCGAGAAGTCGGGCCAGAACGAGTTCGACTTCGAGTACGGCGAGGAGTTCGGCGCCCACATCGAGCGCTTCGACCCCGACTTCGCCAAGGTGCTCGTGCGTTACAACCCGGAGGGCGACTCGGAGATGAACGCCCGCCAGACCGAGCGCCTGCGGCGACTCGCCGAGTGGCTCCACGAGCGCGACCGGAAGTTCCTCTTCGAGCTGCTCGTGCCGGCCGAGGACCACCAGCTCGAGAGCGCCGGCGGAGACACCGACCGCTACGACGCCGAGCTCCGGCCCGCGCTGATGCGCCGCGCAATCGTCGAGCTCCAGGACGCCGGGGTGGAGGCGGACATCTGGAAGATCGAGGGGATCGACGCGGAGGAGGACTGCCGGCGGATCGCCGACACCGCTCGGCGCGACGGCCGGGATGGCGTGATCTGCGTTGTGCTCGGTCGCGGCGCGAACGACGAGAAGGTCGAGCACTGGCTGCGCCAGGGCGCCCCGGTGGAGGGCTACGCGGGCTTTGCGATCGGCCGTACGATCTGGTGGGACGCGCTCAAGGGATACCTCGACGACGAGCTCGAACGCGACGCCGCGGCGGAGCAGATCGCGGACAAGTACATGCGCTTCGTGCGCGTGTACGAGGAGGCCGCGAGGCACACGGCTGCGGCTACATAACGCTGGTAGCCTTCGCGGCTCGATGCGGATGCGTCAGTCGCTGGCCCAGTTCGAGGAGGCCTTCCGTGAGGAGGCAGCCGAGTCCATCGCGCGGCGTGAGCGGCTGCGCAAGCAGGCCGCTCAGCGGGCGCGCAGCCGCAGGGTCGAGCGCCGGCGCAAAGAGGGGAAGCTGCGCTTCACGCTGCTCGCGCTCTCGATCGTCCTCACCGCTGTGGTGGTGACGATCGTGATGTTCGAGACGCTCGCGATGCTCGCTGGATAGGATCCGCGCGCAGCCGGCCGAGCCGGCTGCTCGCGGCACGGCGCGATGCTCGCCGGCTAGGAGGCCGCGCGCTGTGCCGGCGCCTCGGCCTCGTCTTCCTGGATCTCCTCGTACACCTCCTTGCGGAACACCGGCACCTCCCGCGGCGCGTCGATTCCGATTCGCACCTTTTCGCCCATGATCGCGAGTACCGATACCTCGATCTCGTCGCCGATCATGATGCTCTGATTGCCCTTCCGTGTAAGGACCAGCACTTCGAGCGCCCCCCTGCCTGGGATAGCGATGCGGCCCCCACTTAAGCAAGCCCGGCGTCCGGGCGCAACCGGTATCCGGCGTTGGTAGTGTCCGCCGCCGCTTGGCACGTAGATCGCTCAAACCGCAGCTGAATCAGATTCGGACCTGGGTACGGCAGGGGCGCACCGACGCCTGGATCGCTCACCAGCTCGAGGTTTCGGTCAGCGACATCCGTGCGTTCAAGCGCGAGCACGATCTCGTGGCCGACGACGCGGGTGCCGACGGGGACGAGGCCTTCGCCGGCTCAGGCAGCGAAGAGCTCGACCTGCGCGCCGAGGACGACGCGCTGGTGGCCGCCGCGCTCGAGGCCGAGCAGGAGGAGGACGAGGAGGAAGAGGACGAGGAGGACGAGGACAAGCCCCGGCGCCGCCGCCGCGGACGGCGCGGCGGGCGCGGCCGCCGCCGGCGTCCGCAGGAGCTCGAGGGCACCTTCGACCACGGCGAGGAGGGCTACGGCCTCTGGCTCGACCCGGCGATCCAGGACGACCCCGTCTACGCGGAGCACTGGGCGGGCCACCGCCCCGTAACGGTCTCGGTCGAGGCGGAGCAGATCGTCATCAGGCGGGCCGGAGAAGAGGCGGAGGACGAGGACTAGGGCCGCTCGTGCCGCTCGCGCGGCCGGCCGCCTGCGAAGTTGGAAGCCTCACGGGCGTAGCGGGCGAACGCCGCGTCCACCACGGTCGCGGCGTCAGTGCTCGCTCCCTGACGGTCGGCCAGCTCGGTGGCCCAGTCGGTGCCCGCGCCGTAGAAGTCGGCCAGCTCGTCGAGCACGAAGCTGGAGCCGAGCCGCTTGCGCAGCTCGTCCACCACCACCCCCACGGCGCGCTCGAGGTCGGCGCGCGCGGGCTCGGGCGTCTCCGCCACCCGGCGCTCGCCCTCCCGCCACTGGAAGAGCGCGTTGTCGAGCGAGTAGGCCATCGAGCCCGAATGTAGAGGAGACCTCAACCGGGCGGCGAAGGTGGCCCGGATGCATGCCCGCCGCCGCACGAGCATCCGCTGGGACCGGCTCGGCCGCCTGGCCCTGCTCGGGACCCTGGTCGTGATCCTGCTGCTCTACCTGTCGCCCGCCAAGCAGTGGTGGGAGCAGTCGCGGACGGCGTCCGCCCACCGCGAGAAGCTCGAGGAGCTGGGCAAGGAGAACCGAGAGCTGAAGCGGCGTGTGCGGGCGCTGCGGGGGCCGGGCGCGCTCGAGCGGGAGGCGCGCCGGCTGGGCATGGTGCGCCAGGGCGAGCGGGCCTACGTCATAGAGGGCTTGCCGCGCTAGCCCAAGACGCTTCGACCTGGGTAGGCGGCGTCCCCGCCGAGCGCCTCCTCGATGCGAAGGAGCTGGTTGTACTTGGCCACCCGGTCCGAGCGTGAGGGCGCGCCGGTCTTTATCTGGCCGCACCCCGTGGCGACCGCCAGATCGGCGATGGTCGTGTCCTCCGTCTCACCGGAACGGTGCGACATGACCGCCGTATAGCCGGCCTCCTGGGCCACTTGGACCGCTTCCAGGGCCTCCGACAGCGTGCCTATCTGATTCACCTTGACGAGGATCGAGTTCGCGACTCCCGAGTGGATCCCGCGGCGCAGCCGCTCGGTGTTCGTCACGAAGAGGTCGTCGCCGACGAGCTGCACGCGGTCCCCGAGCTCCTCGGTGAGCAGCCTCCAGCCCTCCCAGTCCTCCTCGTCCAGACCGTCCTCGATCGAGACGATCGGGTAGCGGGAGGCGAGATCGGCCCAGTAGGCAACCAGGTCCTGAGACGTGACTGTGCGGCCCTCGTGCTCCAGCACGTACCGGCCGCCATGATGGATCTCGCTCGTCGCCGGGTCGAGCGCTATCGCCACGTCCTCGCCCGGCCGGTAGCCGGCCGCCTGGATGCCCGCGACCAGCGCCTCAAGGGCCGCCTCGTTCGACTCGAGATCGGGCGCGAACCCGCCCTCGTCGCCCACGGCCGTGGAGAGACCGCGGTCGTGCAGCGTCCGCTTGAGCGCGTGGAACACCTCGGCGCCGGTGCGGAGCGCCTCGGAGTAGCTCGGCGCCCCGACCGGCACGACCATGAACTCCTGGAAGTCGACCTTGTTGTCGGCGTGTGCGCCGCCGTTCAGCACGTTCATCATCGGCACCGGCAGCACGTGGGCGTCGCCGCCGCCGAGGTGGCGCCAGAGCGGCTCGCCCGCGTCGGCAGCGGCCGCCTTCGCCGTCGCGAGCGAAATCCCGAGGATCGCGTTGGCGCCCAGGCGTGCCTTGTTGGGCGTGCCGTCGGCCTCGAGCATGGCGTGATCGACGGCCTCCTGGTCGTCGGCGTCGAGCCCCTTGACCGCCTCCGCG
>DASZJZ010000205.1:0-13437 GCA_035947555.1 Thermoleophilaceae bacterium | reverse complement strand
GGGAAGCGGCCGGAGTCTCGCCAGCGACGCAGCACCCGCAGGCTCGAGTCGGTCGACCCGTCGTCGGCCACCACCAGCTCGATCTCGGGGTAGCTGGTGTTCCGCTCCAGCTTGCGGAAGAACACATCCAAAGCCGGCCCGTTGTTCATGTTGGGAACGACGAGCGAGACGAGCCGCCGGCTCATACGGCCACGCGCCCGATCCCTCGCTCGACCATCCTGCGGTAGGTGGCGAGCGCCTGCCCCACGACCTGGTCCATGTTCAGGTACTGGTAGCGCGCGAGCCGTCCGACGAAGGTCACGTCCGGCAGCGTGGCGGCCAGCGCCTCGTACTTGCGGTAGAGGGCTCGGGTGGCATCGGACGGGATCGGGTAGTACGGGTCCCCCTCGCTTCGCGGGTACTCGACCGCCAGCGTGGAGCTGCCGTGCGGGGACTGCCCTGTGAGCCGGCGGAACTCGGTGACTCGGGTGTAGGGGACCGCCTCGTCGGGATAGTTGACCGACGTCACCGGAAGGGTCAGACCCCCGTCCGGGGTCGGCACGTTTCGCAGCTCCCACTCGAGGCTGCGATAGGGCAGAGTGCCGAAGCGGTGCCCGAAGAAGGCGTCGATCGGCCCGGTATAGACCAGGTGCCCGTACTCGACCTCCCCCCGCACGTCGTCGAGCTCGGTGTCGAGGCTGACCTCGATGTTCGGGTGGCCGAGGATGCGCTCGAACATCGCCGTGTAGCCGTCGGCGGGCATCGCCTGGTGCCAGTCCGTGAAGTAGCGGTCGTCGGTGTTGGTGCGCGCCGGGATGCGCCCGCACACCGAGGCGTGCAGCTCCGAGGGGTCGCGCGCCCACTGCTTGCGCGTGTAGCCGCGGAAGAACCTCTCGTAGAGGTCGCGCCCCACCTTCGTCACGACCGCGTCCTCGCTCGTCCGGACGTGGTCGCGGTCCTCACGGCGGGCCCTGTAGAAGCTCTCGACGTCCTCGTCGGTGCGGAGGTCGAGGCCGTACAGCTCGTTGATCGTGGTGCGGTTGATCGGCACCGGCAGCCGCTTGTCGGCGACCTGCGCCATGACGCGGTGCTCGTACGGCCTCCACGCGGTGAAGCGCGACAGGTAGTTGACGATGCCGCCGGAGTTCGTGTGGAAGATGTGCGGCCCGTGGGCGTGCACGAGCACCCCGTGCTCGTCGAAGTAGTCGTACGCGTTGCCCCCGATGTGCGGGCGCCGGTCGACGACGAGAACGCGCATGTCGCACTCGTCCGCGTAGCGCTCCGCGATCACGCTTCCGGCGAAGCCGGCGCCGGCCACGAGCACGTCGTAGCCGCTCATCGGCCCTCCCATGCCGCGATGATCGCCTCGCCGGCGCGCCGTCGTTCGTCGTCGTAGCGCCAGCACACCTCGGTCTCTCCGTAGCGCCGCAGGATCTCGCGCATGTCGGGGTTGAGCGGATCCCAACCCCACTTGCGCCGCCAGCTCTCGTAGTGGCGGCGCAGAAGCGCGATCCGCTCGGGGTCGTGGTCGCCGAGCTTGGCGGCCCGCGCGACGAGGTTGCGCACCCGCTGCGGGAACAGCCCGCCGATCCGGCGACGCATCCGCCACAGCAGCCACTCGGCACCCGAGCCGTCGGTGCGCGGATTGCGCAGTGACAGGCGGTGGATCACCTCGACCTCGGGGAAGAAGAACACCTTCCTGCCGAGCCGACGCGCGCCCAGCGCGAAGTCGAAGTCCTCGAAGCCGACCGGGTTGTAGATCGTGTCGAACCCGCCGATCCGCTCGGCCAGCTCGCTCGAGAACATCGTGCAGCAGCCGATGGCGCCGTCGATCTCGGCGATCTCGTCGCCTCCGTCGCTGTCTGCGGCGAGCGGCCGCTCCACGTTTATGTCGAGCGTGCGCCGGCCGACCGGTTCGGTCAGGCGCGTGCCTCGGTCGTGCACCCCCTCCGGCAGCACCACGTTCATCCCGTACGAGTGCACGTGCCCGGAGTCGAACACGATCTTCGCGACCACCACACCGACCCGCTCGTCGGAGCGGTAGAACGCGAGCATCCGGTCGAGCCAGCCCGGCGTCTCGATCGTGGCGTCGCCGTCGAGCCGCACGACGATGTCGCCGGAGGCTTCGGCCAAACCGGCGTTGAGCGTCTCGATGATCCCGCTGGAGCCACGCTCGATCAGCTTGAACGCGGGAAAGGCGGCGGAGTCGCGCCAGCGCCGCAGGATCTCGACGCTGCCATCCGTGGAGCCGTCGTCGACCACGATCAGCTCGAAATCCCCGTTCGGGGTGTGGTCACGCAGCTTCGTGAGGAACAGGTCGAGCACCGGCTCGTTGTTCTTGTTGGGCATGAGCAGCGAGACGGTCACAGCCTCCGCACCTCGTGCACGACCTCGGAGGGATACCTCAGCGAGTGGGCGGAAAGGTAGTCCACGGGGTCGTCCGCGCCGACCAGATCGGGCCACCGCTCCGGCGGCAGGTTGCGGAACCGCCCCCGCCAGCCGTCGTAGGCGTACAGCAGCGTGAGCCGCAGCGCGCGGAGGCGGGGCCGACCGGAGAGGAGGGAGCGAAGGCCGGCGACCGCGCCGAATGCCAGGGCGCGACTCGGCGTGAACCAGCCGTCACGGCGGCCGGTCCAGATGATGTTGCGCAGGCCGTAGGCTCGCTTCCACGTGCGCTGCTGCCCCTCGCCGCGCAGCAGGTCTTGAACGAGCGCCCGCGGGGACGCGTCCGGCAGCGGCCGCTCGTCGCGGTGGACGATGCGGCTGGCGGGGACCAGCCACAGGTCGCCGAGCCGTCGCAGCCGCGACGTCCACTCGAGGTCGTCAAACCAGATGAAGAACTCGCGTCGCGGTGGCGCGATGCGCCGCGCCGCCGCCGACCGGACGAGCGGCCCCACGAGCGAGACGTGCTCGACGCGGACCTCGCCGTCGCGCCAGTGCTCGGGCTGCACTGGTACGAGTGGGGCCTTGAACCAGCGCGGCCGAAGCCAACCGCGGTTCAGCGGGAGTACCTGGCCGTCGGGCATCTCCACCAGCGGGGCGAGCAGCACGGTGCCCGGATCCCGAGCTCGCGGCGCTTCGAGCAGCGCGGCCAGCGTGTCGGGACGGGGCTCGCAGTCGTCATCCATCAGCCAGATCCACTCCGCGTCGCGCCGCAGCGCCGCCTTCACGCCGTAGTGGAACCCCTCCGCTCCGCCGCCATTGCGGGACAGCTGCACGTACTCGATCGCCATGCGGTCACCCAGGCCGCTCTCCGCCAGGGCATCCCAGGTGCCGTCCGTCGACGCGTTGTCGACGACCGTCACGGCGTCCACCGGGTGGGTCTGGCGCGCGAGCGCGCCGAGGCAGGCCAGCAGCAGGGCCTTTCGGTTGTGCGTCACTACCACCGCGTGGACGCCGGCCACTACACGTCCCCGCGCCGGACCATCTCGCTCCACTCGGCCGGGCCTATGTTGCGGAAGCGCCCGCGCCGCCCGTCGTGGGCGTAGCGCACGATCCAGGGGATCCGCCGCAGCGGCCGATCGTCGTAGAGCAGGTGCTTGAGGACGAACTGGAGCGTGGTGCCCGCAGCCGAGATCGCCGACTGGCCCTCGTACTGGCGCTTGGTCCAGATGTAGTTGCGCAGCCCGCACAGGTTCTGCCAGAAGCGCTCGAGCGGGGTGGGGTACATGCGCACCGGAAGCAGCGCGTTCCACACGCGGCTGCGCCGGTTGGCGTGCGCCTGCGAGATCGGCTTGTGCACCATCACGCTCTCCGGCACCAGGCGGATATGGCCCAGCCGGCGCAGTCGCAGGGAGTACTCCACGTCGTCCCCCCACACGAAGAACTCCGCCTTGGGCGGGTCGAGCGCTCGCACGGCCGACATGCGGTAGAGCGGGCCGACGAACGAGGTGACGCCGATCGACGGGTGTTGCCCCACGCGGTAGCGGGAGGGCGGGAGCGGGCGCAGGCGGCGCCGGAAGTCCGCCCGCATGACCTCGTTGAGGGAGCCGTCGGGATAGACGACCATCGGGCAGAGGCACACGGTCGTCGGATCGCCCGCCGGTGCGGACTCCAGCAGGAGCCGCAGGCAGTCCGGCGTCGGCTCGGCGTCGTCGTCCATCACCCAGAGCCAGTCGGCGCTCGACGTCCGGGCCGCCTCGAAGCCGCGGGCGAATCCACCGGAGGACCCGAGGTTCCTGTCGAGGCGCAGGTAGCGGAGCTCGGGCCGGTCGAGGTAGCCGCGCCGCCTCAGCAGCTCGGGTGTGCCGTCGGTGCAGGCGTTGTCGACCAGCACCAGCTGCTCGACCGGGCGGCTCTGCGCGAAGATCGCATCGAGGCACTCCACCAGGAGCTGCTTGCGGTTGTACGTCACGAGAACGGCGCAGACCGTCATGCCGGGCGGGTCGGCTCGAGGAGCCTCCGGACGACCGCCCAGTACCCCCGCAGGGCGGCGGACAGCAGGCGCGAGCGGCCGGCCGTGCCGAAGTACGGCGACGACAGCTCGGAGGTGAGGTGGTCGGCGAACTCGGCCGCCGAGGTCGTCCGGTCACGCTGGATCGCCCGGCGCTCACGCAAGAGCCGCGGGAGCCAGCGCAGCACGTCGCCGTCCGCCTGCAGCTTCTCCCGCAGCCAGCCGCCGCGCGCGGCGATCGCGAGCAGCCCGACCTCGGTGGCAAAGAGCGCGGGCAGCACCAGCACGAGCAGCTCGCGGGGGTAGGTCCGGACGATCGTGGCCCACCGGTTGCGCTCCAAGAAGCGCCACTTCACGCGCCGCCGGTGGAAGTCGTAGAGGTGCTCGACCCGCGCCCCGGGCTCGATACCGAGGCGCGCCCCGCGCAGGCGAGCTCGGAAGCACCAGTCGACGTCGTCGAAGTACAGGAAGTACTCGGGCGGGAACCCCGGGTCGCGCTCCCACGCCTCGCGCGTCATGGTCAGGCACACCCCCGTGAGGAAGGCCACCTCGCGCGGCTCGCCGGAGGCGGCCTCGACCGGCAGCCCGACCTCGCCGGCCCAGGAGAGACCGGTGAAGTGGGAGACGCCCCCGCTCGTGTTGATGCGACTGCCGCCGTCCATGGTCACGAGCCCCATCCAGCCCTGCCAGCCGCGCTGCTCGACGGCGGGGCGGCGAATCGCGTCGCAGAAGCCGGGCGCGGGAACCGCGTCCGCGTCGAGCGTGAGCAGCAGGTCGCCGCGGGCGCGCTTCGCCGCCGCGTTGCAGGCCGGCATATAGCCGCCGTTGCTCGGCATGCGAAGCACTGTGGCGGCCGGTGCCAGCCGCTCGACCGTCTCCGGGGTGCCGTCGCCCGAGCCGTTGTCCGCCACGATCAGCTCGTCGCCCTCGCGCAACTGGTCCAGGAGCGGCGGCAGGCACCGCTCCACGAGGCTGCGCTCGTTGTGCGTGACGATCAGGACCGAGAGCGCCGGGTCGCGCGACAAGGCGGGCCACTATAGAGCGCGCCGGACGGCGAACCGGCGGTTTTAGAGGCTAGGCTTGCGCCCTTCATGGCCGCGCCCCAGACAGCGCTGGCCGTGGTTCCGGCCTACAACGAGGCGGGCACGGTGACCGGGGTACTGCATTCGCTGCGTGAGCATGCGCCGCACTTCGACGTGCTGGTGGTCGACGACGGCTCGACGGACCGCACGGCCGACCTGGCCGAGAGGGCGGGCGCCCGCGTGCTGCGGCTCCCCTTCAACCTCGGGATCGGGGGCGCCGTGCAGGCGGGCTTCGCATACGCCAGGGAGAACGGCTACCGGCGCATGGTGCAGGTGGACGCCGACGGACAGCACGACCCGGCCGAGATCCGGCGGCTCGAGAACGCGCTCGACGGCGATCCGGGTGTGGACATGGTGTGCGGCTCTCGCTTCCTGACACGCGACTACCGCTACCCCGCTCCGATAAGCCGGCGCACCGGGATCCACCTGTTCGCATACATCCTCTCGCGCATCATCGGTCAGCGCGTCAGCGACCCGACCGCGGGCTTCCGGATGTACAACCGTCGCGCGATCGAGCTATTCGCCCGCGACTACCCGCACGACTATCCGGAGGTCGAAGCGGTGCTGATGGTGCACTTCCATCAACTGCGGATGCGGGAGGTGCCCGTCCGGATGTACAAGCGCGGCGGTGGCGCGTCGTCGATCACCTCCGGCAAGTCGGTCGTGTACTTGATCAAGGTCCTACTCGCGATCGTCGTCGGCCTCGTTCGAGCGCGGCCGGTGCCGGAGCCCGGCGACGAGGCGCCGGTGGCGGCCACCTCGGGGATCTGATGGACCTGCGCCTCCAGCTCGTCGCCGTAGCCGCATCGCTGCTGTTGCTCGTGGTGGTGTTCGAACTCGTCCGTCGCAAGCGGCTCCTGGAGCGGTACGCGCTGCTGTGGCTGCTGAGCGCGTTCGTGCTGCTCCTGCTGTCGGCCTGGCGGGACCTGCTCGAGCACGTGGCGACCGCGATCGGAATCCACTACGCGCCGTCGGCGCTGTTCGTGATCGCCTTCAGCTTCGTCCTGCTCCTGCTGCTCCACTTCTCGCTTGTCGTCTCGCGCCTAGCCGACCAGTCGAAGGTGCTCGCCCAGCGCCTGGCCCTGCTCGAGGAGCGCCATCGCGAGCACGAGATGGCGCTCGCGGAGCAGGGCGAGCACGAGAACGGGCAGGGGGACTCACCGCGGTCCAAGCCGTTCGCACGCTCCGGCCGCGGCTGACGCGGCTACCCCACGCCGTTGAGCGTGTCCACGACCCGGAACAGGTCGCCGCGGCGGTAGAAGTCCACGGCCACCAGGTTCGGCACGTGCTTGCGGAGGCGGCCGCACAGGCGGGTCCGTCTCAGTAGCGGCTCATACGCGTTCACCCGCTCGGCGTTGGAGGGACGGGGGACCGGGTCGGTCGTGATCCAGTGGTTGACGAGGAACAGCGGGGCGTTGGCTGCGCCGCGATTCGGGTCGCAGCTGGCGGGCAGCTCTGTGGCCTCCGTGAGTTGGGCGGCCCTGTTGAACGAGTAGGGCGTCTCCTCGGTGATGCTCTCGTAGGCGAGGTGGTACCAAGGCTCTGAGCCGGCGCGGTTCTCGGCCAGGAAGAGGACGCGTTGGTTGCGGTCGATCATCTGGCGCAAGCTGAGCCAGTCACCGCGCACCGGGCCGCGGTAGACGAAGTCGTCGAGTCCCGCGTCCTTGACGGCGGCGACGAAGTCTTCGGGCGTCACGTAGTCCTGGTTCGGCGACGAGATCGCGCACGCTGTCATCGCGCAGGGCCGCCGTGGCCCGGTTGGCGAACTGGTCCGAGTCGACCGCCGCGCGCCGTGCGTACCCCGCGGCCAGTGCGAGCACCACGGCGGCGCAGGCCGCCACCACGAGCAACCGCGCCACCACGCGGCGGCTGCGCTGCGTCATCAGGGCGAAGATACGCACGCAGCGCCCCTCCAGCAAGGAGCGGCCCGCGTCGACCACGCCGTACCTGCGTGCGGAGGCGAGCGGATCCGTACCCTGGCGCTGGCGTGAACCTGCGGTCGGGGAGGCGAGGGGTCGTTGCGTTGGCGGGCGTCGTGGCCGCGTTGGCCGGCGGCTGTGGGCCGTTCGCCGACGACGTGGACGGTTCGCTCGAGGAATTGGACGACGCCGTCCGGCGGGCGAGCGAGACCGGTGAGCCGTTTCGCCTCGCGGCGGTGACCTCGTTCGGGTGGGACCGGTTCCACGTCTTTCCGCCCGACAGCACGCCGGAGAGGATCAACCGGACGCTTGGCCTCGAGTGGGATCAGGCGGACCACAGCAACATCGGGTCCGACAACTCGATCAACCTGCTCGTCTTCGTGCGGGACGGAGAGGTGGCCCGGGCGTTCGACCACCAGCGCGACCGCGGCGACCTCATCTGTCTCAGCGGGCGGGTGCTGGGCCGGGCCGCGGTGGCCCGGCGGGACGCGATCCTGCGGGTACCGCGGACCCGTAGAGGCCGCCGCCGGCAGGAGCGCCGCCTGGTGTTCCTCGCGAAGCCGCGCAGCCGGAGCGAGGCGCGGTCCATCGCGAGGTGCGTCAGGAGGCTCGCCCGGCAACGAGGCGGGGACTCGGCTGAGAGCTAGGCAAAGGGGTCGCGGACGTCGATCCCCTCGAAACGCCTGAAGTCGCGGTCGCGGGTGTAGAGGATGCGCACGCCGTGCTGGCGCATCAGCGTGGCCAGGTGGGCGTCGGGCACCTGGTTGCCGCGGACCTGATCGCCCGCCGTCGCGCGGTACAGATACCAGAACCCTTCCGATTCCCCAGGCGACCGCACATGAGGAAGGGCAACCAGGTCGGAGACGTTGTCCAGTGCCTTGTGTGGCGCGATCGGGCGCTCGAGGATCCGGGGATGGGTCACGATCCGAACGTAGCCCAACAGCGTCGGCCAGAAGAGGTAAAAAAGGTCAGGGCCCGCAGTGAGTCGTTCGAGCAGCTCCCTGGCGCGCTCGTGCACCGGGTCGTCCTCGTTCTCGGCGTACACCAGCACATTCGCGTCGAGCGTCGTGCTCACATGTCCTCGTCGAGTATCGCCCGAACGGCCTCCTTGTCCTCCAGGTCCACCAGAGGCCGGCCCAGCTTCCCCGTTCTCCATCTGAAGCCAGTGGGCCGGGGCGGCTCATCTTCGGCGAGCGCCTGGGCGAGTAGCTCTGATGCCACCTGCCCCATGCTCTTGCGATCCCGTTGCCCGCGCCGGCGCAGCTCGCGCAACACGGAGGGATCCAGGTCGAGTGTGGTGCGCGGCATGATGCGTGATGTTAGCAGGTGACGCATCTGATGCTCAACGTCTGAGGAGCCCGGCCGCCAGCGCCCGCTCGCTGGGTTCGAGGACGAGCACGAAAAAGGCGAGCCAGAACGCCAGCACCCCACCGACGGCGGCGGTCAGCACCGCCGGCAGCGTCTCCGGGTCGGCGGCGAGCCGCAGGGCGACGAGCGCAGCTGCCAGGACTGTCCCCAAGCCATACGCCGGCAGCCAGGCCTGCCGGGCGAGCTCGCGGACGCTGACGCCGCCGCCCGTCCGCAGGCCGAGTGCGAGCATCGCGGGGAAGGCGAGCACGAACGGGATCGCCGTCGCCAGCGCCGGCCCCTTGAGCCCCAGCTCGGGCGTCAGCACGAGGGCCAGCACCAGGTTCGCCGTCGCCACCGCCATCACGATCAGCGCCACCTCCC
Source organism: Thermoleophilaceae bacterium (assembly GCA_035947555.1). Lineage (GTDB taxonomy): Bacteria > Actinomycetota > Thermoleophilia > Solirubrobacterales > Thermoleophilaceae > JACVRW01. The sequence continues at coordinate 4,333 of DASZJZ010000205.1, read as the reverse complement.
GCGCCCGGCCCGCGCCGACCAGGAACCCGGGCGTCACCACCAGCCCCCCGTACAGCAGCCAGTAGGAGACGAGGATGGTGAGGGCGGTCGCGCCGTCGGTGTAGCGCGCGCCCAGCCATACCTCCACGATCGGCTCGGCCAGCGCCATCAGCGTTACGCAGAGCGGCACGAACAGCGCAAGCGTGTAGCGGGTTCCGCGCACGACGAGGTCACGCAGCCGGCGTTGGTCGCCGGCCGACACGTAGCGCGAGGCGGTCGGCACCACCGGCACCGCCAGCGCACCGGCCAGCGCGTAGAGCAGGTTGTGCGCCCGCACGGGCCCCTCGAACCGGCCCACAGTCGTCGCATCCCGGTAGGCGCCGAGGATCACCCGGCTCGACGCGTACATCGCCAGATTGCACAGCTCCACGACCAGCAGCCATCCGGCGGTGGGCACGATGGCCATCACGCGAGCCCGCGTGGCGCCCGCGAAGGTCAGCCGGAGCGGGTAGTCCGTGCCCGGCGTCCCCCCGACCCCCGGCGACGCGCTCCGGCGCCGCCCCAAACGGCGAACGGCGGCGAAGCACAACGTCCCGCTGAACAGCGGGATCGCCCCGGCCACGGCGATCAGCACGCTCAGGTCCGCCCCGGCGAAGATCAGCGTGAGCATCACCGCGAGCTGCAGCGTGACGGCGAGGATCTCCATGCTCGCCGCCAGCACGAACCGTCGCTCGGCCCGCAGCCCGTCCAACCACACCGTGGCCGGGATCCCCGCCGCGGTGACCGCGGCGAGGCCGAGCCCGCCGGCGCGCGCGTCGTCCGCCAGCGCCCCGGAGAGGATGAACGCGGCGATCGCGAGCGCAGCGCCCGCGATCAGCAGCCCCGTGGCCACCCCCACGGCCGCGTACAGGACCGCGGTGGCGGAGAACATCCGCGCCCGCTCCTCCCCCGCCGCGGCCGCCATCGCCCGCACAGCGGAGTTCGCCACGCTGTTGCGCAACACGAGCAGGTAGCCCGCCAGCGAGACCACCAGCCCATAGGCGCCAAGCTCCGCGACCGTGAGCTCCCGCGCCAGCACCGTGACGATCACGAGCAGGACGAACAGCCCGCCCGCCTGGGCGATCCCTTGCACGAGCGCCCCCGAGGCGAGCAGGCGAGCCTCGCCGGGGCCCGGCGCACCCGCGTCGGATGGCGCAACCCCGGCCGGACGCACGGGTTGGACCATACGCGGCCGCTGCGACGGCTAGGCTCCAGGGCGGAACCCACCCTGGCCGACCGCAGACGGCCTTCACACCCCACATGCAGCCCATCCCCCAGCCTCAACCTCGCCTTGCCCCCGCCGCCGCCGCGGGCGTGCACGCGCGCGACCTCCTCGGGGTGCCGGTGGCGATGGTCGACTACGACCGCGCCATCGACGTCATGGACGGTCTGGTGGAGAGCCGCGAGCCCGGCTACGTGTGCGCGGCGCCGGTGCACGCCCTGATCGAGGCGCGCCGCAACCCGGAGATGCTCGAGGCGCTGCGCCGCTCGACGCTGGTGGTGCCCGACGGTATGCCGCTCGTGTGGGCCGCCAACCTGCTGGGCGAGAAGCTCGGCGACCGCGTCTACGGCCCCGAGCTGATGCTTCGCTACAGCGACCGCTGCGCGGAGCGCGGCCATCGTGTCTGGCTCTACGGCGGCCGCGACCAGGGCACGCTCGTGCAGCTCGCCCTCTCCATGCGCCGCCGCCACCCCGGCATCCAGATCGTCGGCGGCTACTCGCCCCCGTTCCGGCCGCTCACCGCGGAGGAGGAGGACGGGGTCGTGAAGCAGATCAACTCCGCCCGTCCCGACGTGCTGTGGGTCGGGATCGGCGTGCCCAAGCAGGAGATGTGGATGGCCCGCATGCGCGACCGGCTCGAGGTGCCGGTGATGTGCGGCGTAGGCGCGGCCTTCGACTTCCACGCCGGCCGCATCTCGATGGCGCCGAGCTGGATGCAGGACCGCGGGCTCGAGTGGATCTACCGGATCGGGCAGGAGCCCAAGCGGCTGCTGCCGCGCTACCTCTACACCAACCCGCGCTTCGTGGCGGCGTTCGCCCGGCAGTACCTGGCCGAGCGGACGCGCTCGTAGACTGCCCGGAATGACCGCGAGCGTCGCCGTCGTCGGCCTCGGCCGCGTGGGCCTGCCGCTCGCGCTCTCGTTCGCCGATCGCGGCTTGGACGTGATCGGGGTCGAGCGCGAGCCGGCGGTGCTCGAGCAGGTGGCGGCCGGCCACATGCCGTTCCACGAGACCGGCACGCAGGAGCTGCTCGAGCGTGTGCTGGCGGCGGGCCGCTTCGGGCGGACCCGGGTGGTGCAGGACGCGGCGCGGGCCGATCACATCGTGTTGACCCTCGGCACGCCCTCGCACGTGCACATCGAGATCGACAAGTCGCAGATCCGGCGGGTGGTGGACGACCTCCTGCCGGTCCTCCGCGAGGGCCACTCGCTGATCCTGCGCTCGACGGTGGCGCCCGGCACCACCGACTGGGTGGCGGGCTACATCGAGCAGCGGCGCGGGTTCAGCGTTGGCGAGGACCTGTTCGTATCGCACGTGCCGGAGCGGATCGCGGCGAACCACTTCCTGGAGGAGATCGCGAGGCTGCCGTGCATCGTCGGCGGCGTGGGCGAGGGCTCGGGGGCGCGGGCGGCCGAGCTGTTCGAGGTGTTCGGGACCGAGATCGTGCAGACCAGTCCGGTCGAGGCCGAGCTCGCCAAGATCTGGACGAACATCCTGCGCTACACGCAGTTCGCGCTGCCCAACCTGCTGATGATGGAGGCAGAGCAGTACGGGGCCAACGTGTTCGAGGTGATCGACCTGATCAACCACGATTACCCGCGCGGCGGGATGGCGGCGCCGGGGCTCACCGCGGGGGCATGTCTGCGCAAGGACTTCACCTTCTCGGAGGAGCGCTCGAGCGCGCCGGGGATGCTGCTGGCGGTGTCGCGCGTGCACGAGACGGTGCCGCTGTTCCTGGTTAAGGGGCTTCGAGAGCGCCTCGGGGGGTCGTTGCGGGACCGTCACGTGGCAGTCCTCGGGCTGACCTTCAAGCGCGACTCCGACGACGTGCGCGATTCGCTGTCGTACAAGGTCGTCCGGTTGCTGGAGCGCGAGCTGGCCCACGTGGCGCGGCACGACCCGCACGTGCCGTCAGACCCCTTCTCCACCGCTGTGGAGGGCGCCGATGCGGTGATCGTCGCCACCAATCACTCGTCTTTCTCGGACCTGCTGTCGCGGCTGCCCGCGGGGGTGGTGCTGGTGGACCCGTGGAACGTGACGGGCTCGGGCCGCGTGTTCGGGACGGTGAGGGAGCGGGCGGCGGTCGAGTCCGAGTGAGCTCTCGAGTGCTGGTGACGGGGGGCGCCGGCACGATCGGCGGGGCGGTCGTGCGGCGTCTGGTGGGCGACCCGCGCTGGGAGGTGCGGGTGTCGGACCAGCGTCCGGCGCCGGGATGGATGCGCGAGTCCTGCGAGGTCCACACCGGCAATCTGTTGTTGCCCGACGAGGCGCGGGCGGCGGTCTCCGGTTGCACGCACGTGATCCACCTGGCGGCGATCGTGGGCGGGATCGCGAACTTCCACCGGCTGCCGCACACGCTGCTCGAGGTCAACAACGGGCTCTACAACGCGGTGTTCCGGGCTTGTCTGGAGGCGTCGGTGGAGCGGCTCGTGTACGTGTCGTCTTCGATGGTGTTCGAGCAGGCCTCCGAGTTCCCCACCACCGAGGCTCACCTGCTCGACTGCCCCGCGCCGCGGTCGGCGTACGGGTTCTCGAAGCTGGCCGGCGAGGTGTACTGCCGGGCGCTGGCGGACGAGCACGGCCTCCCCTACACGATCTGCCGGCCCTTCAACGCGTACGGGCCGGGCGAGGTGCCCGACGACGAGCCGGGGATCGCGCACATGGTCCCCGACCTGATCGGGAAGGTGCTGTCGGGCGTCCGGCCGCTGCCGATCTTCGGATCGGGGTCGCAGACGCGGACGCTCACGCATGTCGACGACATCGCGTCCGGGATCGTCTGCGCGATGGGGCACCCGGCGGCTGACTGCGAGGACTTCAACATATCCGCCTCGGAGGAGCGGACGGTGGCGGAGATCGCCCGCGTGATCTGGGAGGAGTGCGGCGAGGACCCGGCCGAGTTCGCGCTCGAGCACCTGCCCTCGTTCGAGGTCGACGTGCAGCGGCGCTGGCCCTCGGTGGAGAAGGCCCGCGAGCTGCTCGGGTGGGAGGCGAAGATCGAGCTGCGCGAGGGGATCGCGGGGACGGTCGAGTGGCTGCGCGGCCACGAGCTGGCGGCGCGGGGCGGGTGAGCGGACCCGGCCGCGGCGAGCGGCT
>DASZJZ010000204.1:0-15492 GCA_035947555.1 Thermoleophilaceae bacterium | reverse complement strand
CGAGCACCGGCCGGATCGACTCGGCGGGGATCCGGTACACGAGCGTGTCCTCGGCGGGTCGCGCCACGAAGCCGAGCGGCGCCTCCTCGAGCAGCGAGGCGAAGCCGAACATCTCTCCCTCGCCGAGCAGGTCCAGCATGCGACCCTCGATCACGAGCTCCACCGAGCCGCGCCGCACGACCCAAGCAAACCGCGAGGTCTCCTCGGCGCTGTCCAGGATCGCCGCGCCGCCGGGGTAGGACCGGATCTCGGCGCTGGTGGCCACGCGCTCGAGCGTCTCCGCGTCGAGCGTGTCGAACGGCGGGTGCTCGCGCAGGAACTCCGCTATGTGACGCATGTTCGCCTGCATCCTCACTCGCGCCGGCCCCGCCTGGTCTGATATATCAGCATCATCGGAGATGCAAGCTGGCCACAACCGCTGCCGGAAGCGGCCGATCGCGGAGCGCGAACCGATCGGGGAGAGCGAGATGGCGACGACCGCTGCCGGGGATCACTCTGACGAGCTCGCCGAGTTCGGCTACAGGCAGGAGCTCGACCGCAGCATCGGGAAGTTCGCGAGCTTCGCCGCCGGCGTCAGCTACATCTCGATCCTCACCGGGACCTTCCAGCTCTTCTACTTCGGCTTCGCCTTCGGCGGCCCCGCCTACTGGTGGACGTGGCCGATGGTGTTCGTGGGCCAGCTCATGGTCGCGCTGTGCTTCGCCGAGCTGGCCGCGAACTTCCCGGTGGCGGGCTCGATCTACAACTGGGTGAAGCGGATGGGCAGCGCGACGGTGGCCTGGCTCGGCGGCTGGATGATGCTCACCGCCTCCATCGTGACGATCGCCGCGGTGGCGCTCGCCTACCAGATCACGCTGCCGCAGATCTGGTCGGAGTTCCAGATCTACGGCGACGGCAGCGTCCTGTTCGAGACGCAGGGCACGGGCGACGGGCACGAGTGGGGTTACTTCGGGGCCTTCCTGGCCGCGGCGCTGGCGTCCGCCTACGTCATGTACGGCTTCGACACGGCCAGCTCACTCGGCGAGGAGACGAAGGATCCTCGCCGGACCGCGCCCCTGGCGATCCTGCGCGCCGTGGTCGCGTCGTTCATCCTCGGCGGCCTGATCCTGCTGTTCGCGATCCTGGCGGTGAGCAACATCAACTCGCCGGAGATCGGCACCGGCGGCCTCCAGTTCGTGGTGCTCGACGTGCTCGGCGACACCATCGGGAAGATCTTCCTGATCACCGTCGCCATCGCGATCACGGTCTGCTGCCTGGCCGTTCACACAGCGACGATCCGGATGGCGTTCGCCATGGCGCGCGACAACAACCTCCCGGCGGGCGAGCGCGTGGCGACGGTCCACCCCAAGACCAGGACGCCGATCGTCCCCGCCGTCATCACCGGCGTGCTCGCGGTGCTGATCCTGGTCGTGAACATCGGCAACGACCAGATCTTCACGGTGATCACGAGCATCGGAATCATCATGATCTACATCGCGTACCTGCTGGTCACGGTGCCGATGCTGCGCAAGCGGCTGCGCGGGGAGTGGCCCCCGGAGGGGGCTAAGGAGCGCGGGTACTTCACGCTCGGGAAGCTCGGCTTGCCGATCAACGCCCTTGCCGTCGGCTGGGGCATCTTCATGGCGATCAACCTGATCTGGCCGCGCAAGGACGTCTACAACGCGACGGCGCCGTTCCACTGGTACCTGCAGTACGGGGCGATCCTGTTCATCGGCATCGTCTTCTTCGGCGGGCTCGCCTACTACTGGTTCGTGCAGCGGCACAAGACGGGCGTGCTGGCCTCGCACGCGTTCCAGTCGGCCTCGCCGGCGGTGCCGGGCACGGAGTCCCAGCCGGCGCCCGCGGCCGGGGGCTCCGAGTAGCCCATGACCACGCGCATGTTCATCGACGGCGAGTGGTGCGACGCCGCGAGCGGGGCCACCGTCGAGGCGACCAGCCCGGCCACTGGCGAGTCGCTCGGGCCGGTGGCCGACGGGGACCGCGAGGACGCCCGGCGCGCGATCGCGGCGGCCAACGCCGCCTTCCCGGCGTGGGCCGCGCGCACGGGGTTCGAGCGCGCGGCGCTGCTGCATCGAGCGGCCGACGTGATGGAGCGCCGCGCCACCGAGCTGGCCCGTGTGCTCACGCTCGACCAGGGCAAGCCGCTCAGGGCGGAGGCCGAGGGCGAGGTGGGCGAGCTGATCGAGTTCTTCCGGATGGCGGCCGAGGACGGGAAGCGCGTCGAGGGCCGCATCCCCGAGAGCGCGGCGCCCGGGCGGCGCGTGCTGCTGCTGCGGCGCCCGCTCGGCGTGCTCGGCCTGATCACGCCCTGGAACTGGCCATACACGATGCCGGCCGAGGTGCTGGCCCCGGCGCTTGCCTGCGGCAACTGCGTGGTGTGGACGCCGGCGCCCTCGACCGCGGTGTGCTCCGGCGTGCTCGCCGAGTGCGTGGCCGAGGCCGATCTGCCGCCGGGCGTGTTCAACATGGTGCTCGGCCCTGGCCCGGAGGTGGGAGACGAGTTGGCCGTGAATCCGGGCACGCGGGCGGTCGCGTTCACGGGCTCGACGGCGACCGGGCTGACGGTGGCCCGGCGTGCGGCCGGCAAGGCGCAGCTGCTCGAGATGGGCGGCAACGGTCCGTTCGTGGTGATGGACGACGCCGACCTGGTGGCCGCGGCCGAGGCGGCGCGGGTGGGCTGCTTTCTGGGCGCAGGCCAGAGCTGCTCGGCGGCGGAGCGGCTGCTGGTGCACGAGGCGGTGCGGGAGGAATTCGTGTCGCTGCTGGCCGGTGAGGTGGAGCGCGAGGTGCGGCTCGGGCACCCGCTCGACGACGCCACCACGATGGGCCCCGTGAACAACGAGCCGGGCGCGGCGAAGATGGACGAGCACGTGGCGGACGCCGTGGGTCGCGGCGCGACGGTGGTGGCCGGCGGGAGCCGGGCGAACGGCTTCCCGACCGACCTGTACTGGCAGCCGACGGTGCTCGACGACGTGCCGCCCGACTCGATCGCCGTGACCCAGGAGACGTTCGGGCCGATCGCGCCGATCGTGGGGGTCCGCTCGCTGGAGGAGGCGATCGAGCAGACGAACGCGCAGTCCTACGGCCTGATGGCGGCGATCTTCACGGGCGACCTGGCGGCCGGGATGCGGTACGCGGACTCGGTGCACATGGGCCTGGTGAACGTGAACGAGACCACGAACTACTGGGAGCCGCATCTGCCGTGGGGCGGCCGCGCCCGCAGCGAGAGCGGCATCGGCCGGGTGGGCGGCCCGTATCCCATGGACACGCTGACGGAGCTGCAGACGGTGCTCATCCGCGGCTAGCGCCGGGCTGGCGACGCTGCCCGACGCTGATATATCATCGCCACCAGTGACGGCGATCAGGCCCGACGTCGTGGAGGAGGCGGGGCGCCTGCTCGAGACCGCGGACTCGCGCGGGTTGCCGTTGCGAGTGCTGGGCGGCGTGGCAATCCGCATGCGGGCTCCGGTCGAGCTGCCGCCGGCCCTGCGGCGCAGCTACGCCGACGCCGACTTCCTGACCGCGAAGGGCGCCTCGGCCAAGGCGCAGCAGTTCTTCCGCGAGGAGGGCTACGAGCCGCAGGTCGCGTTCAACGCCCTCCACGGGAAAGAGCGGCTGCTCTTCTTCGACAACGAGAACGACCGGCAGGTGGACGTCTTCGTCGGCGGCTTCGAGATGTCGCACAAGGTCCCGGTCGCGGAACGGATGGAGCTGGAGCCCCGCACGCTGCCCCTGGCGGAGCTGCTCATCACGAAGCTCCAGATCGCCGAGCTGAACGAGAAGGACGTCCGCGACGCGCTCGCGCTGTTCCACGGCCACGCCGTCGACGATGGCGACGGCGACTCGATCAACGCCGCACGGGTGTCGAAACTGTGTGCGACCGACTGGGGCCTCTGGCGGACGCTGACCGGCAACCTCGCCATCTGCCGCGACCACCTCGCGGGCTATGACCTCCCCGAGGAGGAGCGGGGCCGGATCGAGGCGCGCATCGGCGAGCTGCTCCAGCGCCTCGAGCAGGAGCCGAAGTCGCGCGGCTGGAAGCTCCGCGCGAAGATCGGGGAACGCAAGCGCTGGTATACGACGCCCGAGGAGGTAGCGGGAGGACCATGAGGCTGTTCTTTGCCACCGATGTGCACGGGTCCGAGACCTGCTGGCGCAAGTTCCTGAACAGCGGCAAGCACTACGAGGCCGACGTGATCGTCCTCGGTGGCGACATGACCGGCAAGGCGCTGGTGCCGGTGGTGCACGACGGGGGCGACCGCTGGCACGCCAGCCTTCTCGAGCAGCATCACGACCTGAACGGCGAGGACGAGGTCGCGCGGTTCGAGCAGGCCGTCTCGCGGCGCGGCTATTACCCGTTCAGGACGACGCCCGACGAGGTGCACGAGCTCTCGCAGGACGAGGGGCGCGCGAACGACCTGTTTCACGAGCTGATGCTCCGCCGGGTCGAAGAGTGGATCGCCCTGGCGGACGAGCGGATCGCCGGCACCGAGCTGCGCTGCTTCGTGTGCCCCGGCAACGACGACCAGTTCGAGGTCGACGAGATCATCGCGCGCGCCCGCCACGTCGAGGCCTGCGAGGGCCGCGTCGTGGAGATGAACGGCTTCCAGATGGCCTCGACCGGCTGGGCGAACCGCACTCCGTGGAACACCTACCGCGAGGAGGACGAGGAGGATCTCGCCGTCCGCATCGAAAAGGTTGTCTCCGAGGTGTCAGCGCCAGCGGAACGGACGATTTTCAGCTTCCACTGCCCCCCTTACGCCTCGGGGCTGGACGAGGCGCCGAAGCTCACCGAGGACATGCGCCTCGAGCACGCCGGGCGGGCGCCGGTGCCGACCGGCTCGAAGGCCGTCCGCGAGGCGATCGAGCGCCACCAGCCGGCGCTCTCCCTGCACGGCCACATCCACGAGGGGCGCGGTAACACCAGGATCGGCCGCACGCTCTGCATCAACCCGGGCAGCTCGTATGAGCAGGGAGAGCTGCTCGGCGCCGTCGTGGATCTCGAGGGCGGCAAGAAGGTTAAGCGCTTCGTTCTGACGAGCGGATAAGGAGAGAGGGAATGGAAAGTGCAAGTGCCGCCGGACGTCTGGGCGCCCAGGAGGAGCAGGCGCTGTTCGCTCGCAAGGCGACGGGACTCGTGCGCGGGTGGGCGGTGCGCGACGCGTTCATCTACGCGTTCTTCTCGATCAACCTCATCACGCTCGGCCTCTTCATCTTCTCCTACGCGGTCTTCATCCCGGACGGCAGCCTGCTGTGGGCGGTGGTGCTGTCCGGTGCCTACCTGGTGCTCCAGTCGATCACCTACGCGTCGCTCGTGGCGGCCATGCCGCGCGCGGGCGGCGACTACGTGTGGATCAGCCGGACGCTCGGCGGGGGGATCGGGTTCGTCCTGGCGGTGTGCGGCTGGTGGTTCATCCTGTGGCACTGGGTCCCCATCTACGCGAACATCCTGAACGTCGAGGTCTTCGTCCCGCTGTTCGCCATCATCGGCTGGGACGGCGGCGTGACGTTCTTCTCGGAGGACAGGGGCCTCTTCTGGGCATCGATCATCACCGCGCTGCTCGCCTCGACCTTCATCGCGCTCGGGATCAGGACGTATGCGCGCATCCAGAAGTTCTGCTTCTACGGCGGGCTGCTCGGGTTGGCCTTCATGTTCGTCCTGCTGCTGGTCAACTCGAATACGGACTTCATCTCGGCGCTGAACTCGGAGTCGCAGGAGGTGCTCGGCACCGGCCCGAACGCCTACCAGGGGACGGTCGAGGCGGGCGCCGCGGGGACGCCCAGCGACGTGGGCTCGTTCGGCGCGCTCAGCGGGGTCTTCCTGCTCATCCCGTTCATCGTCTTCTTCAACCTGTGGTCGAACTGGGGTGCGACGCTGTACGGCGAGGTTCGGGGCGCCTCGGACTTCCGAAACAACATCAAGGCGATGGGCGGCGCGCTGATCGCCACGACGATCCTGGCCGTGATAACGCTCCTGCTGATCTCGAAGACGTTCGGCTGGGACTTCTACAACGCGGCCAACAACGCCTACTGGGGCCAGCCGGCGCTGTTCAACTACGTCGAGGATCCGCCGATTACGTACTTCCCGTACCCGGGGCTGCTCGCGGCGTTCCTGATGGAGGGCGCGGTGTGGCAGGTCCTCCTCATCGGGCTGCTCGCGCTCTGGTTCTTCGGCTGGGTGGGGACGGTGTTCCTGTCCTCGACGCGAGTCGTCTTCGCGACGGCGTTCGACCGCGTGCTCCCCGAGGCGGTGGCCAAGGTCAGCAGGAGCGGCGTGCCCTACGTGGCTCTCGCGCTGATGCTGATCCCGTCCATCCCGATCGCGTGGTTCTACGCCTTCAACGAGGACTTCTACAGCTGGACCTTGGCGGCGACGATGGTGATCGCCATCACGTTCGCCGGATCGGCGATCGCGGCAGCCGTGCTTCCGTGGCGCAAGCCCGAGATCTACAACGCGTCGCCGATCGCGCGCTACAAGGTGCTGGGGCTGCCGCTGATCACGTTCTCGGCGATCGCGTTCCTGGCGCTGCTCGTCTTCTGCCTCGTCAAGTGGATCACGGACGACGTGTACGGCCTCAACGACAGCGGCTCGTTGATCTACATGGGCATCCTCTACGTGGTCGCGCTCGGGATCTACGTGGGCTCGCGCCTCCTGCGCAAGCAGCAGGGGATCGACATGGCGATGGTGCACAAGGAGATCCCGGCGGAATAGGCACCATGGGCGCATAATGGAAGCCTGCGCGCGCTTGGCCTAGCTCTCCTGCTGCTGGTGGCCGCTCCGGCCGCGGCCGGGGCGGCGACGGTGAGCGTGGAGCCGTACCGCGAGCCGCCCGACACCGACCCGTTCGGCTCCTGCTCGCGCTACATGATGTGCCCGGCGAACATGCTCGTGGTGACAGCGGCGAGCGGCGAGACCAATCACCTGTCGATCACCGAGACGATCCTGACCTTCCGCGAGAGCCGCTACGTCGTGAGGGACCGTTCCGCCCCGCTGGTGGCGGGAGCGGGATGCGAGCCGATCGATGAGCCGCAGCCGCCGCCGCCCGACGCGGTCGTCTGTACCGCGGCGACGCTCGGCTTCCAGGAGCTGGGCGACGGCGACGACTGGATCAGCTCGCCGCGCGGCTGGGTCACGGGCGGCGACGGAGACGACGTGCTTACGGTGAGCGGTGGCGAGGCGGACGGCGGCGAGGGCGACGATGTGCTGGTCGTCGAGAGCGGCAATGCAGACGGCGAAGCTGGCAACGACACGGTGATCGGCCAGGCAGGCGATGGTGGCAGCGGGGACGACCTGCTGATGGTCGCCGGCGGTCGAGGCGATTCGGGCGACGACGACCTGCGCTGCTTCCCGCGGGTGTCTGGGTGCTTCCTCGACGGCGGGCCCGGCACCGACGTGCTGACGGGCGACAGCGGCAGGGACCGGCTCTTTGGTCGACGCGGCCGCGATCTCATTCGCAGCTTCGCCGGCCGCGACGACCTCGACGGCGGCCCCGGCAACGACCGCCTGATCGGCGGCGCGGGGCTGGACCTGCTCGAGGGCGCGGCCGGCGCCGACACGCTTCGGGCCAGCGAGGACCGGCAGGCAGGCGAGCAACCGAGGAAGGACCGCGTCGACTGCGGCACCGGCCGCCGTGACCGCGCCAGCGTGGACCGGCGTGACGAGGTGCGGCGCTGCGAGCGGGTGTCGCGTCCGGCTCGCGCCCGCAGCGGAAGTCGCTCCGCGCCCGGCTGACCAGGTCGACCCTGTAGGCCGGGCCTACGAGTTCTCGATCGCGCTCCAGATCGTCACGTACACCGGCGGGCGGAAGCGGGCGGCGGGGACGCCGCCCGGCCGGGTCACGATCGCCTGCGTTGCGTCTGGCGTGGTCACGAAGCGGCGCAGCGCATCGGCCACCGGGGACAACCGATCGCGCAGCGTGGCCACGTGCCACATCGCGTCGCGCGGCGTTCCCCGTACGTCCAGGCGCACCAAGGTCCCGCGTCGCAGCTGGTCGAGCACCGTGTGCGCGATCGCCAGCATCACGCCCTGGCCGGCCGCGACCGCCGCGTGCGCGGCGGCCTCCGTGGCGAACGCTCCGGCTTGCGGGGCGGGCACGCCCTGCGAGCGGAAGAAGCCGTGCAGGGCCGAGTTCGCGTCGGCGCCCCCCGGCCCCACCAGCCAGCGCTCACCGCGCAGGGCGGCCAGCGGGACCTCGCGCACGCCGGTCAGGCGGTGCCCCGGGCCGGCGACCACGATCAGCCGGTAGCGCAGGAACGGCGTCACGTCGATCCCGGGCTCCGGCGGCGGCGCCGGCCCCAGCGCAACGTCGGCGCGACGATCCCCCAGCAAAGCCCCGAAGTCCTCTGCCGCCGCCACCTCCTGCGCCACCTCGAGCGCCGGCTGCCGGCGCGTGAACGCATCCAGCAGCGGCGCCGAGACGTACTCCGCCACCGTCGGCGACACCGCCAGCCGCAGCAGCCCGCGCTCGCCGCGGGCCTCCCCCACCTCGCGCCGCAGCCGCCCCTCGAGCCCGATGATCTCCGCCGCCGCGGCCGCCAGCCGCTCGCCACCGGCGGTCAGCCGGATGCCGTTGCCGGCGCGCACGAACAGGGCGTCGTCGAGGTCCCGGCGCAGCGAGGCCACCGCCGCCGAGACCGCCGGCTCGCTCACCCCGAGGGTGTCCGCCGCGGCACTCACCGAGCCGAGGCGGGCGACCGTGGCGAAGGCACGGAGCTGGGCGAAGGTCACCTCGACAGCGCACTATAAGCGAACCGTTATGGCCCGCTGCGAGGCGCAGCGAAGGGGAGTAGCGTCGCGGCGGCACCACCCGGGAGAGGGAGGAACAATGCAGGTACCCGCGCCCTTCGAGTACGCGCGCGCGTCGAGCGTGGACGAGGCCGTCGCGCTGCTCGAGCGTCTCGGACCCGAGGCCCGCCTGGTGGCCGGCGGCCACTCGCTGCTTCCGATGATGAAGCTGCGCCTGGCCACGCCCGAGCACCTGATCGACATCAACCCGCTCGAGGACGAGCTCGGCTACATCCGCGAACAAGACGGCGAGGTCCGCATCGGCGCGCTCACCCGCCACCGCGAGGTGCTCGAGTCAGAGCTGCTCGCCGAGCGCTTCCCGCTGATGCGCGACGCCGAGGAGCTGATCGCCGACCCGCCGGTGCGCAACCGCGGCACGGTTGGGGGCGCGCTCTGCCAGGCGGATCCATCGGAGGACCTCTCCGCCGTGTTCGCGGCGCTGGGCGCCCGCGCCGTGATCCGCGGCAGCGCCGGCGAGCGCGAGGTCCCGATGGACGAGTTCCATCAAGGGCCCTACGAGACCGCGGTGGGCGACGCCGAGATGCTGATCGAGTTGCGGGTGCCCGTGCGTCCCCACCATGGGAGCGCCTACGAGAAGGTCAAGCGCCGCACCGGGGACTGGGCCACGGCGGCCTCGGGCGCCGCGATCTGGCTCGACGGCGCGAACATCGCGGACGCGGGCATCGCGCTCAGCGCCGTGAACCCGCACAGCGTCCGCTCGACCAGGGCTGAGGAGGCGGTCGTCGGCAAGCCCCCCTCGGAGGAGGCCTTCGCCGAGGCCGGGCGCCTCGCGGCTGAGGACTCCGACCCCGTCTCCGACCTGCGCGGCCCGGCCGACTACAAGCGCCACCTCGCCGGCGAGCTGACCACACGAGCCCTGCGCCGCGCCGCCGAGCGCGCCCTGGCGGGCTGAAGGAGGACACAATGCAGATCAACCTCACGCTGAACGGCGAGCCGGTGTCGGCCGAGGCCGAGCCGCGCACGCTGCTCGTCCACTTCCTGCGCGACACGCTCGGCCTGACCGGCACGCACTGGGGCTGCGACACCTCGAACTGCGGTGCCTGCGTGGTGCTCGTGGACGGCGAGCCGGTGAAGTCCTGCACGATGCTTGCCGCGATGGCCGACGGGCACGAGGTCCGCACCGTGGAGGGCCTGGCGCAGAACGGACAGCTCGACCCCGTGCAGCAGGGCTTCATCGAGGAGCACGGGCTCCAGTGCGGCTTCTGCACGCCGGGGATGATGCTCACGGCGCGCGCCCTGCTCGACAGCAATCCGAACCCCACGCCGGAGGAGATCAAGGTCGCCATCTCCGGCCAGATCTGCCGCTGCACCGGCTACGCGAACATCGTCAAGTCCATCCAGTGGGCCGCCGAGCACGGCGAGGAGGTGACCGCCTGATGTCCGCCACCAAGGAGCCGCCGGTCGGTTTCGGCCGAATGAAGCGCAAAGAGGACCCACGCTTCGTGCGTGGCCAGGGCAACTACGTCGACGACGTTCAGCTCCCCGGGATGCTGCACGGCGCCGTTCTGCGCAGCCCGCTGGCGCACGCGCGGATCACGTCCATCGACACCTCCGCCGCGCTGCAGCACCCGCAGGTGCACGCCGTGATCACCGGGAAGGACCTCGAGGCGCAGGGCCTCGCCTGGATGCCGACGCTGTCGGCCGACACCCAGGCCGTGCTCGCCACCGACAAGGTCCGCTTCCAAGGCCAGGAGATCGCGTTCGTGGTGGCCGACAACCACTACGCCGCCCGCGACGCGCTCGAGCTGATCGACGTGGACTACGAGCCGCTGCCCGCGCTCATCGACCCGCGCAAGGCGCTCGAGCCGGACTCGCCCGTGATCCGCGACGACCAGGAGGACCGCACCGACAACCACATCTTCGACTGGGAGGCGGGCAACGAGGCCGAGACCGAGGCGGTCTTCGAGGACGCCGACGTGGTCGTGGTGACGCAGGAGATCCCGTTCCAGCGCGTGCACCCGTGCCCGCTCGAGACGTGCGGCGCGGTGGCGGATTACGACGGCGTGACCGGCAAGCTCCGGCTGTGGTGCACCACCCAGGCGCCGCACGCCCACCGCACCCTGTACGCGCTCGTCGCCGGCCTGCCGGAGCACAAGATCCAGGTGATCGCCCCCGACATCGGCGGCGGCTTCGGCAACAAGGTGCCGATCTATCCCGGCTACGTGTGCGCGGTCGTGGCCTCGATCGTCACCGGCAAGCCGGTCAAGTGGATGGAGGACAGGACCGAGAACCTCACCTCCACCGGCTTCGCCCGCGACTACCTGATGAGCGGCAAGATCGCGGCCGATCGCGACGGGCGCATCCGGGCGCTGCGGGTCGACACGATCGCCGACCACGGCGCCTTCAACGCCACCGCCCAGCCGTCGAAGTACCCGGCCGGGTTCTTCCACATCTTCACCGGCTCGTACGACCTCGAGGCGGCCTACTGCACGGTGAAGGGCGTCTACACCAACAAGGCCCCTGGCGGTGTCGCCTACCGCTGCTCGTTCCGGGTGACCGAGGCGGCCTACCTGGTCGAGCGGATGGTCGACCTGCTGGCCGACGAGCTCGGCATGGACCCGGTCGAACTGCGGATGAAGAGCTTCATCCGGCCCGAGCAGTTCCCCTACACCACGAAGACCGGGTGGACCTACGACTCGGGCGACTATCCGAGCGCCATGCGTGAGGCGATGCGGATCGCGGGCTACGACGAGCTCCGCCGCGAGCAGGCCGAGAAGCGCCAGCGCGGCGAGCTGATGGGGATCGGCGTGTCGTTCTTCACCGAGACCGTCGGGGCCGGGCCGCGCAAGGACATGGACATCGCGGGGCTCGGGATGGCCGACGGCGCCGAGCTGCGCGTGCACCCCACCGGAAAGGCCGTGCTGCGCATCTCGGTCAAGACGCAGGGTCAGGGCCACGAGACCACGTTCGCCCAGATCGTGGCCGAGGAGCTCGGCATCCCGCCGGACGACGTTGAGGTGGTGCACGGCGACACCGACCAGACGCCGTTCGGGCTCGGCACCTACGGGAGCCGCTCGACGCCGGTGTCGGGAGCCGCCACCGCCACGGTGGCGCGGAAGATCCGGGACAAGGCGCGGCTGATCGCGGCGGCTGCGCTGGAGGTGTCGCCGGATGACCTGGAGTGGGAGAAGGGGCGCTGGTTCGTGAAGGGCGACCCCGAGAAGGCGCAGACGATCCAGGAGCTGGCTTTGGCTTCGCACGGGGCCTTGGAGCTGCCGGAGGGCGTCGAGGGGCACCTGGACGCCGAGGCCGTCTACAACCCGCCCAACCTCACCTATCCCTACGGCGCGTACATCTGCGTGGTCGATGTCGATCCCGGCACCGGCGAGATCAAGCTGCGCCGGTTCATCTCGGTGGACGACTGCGGGGTGCGGATCAACCCGACGATCGTGGAGGGGCAGATCCACGGCGGCCTCGCCGAGGGCGTGGGGATCGCGCTGATGCAGCACATCGCGTTCGACGAGCAGGGAAACTGCCTGAGCGGCTCGCTGATGGACTACCTCGTGCCGAGCTCGCTCGAGGTGCCTGACTGGGAGCTCGGCGAGACGGTCACACCGTCACCCCACCACCCGATCGGGGCGAAGGGCGTGGGCGAGTCGTCGAACGTCGGCTCGCCGCCGGCCGTGGTGAACGCGGTGGTGGACGCGCTCGAGCCATACGGCGTGACGCACGTGGACATGCCGGTCACGCCCGCGCGGGTGTGGGAGGCGATCCAGAAGGGTCGCTCGGAGCCGCCGCAGTGAGCCGCAGCGCCGAGCTCGCCGACGCCGGCGTCCCGTTCGTGGAGGCCACCGTGGTGCGCTGCGCCTCGCCCACGAGCGCGCGGCCGGGCGACCGTGCGGTGGTGCTGGGCGACGGCACCATCGAGGGCTTCGTGGGCGGTGCCTGCGCCGACTCGACGGTGCGTCTCCAGGCGCTCCGCTGCCTCGAGACCGGCGAGCCGGTGCTCCTGCGGATCCTGCCCGGCGAGGAGGACGGGCCGAGCGACGAGGAGGGCGCTGTTGTGGTGTCCAACCCCTGCCTGAGCGGGGGTGCTCTCGAGCTGTTCCTGGAGCCGCGGTTGCCGCCGCCGCGGGTGGCGGTGGCCGGGGAGTCGCCGGTGGCGCGGGCGCTTGTCGGGCTTTGTCCGGCTGTAGGGATGGCCCCCCGGTCGGGGTCGCTCGCGCGGCCAGGTGACTTCGCGGCTGTCGTGGCGTCTCTTGGTCAGGGCGACGAGGAGGCCGTCCGGGCCGGGCTGGAGGCGGGCTGCGAGTACGTGGGGCTGGTGGCCTCGCGGATGCGGGGCCCGGCGGTGCTGGACGCGTTGCGTGCCTCCGGGGTGCCGGAGGAGCAGGTTGCGCGGGTCCGGACGCCGGCCGGGCTGGACATCGGCGCGCACTCGCACGAGGAGATCGCGCTGAGCATCCTGGCCGAGCTCGTGGAGGCGAGGCGCCGGCCGGCGGTGCCGTCGGCTGAGCCCATGCCCGCGGCGCCGGCGGAGGCGGCCACGGCGCCTTCGCCGGGGGGCAACCCCGGCTGCTGCGATGGCTGACGCACCGTTCGTCTGCGGCCTCGTGCTCGCCGCCGGCGGGTCGTCGCGGCTTGGGCAGCCGAAGCAGCTGCTGCCCTATCGCGGCGCCACCCTGCTCGACGCCGTGCTCGACACCGCACGGGCCAGCCCCTTCGACCAGCTCGTGGTGGCGCTCGGGGGGTCGGCGCAGGAGGTGAGCCGGGAGGCGGACCTCTCGTGCTTCCGGGTCGTGGTCAACGAGTCCTTCGGATCGGGCTGCTCGTCCTCGATCGCGGCCGCGCTCGAGGTGGTCGACCCGGAGTGCGACGTGCTCGTGCTGATGCTCGGCGACCAGCCTGGGGTGACGCGCGAGACGGTGCGCACGCTGCTCGACGGGCGCGGAGACGCCCCGATCGCGGTCTGCGCCTACTCGGACGGCCGCGGCCATCCGTTCGCGTTCGCACGCTCCGTCTTCGGCGAGCTGGCCGATCTCCACGGCGACAAGGCGGTCTGGAAGCTGCTCGAGCAGCGGACGAGCGACGTCGTCGAGGTGTCCGTGGAGGGACCGGCACCTCGCGACGTCGACACGTGGCAGGACTACGAGGCGGTCGTCGCCGCGGCGGACCAGTGAGCCGCCCCGCGCGGCCGGGGGCCTCCCCAGCCTTGGCGGAGCTGCTGCCCGACGCCGACACGCTCGTGTCACGTCTGGACGTGGCCGACTACCTCGCCGACACCGGGCTCGCCACGGCGATGTTCCTGTCACTGCGGCTCCCGCAGCCCCTGCTGCTGGAGGGCGAGGCGGGCGTGGGCAAGACGGAGGCCGCGCGTGCGCTGGCCGAGGCGCTCGGCACGCCGCTGATCCGGCTGCAGTGCTACGAGGGCATGGACAGCGCCGAGGCGCTCTACGAGTGGAACTACCCGCGCCAGCTCTTGCGGATCCGGATGGCGGAGGCCGGCGGGGACGAGCTCGAGGAGGAGGACCTGTTCGGCGAGGCGTACCTGGTGCGGCGGCCGGTGCTGCAGGCGATCGAGCACGCGGGTCCGCTGCCCGCGGTGCTGCTGGTTGACGAGCTCGACCGCGCCGACCACGACTTCGAGGCCTTCCTGCTCGAGCTGCTGGCGGACGCCGCGGTGACCGTGCCGGAGCTCGGCACGATCAGGGCCAACCACCCGCCGGCGGTCGTGCTGACCTCCAACCGCACCCGCGACCTCCACGACGCGCTGAAGCGACGCTGCTTGTACCACTGGATCGACTACCCGTCGCCGGAGCGCGAGGTGGAGATCGTGCGCCGCCGGGTGCCGGGAACCTCCGGCGAGCTGGCCCACGACGTGGTGGCCGCGCTGGCGCGCTTGCGCCGGGCGGACGTGCAGAAGCCGCCGGGAATCGCGGAGGGGATCGATTGGGTGGCGGCGCTGGAGCTGCTGGGGGCGGAGCGACTGGACGCGGAGGCCGCCGACCGGACGCTGGGGGCGGTGCTGAAGTACCGCGACGACCAGGAGGCGGTGCGGGCGGAGGGGCTGGAAGGGCTAGTGAGGGGGCGGGCGTGAGCCGGGATGACCCGACGCCGGCGGACCGCGAGCGCACGCCGGCGCGAGACCTCGCTGCGGACCGCCCCGCGCAGGGGTCCGTCACGAAACCGACGCCATATCCGCCGGTTCGTGACGAACCCCATTCGCCGGGCGCCGGAGCCGAGCGCTTCGCGCGTGCATTTCATCGCGACCCGGCCTTCGCCTCCGTCACGCTCGGCCGGTCCCTCCGCGCGGCCGGGCTTCCCGTCACTCCCGATCGCTCCGCCACCTTCGCCGAAGCTGCTCGGCTTCTCGATGCCCGTGATCGCGAGCGTCTCTATTGGGCTGCCCGTCTGGCTTACGTCACGTCGCGCGACCAAGTCGCAACGTTCGACGGTGTCTTCGACGCCCTTGTCGGCGGCGTCTCCGACCCCGCCGGCGCCGCCCGCGGCGACCCCACCTCGTCGCCCCCCGTCCAGGCCCGCCCTCGCCCTCCGCGCGATCCCGCCAACTCAGCGCGGGGCGACACGGCTGCCGCCTCCGATCCGCGCTCCGGCGCTGGGCACCGCGCGATCGAGCCCCGCGTTGTCCCCGTTGGTGCCGCCGCCAGCGAAGCCGAGCGCCTCGCCGACGTCCGCCTCGACCAGCTCGACGAGCACGAGCTCGCCCTTGTGGCCGACCTCGTCCG
>DASZJZ010000203.1:0-4577 GCA_035947555.1 Thermoleophilaceae bacterium | reverse complement strand
GAGGTAGGGCAGCCCGTCCTCGGGCAGGCGAAGCAGCTGAGCGGCGCCGCGGATACAGACGCTCAAGCGTCCTCCCGGAGCCGCACGGGCACCCGCGAACTCGCCCGAGCGGCGCCGCATGGCGCGCGCACGCCAAGGCGTACTCCGGCGCCCGCACGCGACCTTGCCTGAGCGGCGGCGCCTCCCGAGCCCACCGTCAACCGTCCTCCAGCATCGGCACCCTCACCCCGCGCTCGCGGGCGACCTCGATCGCCTCGGGGTAACCGGCGTCCGCGTGCCGCGCCACTCCGAGTCCGGGATCGGCGGTGAGGGTGCGCCGCAGCCGCTCGTCCGCCTGCTCCGAGCCGTCGGCCACGCAGACCTGCCCCGCGTGGATCGAGCGTCCCATCCCCACCCCGCCGCCGTGGTGCACCGAGACCCAGCTCGCCCCGCACGCCGTGTTCAGCAGCGCGTTCAGGATGGGCCAGTCGGCCACCGCGTCGGAGCCGTCGCGCATGCCCTCGGTCTCGCGCTCGGGGGAAGCCACCGACCCCGCGTCCAGGTGGTCGCGGCCGATCACGATCGGCCCGCGCAGCTCCCCCGACCGCACCATCTCGTTGAAGCGCAGCCCCGCGAGGTGCCGCTCCCCGTAGCCGAGCCAGCAGATCCGCGCCGGCAGCCCCTGGAACTGGATCCGCTCCCTCGCCAGCCGGATCCAGCGCGCCACCGGCTCCTGGTCGCCGAACAGGTCGAGGATGACGTCGTCGGTGCGGTGGATGTCCTCGGGATCGCCCGACAGCGCCACCCACCGGAACGGCCCGCGCCCCTCGCAGAACTGGGGCCGGATGTACGCCGGCACGAAGCCCGGGTAGTCGAACGCGCCCTCGGCGCCGTGGTCGGCCGCGAGCCCGCGCAGCGCGTTGCCGTAGTCGAAGGCCGCCGCGCCGCCTCGCGCGAGCGCGCGGATCGACTCCACGTGGGCCACGGCGCTCTCCCCCACCCGCTTCAGATACTCGTCCGGGGCCGAGCGCCGCAGGGCGTCAGCCTGCTCGACCGTCAGTCCCGCCGGGATGTAGCCGTTCAGGGGGTCGTGGGCGCTCGTCTGGTCGGTGACCACGTCGACCTCCACCCCGCGCCGCACGATCTCCGGGACGACCTCGGCCGCGTTGCCGAGCAGGCCGATCGAGAGAGCGCGCCGCTCCCGTCGAGCCGCTTCGAGCCGGCGCAGCGCGTCGTCGAGGTCGGCCGCCCGCTCGTCCAGGTAGCCGGTCTCGATGCGACGCTCGATCCGCCGCAGGTCCACCTCCACACACAGCGCGCAGCCGCCGTTCATCGTCACCGCGAGCGGCTGGGCGCCGCCCATGCCGCCGAGGCCGGCCGTCAATACGAGCCGCCCGGCGAGCGAGCCGTCGAAGTGGGCGCTCGCGGCTGCGGCGAACGTCTCGTAGGTGCCCTGCACGATGCCCTGGCTCCCGATGTAGATCCAGGAGCCGGCGGTCATCTGCCCGTACATCATCAGCCCGGCACGGTCCAGCTCGTTGAAGTGCTCCCAGGTGGCCCAGCGCGGCACGAGGTTGGAGTTGGCGATCAGCACGCGCGGCGCCAGCTCGTGCGTCTCGAACACGCCGACCGGCTTGCCCGACTGCACGAGCAGGCTCTCGTGGTCGCGGAGCGCCTGCAGCTCGCGACGGATGGCCTCATAGCACTCGCGGTTGCGGGCCGCCTTGCCGATTCCGCCGTACACGATCAGCTCGGCGGGGTTCTCGGCCACGTCGGGATGCAGGTTGTTCTCGAGCATCCGGAGGGCCGCCTCCTGATGCCAGCCGCGGCAGCGCATCAGAGCGTCAGCGCTCCGGTCCGGATCGCCTCCGCCAGCCGCCCGATCTCGTCCGCCAGCGAGCGGTCCTCCTCCACCCGCGGCACGGTCTCACGGACGCGGGCCACGGCGTCCTCCAGTCGCGGTGTCGTGCGAAGCGGCCGGTGGAACTCGAGCCCCTGACAGGCGCACACGAGCTCCGTGGCGATCACCCGGGCGGTGTGCTCCACCACCGTGCGCGCCTTGAGGGCGGCCCAGGCGCCCATCGAGTTGAAGTCCTCCTGCCCCGCCGACGTGGGGATTGAGCCGGCGCCCGCGGGATGGGCCAGCACCTGGCATTCGTTCACGAGCGCCGCCGCCGCGTACTGGGCGATCATCAGCCCGGTGCCGAGGCCCGGCGTGGGCGAGAGGAACCGCGGCAGCTCGGCATAGCTCGGCGACAGCAGCGCGTAGGTGCGGCGCTCGCTGTAGGAGGCCAGCTCGGTGAGGGCGAGCGCCAGGTGGTCGAGCGGCAGCGACAGCGGCTGACCGTGGAAGTTGCCCCCGTTGACCACGTCCCCGTCTTGCGGGAACACGAGCGGGTTGTCGGTCACGGCCGCCAGCTCGCGCTCGAGCGGGTTCGCCACGTAGTCGAGCGCGTCGGCCACCGCGCCGATCACCTGCGGCGCGCAGCGGAGCGTGTAGGGGTCCTGCACCCGGCCGCAATCGGCGTGGCTTGCCACGACCTCGCTGCCCGCGAGAAGCTCGCGCAGCATGCCTGCCACGCGGTGCTGGCCCGGGTGGCGGCGCACGTCGTGGAGGCGGGCGTCGAAGGGGACAGTCGATCCCTTGAAGGCTTCGAGCGAGAGCGCCACGGCAATGACCGCTGCACGCAGCAGGCGCTCGGCGTCGCGCAGGGCCAGGGTTCCCGCGGCCGTCATCAGGTGCGTGCCGTTGATGATGGCGAGGCCCTCCTTGGCGGTGAGGCGCAGCGGCTCGAGGCCGGCCGCCCGGAGCGCCTCGGCGCCGGCGAGGCGGCGGCCGTCGTAGAGCGCTTCGCCCTCGCCCACGAGCACGAGGCCGAGGTGCGCGAGCGGAGCGAGGTCGCCCGAGGAACCCACCGAGCCTCGGCTCGGCACCACCGGGACCACGCCGCGCTCGAGGAGGGCCAGCAGCAGCTCCACGAGCTGCGGCCGCACACCCGAGTGGCCGCGAGCGAGGGACGCAGCGAGCAGGAGCGTCATCCCCCGCACCACCTCCGCGGGAAGGGGTTCCCCGGCTCCGACGGCGTGCGACCGCAGGAGGTTCAGCTGAAGCCGCTCGGCGTCCGCGGGCGCGATCCGCACGCTGGCCAGCTCGCCGATTCCCGTGGTCACCCCATAGACGGCCTCACCGCGCGCGACGGCCTCCTCCACCACCTCCCGCGCCGCCCGGATCCGCTCCCGTGCGGTCCCGTCGAGAGCCGGCGCTGCGGCACCGCGCGCGACCGCCTCGAGCCTGGCGGGCGTGAGCGGGTCGGCGATATCCACGGGCCCGCACGATAGCCCCGCGCGGCGGCCGGGCGGACGCTAACCGGCCAGCACCGCGGCGGGCACCAGCAGGTACTCGAAGAAGAACAGCACCCATACGCGCATGTAGAAGCGCGTGATGGCGGCGTGGTCTCCCGTATCGGTGCTCGCCGCCCAATGCCACAGGAGCGCCAGCGCCAGCAAGTGGCCTCCGGACAGCAGCCACGGGTCGGCGGACGGCACCAGGAGGGGCCCGAGCACGGCCATGCAGAGGTATCCCGCCGTGAGAGCCGCCATTCCCATGGCAAGGGCGCGGCGGGGTCCGAGCCGAACGGTGAAGGTCGCGATCCGGAACAGCCTGTCGCCGCTCGCGTCGGGCAGGTCCTTGAGCACGGCGATCGCGAACGAGAACGGCAGCATGAACAGCGTGAGCGCGACGATGGGGGCCGGCACGGCGCTCAGCTCGGCACGCCCGCCGAGCGACGCCGCGAAGTGCTCGTACACCCCCACGTTCACCACCAGCGCGCGCACGATCGAGATGCTCGCCGCGGCCACCACCGGGTAGCGCTTGAGGCGCAGCGGAGCGGCCGAGTACGCGGTGCCGATGGCCATCGCGGCGACCACCGCGACGACCTCCACCCAGCCCTGGGTCCACGCCAGGATCAGCACGACCATCCCGCTTCCCGCGACAACTCGCCATGCGCCGCCGATCGTGAGGTCGCCTGCCGCGATGGGGAGGCGCGGCTTGTTGACCCGGTCGATCTCCACGTCCTCGATCTGGTTGAGGCCGACGATGTAGACGTTGACGAGCACCCCGGCGAGGAGGGTCAGGGCGAGGTCGCCGAGCCCGTCGCCCAGCGCCACGGCGGGGAGCTCGCCCGCGGCTATCGCGTAGATGCCGAGGATGCTGAGGGTGGTGCCGATGAGGGTGTGCGGCCGGGCAAAGCGCCACAGCACCGAGACGGCCGTCACGGGCCGGGCGGCGACCGCCACCACGGCTCAGCCCCGCCTGCGGACGCGCCGGGCGCGCAGGTTGAGAGCGATCCCGACGGGCACGAAAGCCGCGCCCGCGAGCGAGCCGAGGACGAAGCGGACCGCGAAGCGAGCGCCGCGCACGAGGCTGAAGGGCTCGTGGAGGTCCTCGGCGGGTGCGTCCGCAGCGGCAGGCGTACCCGCGCCGGCCGGCTTCCGCCCCGCTATCGCCAGCCCGTAGGGCGCTCCGCCGTCGCGGCCCCACGGCGCGTCCACGTAGGCCGTCTCGAGCTTCTCGAACCCGGCCTCCTCGAACAGCCGCC
>DASZJZ010000202.1:0-10466 GCA_035947555.1 Thermoleophilaceae bacterium | reverse complement strand
GGGCCGGCCGGCCCGCGAGGCCAGGTCGGTGACCGGCACCACCCGCGCGTCGGTGCGCTGCTCGAGCAGTCCCTCCTCCTCGCTCCCGAGCTCCACAGCCACCGGCACCCCGGCGAAGTCGTCGGGATACGAGCCGCCGGTCGGGATCCCCACCAGCGTCCGCGTCTCCACGTAAGGCCGTGTGAGCGCCACGTCCTTCTCCCAGCGCGACTCGTTCGTCAGGCCCCCGATGATCAGGTCCACCTGCCCCTCCTTGGCGGCGTCGACCAGCGACTCCTCCGAGCCGGGCACCCACTCGATCCTCGCGCCCACGTCGCGGGCGAAGCGACGCGCGAGCTCCACCTCCACGCCCCCCACCGCCTGGTCGCCCTCGAGCAGCACCCAGGGATCGGCCTCGGTCACCCCGACGCGCATCACCCCGCCCTCCACGCGGTTGAGCGTGCCGTCCGGATCGCGCGGATACTGGCACCCGGCCGCGGCGATCGCCGCAAGCAGGAGGACGACGGTCAGCCGGGACACACCACGACTTACCCTGGAACCAAGTGCCGAACGCGTTTTGCAAGAGGACCCTGAGGGGAACCGGAGGTCCATGAAGGCGGGGCTGGTGCTCGGAGCGGGGGGCGTGCTGGGCGGTGCCTGGCTCACCGGCGCCCTCTACGCCCTCGCGCGCGAAACCGAGTGGGACCCCGGTAGCGCCGACCACGTCGTCGGCACGTCCGCCGGCGCGATGATCGGAGCGCTGCTGAGCGCCGGTGTGCCGCCGTGGTTCATGGTCGCCCACTCACACGGCGAATCTTTCGAGGGGCTCACCGGCCCGGACGGGCGCCCGGCCGCCGAAGCCGACCGCGCCGCCGGCGCGATCTTCCGCCTCCATCGCGGCTTCCCGGGGATCGGCCCCGGCTCGCTCCGGATGGCGTTCACAGCGCTGTCCAATCCGCTGCGCCACACGCCGCTGCAGATGCTGGCCGGCTGGGTGCCGGCGGGGCTGGTCTCCACAGAACCGCTCAAGGACGTGATCAGCCGGGCCGTGCCCGGCCGCTGGGTCGAGCACCCCAACTTCTGGGCGGTGGCCTGCGACTACCGGAGCGGCCGGCGCATCCCGTTCGGTCGGGCAGGCGCCCCGCAGGCCCGGATCGCCGACGCGGTCGCCGCCTCGTGCGCCATCCCGGGCTTCTACCGCCCCGTCGAGATCGGCGGCCGCCGTTACGTGGACGGCGGCGTCTGCTCGGCCTCGAGCGTCGATCTCCTGGCCGGCTGCGACCTCGACCTCGTCATCTGCCTCAACCCGCTGTCCGGCTCCCCCGGCACGCCGCAGGACCCGCGCGACTGGCTCGGCGCCCTCAGCCGCGGCGCCAATGGCCGCCGGCTCGCGCACGAGGTCGGCAAGGTGCGGCGTTTCGGCACCGAGGTGATCACGATCGAGCCCACGCCGGACGACCTCGCGGCGATGGGGCGCAACATGATGAGCGTGAAGCGGCGCCGCCGGGTGATCGAGACGGCCGAGCGCACGACGCTCGCGCAGCTCCGCCGCCCCGAGGTGCGCGCCGCGCTGAGCGGCCTCCCGGCCGGGGAGCCGCATCGGATCCGCCGCCCGCCGGGTCCCCCGTCGAGCTGGCCGCCGATCGCCAGGGAAGCAACCGCGTCGCGGGAGCGCGCGGCGTGAAAGGATCCAGGGGGTGAGCGAGGGCATGAGCCTGCCGGGCCGGGTGGCGTACGCACTCGGAGGGCTGAAGATCCTGGCCGAGGCCGGGGTGATCCGCCCCATGCGTCCGGACCGCCTGCTGAAGGTCGCGCAGACGCTCGCCCGCTGGGGACGCAGCCCGGCGGCGGGAGCCATCACGCTGGCGAACCGCTTTCCCGACGACACGGCGATCGTCGACGAGCTCGGCACGCTCACCTTCCGCGACCTCCACGAGCGCACGAACGGCCTGGCCCACGCGCTCTCCGACGCCGGCATCGTGGAGGGCGACGGCGTGGCCGTGATGTGCCGCAACCACCGCTACTTCATCGAGTCCACCACCGCCATCTCGAAGCTCGGCGCCGACGCCCTCTACCTCAACACCGCCTTCGCCGCCCCGCAGCTGACCGAGGTGGTTGGGCGCGAGAAGCCGAAGGCGATCGTCTACGACGAGGAGTTCGGCGACCTCCTGTCCGACGCCGCCAAGCGCCGCAAGCGCTTCATCGCCTGGAACGACTCCGACGACCTGCCCTACCCGACGCTCGGCGAGATGATCGCCGGCGGCGACCCCTCTGACGTCGTGCCGCCCGACCGCGAGGGACGCGCCACGATCCTGACGAGCGGGACGACGGGCTCGCCGAAGGGCGCCTCGCGCGCGAACCCGCAGTCGATGGACCCGGTGGTCTCGCTGCTGTCGAAGATCCCGCTCAAGGCGCGTCACAAGAGCCACATCGCCGCGCCGCTCTTCCACTCGTGGGGCTTCGCCCACTACTCGCTCGGGCTCATCCTGGGCTCGACCTACGTGCTGCGGCGCAAGTTCGACCCCGAGGCCTGCCTCGCCGAGGTGGAGCGCCATCGCTGCGAGTCGCTCGTGGTGGTGCCGGTGATGATGCAGCGCATCCTGGAGCTGCCGAAGGAGACGCGCGAGAAGTACGACCTCTCGTCGCTCGAGGTCGTGGCGGCGAGCGGCTCGGCGCTGCCAGGCGACCTCGCCGTCGAGTGGATGGAGGCCTTCGGCGACAACCTCTACAACCTGTACGGCTCGACCGAGGTGGCGTGGGCGTCGATCGCCACGCCCGAGGACATGCGCGCCGCTCCCGGCACGGCGGGCCGCCCGCCGCGCGGCACGGTGGTGAAGCTCTACGACGAGGAGAAGCGCGAGGTGCCGCCGGGCGAGACCGGTCGCATCTTCGTCGGCAACGAGATGCTCTTCGAGGGCTACACCGGCGGCGGCTCGAAGGACGTGATCGGCAACCTCATGGCGACGGGCGACATCGGCCGCTTCGACGACGGCGGGCGCCTCTTCGTGGAGGGCCGCGACGACGAGATGATCGTCTCCGGCGGCGAGAACGTGTTCCCGAAGGAGGTCGAGGACGTGCTGTCCCGCCACGACGCCGTGGCGGAGGCGGCCGCGATCGGGGTCGAGGACAAGGACTTCGGCCAGCGCCTGCGGGCCTTCGTGGTGCTCGAGGAGGGCAAGCAGGCGGACGAGGGCGACCTCAAGGGCTACGTGAAGGAGAACCTCGCGCGCTACAAGGTGCCGCGCGAGATCGTCTTCCTCGACGAGCTCCCCCGCAATGCGACAGGCAAGGTCCTGAAGCGGGAGCTGGCCGAGATGGAGTCGGAGGGCGAGGCCGAAGCCGAGTCGGGCAGCGACGCCCAGGGCGACCCCGAGACCGCGGTTTCCGAGTAGGCCCCGCGCGTTCGGGGTACCCGGTCTCCAGACCTTCGAGGAAGGAGAGGGGTATGAGCACTGGGCTCATCATCGCCATCATCGTGATCGCGCTGATTCTGTTGGGGCTGTTCCTGTTCATCGGGCGCAGGGGCCGCCAGCGGCAGCTCGAGAGCCGCCGGGAGGAGGCCCGCGAGATCGGTCGGGAGGCCGAGATGCACCGCGCTCGAGCGGACCGCACCCGCGCGGAGGCCGACAGCCAGGCCGCCGAGGCGCGGCGCCAGGAGGCGCTCGCCCGCGAGCGGGCTTCGGAGGCCGAGGAGCAGCATCGCCAGGCGCGCGACCGCCACATCGAGGCGGCTTCCCGCCACCCCGACATGGACGAGCAGGAGGCCGCCGAGGAGTTCGACCGCCGGCACGCCGAGGGCGGTGGAGGGACCGCCGCCGGTGGGGCCGCCGCGGGCACTGCGGGCACTGCGGGCACGGCCGGTGCGACCGAGTCGGATCCCACCGTCGCGGACGACCGCGCGACCGCCGGCAGCGGCACCGGTGCCACCGCCGCCGGGTCCTCGGGCGGCGAGGCCGTCGAGCACCACGAGCGGACCGAGACGCCCGGCGAGGAGCGCGAGCGCCACTTCGAGCGCAACGAGCAGGGCGAGGTCGTACGCGACGAGGAGTACCAGGAGCCGCGCCGCTAGGACGAAAGAGGCCCGCCGGTCGGGCGGGCCTCTTCGGTACGTCTACGTCGTGCGGGAACGGGCTAGCCGCACACAGGCCAGTGCCCAGACCCGTGCCTGCTCAGCAGCAGCCAGGCACGCCACGTCTGCTCGTGACGGGGCGCGACGGCCGGGTCGCCGCTTCCGCCCACCACGGACCACGTGCTGAACGTGAACTGGTACAGCCCGCGGAACGCCCCGCCGCCGCCGACGGCACGCGGGTTGTTACGCGACTCGCACCAGCGGATGTTGCGCAGGTGCTGCTTGCCCCAGCGCGGCACCGCCCGCCGGACCTTGAGCTTGAACATGGCGTTCCGGCCTCGCCGCGTGGTCCGCGTGTAGCGCGCCCAGCGACGCTGCATCCGGTGGATTGCGCGGCGCAGCTCGCGCTTCGTGGGCGGCCGGGCGCCGCCGTTGGCCGCCCGCACTAGCGGGAGCAGGTCACGGCCGACGTACAGGTCGTGCCGCTGCAGCCGCCCGCGCCAGCGCAGGTAGCCCGTGCGGAAGCGCTTCGGCGGCTTCTTCGCGGCGGCTGCCTCGGCCTCGGCCGGGCCCACTCCAGGCGGACCAGGACCGGCGGCCGCGGCGAGGGTCATCGTGAGCGCCAGTGCACTGGCGAGCATCGCCAGCAGGAGGGTGCGTCGCATAGCGCTCACCCCCCGCACGCGGGCCAGTGGCCGGCCCCGTCACGCGCGAGCAGTGCCGCGGCGCGCGCGTCCTGCTCAGCCTCGGGGGCTGCCGCCGGGTCTCCGGTGCCGCCGACCGACGCCCACGTCTCGTACGTGAACTGGTACTTACCGCGGTAGAGGCCGCCGCCTCCGATCGCGGTCGGGTCGCCACCCGACTCGCAGGCGGCGATAGCCTCGAGCTGCGGGCTGGCGGCTCCGCTCACGGCCGTGCCGCTCGCTACGGGCACGGACGTCGTCATCCGCCTCAGGACGCCGATCGACTCGCGCAGCTCGGCCTTCGTGGCCGACCTCACGCGGTCGTCCTCGGTGGCGACTCCCTTGAGCAGGATGTTCCTGCCGGGATCGCCGCCGCGGCGCTCCGCCTTCGCGTACAGGTTCAGGTACGTGCGTTGTACGGCCGCACCGGGCAGCCTCGAGGGCGACACGAACGCGTCGGTCTCGGACTGAAGGATTTGCTCGGTTGGACGGCTCTCGGCCGTAGGCGCGACCAGCGCCGCACCTGCCGCGCAGACACACGCGACAACTGCTCTCCGTCGAGACAGAGAACATCACCTCCGGGTGAACTGCCCGGCCGGCGCACGGCGCCGCCAGGGCTTGCCGAGCTCACGCGTCTCTCCCCCGCGCGCGAGCAGGGCCGATTTCCGGCTACCCGGTCACCGTAGCCAGGGCAGTCGGACCCTAAACCGCTGTGTGACCCACGTCACACAAGGCCAAACGCGCGGAAACCGGCCCGAAAACCTCTACGAAACCGCTCTGCGAGCGAGCTCGATCAGCATCCGGGTGCCGAAGCCGCTGGCGCCTTTCCCCACGTAGTTGCGGCTCATTCCCCACGCCGTGCCGGCGATGTCCACGTGCACCCAGGGCCGGTCGTCCACGAACTGCCGCAGGAACTCGGCAGCGTAGTTCGACACCGCCACGCGCTGGTCCGACGCGTTCTGGAGGTCTGCCACGCTGCCCTTGGTCAGGTCGAGGTACTCCGGGTGGAGCGGCATGCGCCAGCCGATCTCCCCGGTCGTGTCCGAGGCGGCGGCCACCGAGGCGAACCAGTCGTCGTCGTTCGACCAGAGGCCGGCGTGCGTGTGCCCGAGCGACACCAGCACGCCACCGGTGAGCGTCGCGATGTCCACCAGGCGCTCGGCGCCCTGCTCCACCGCGTAGCAGAGGGCGTCGGCCAGGATCAGCCGGCCCTCGGCGTCGGTGTTGTTCACCTCGATCGTCTTGCCGTTCATCGCGGTGACGATGTCGCCCGGCCGCACGGCATGACCGCTCGGCATGTTCTCGGTGGAGGGCACCACGGCAGTCAGCGTGACCGGCAGCGCCAGGCGGGCGATCGCGCCGGTGGCCTCGATCACGGCCGCGCCGCCCGACATGTCGAACTTCATCTCCTGCATCTTCGCCGAGGGCTTGATCGAGATCCCGCCGGTGTCGAAGGTCACCGCCTTGCCGACGTAGCCGAGATGCGGCCCCGTCGCGTCCTGCGGGCGGTAGCGCAACACGATGAGGCGGGGCTCTGTGTGGGAGCCCTGGGCCACGGCGGCGAAGGCGCCCATGCCGCGCGCCACGAGCCCCTGGCGATCGAGCAGCTCCACCTCGAGCGCCTCGTGCTCGGCCGCGATCTCGGCGGCGCGATCGGCCAGGAACGAGGGGGTGGCCACGTTCGCGGGGAGGTTCTGGAGGTCGCGCGCGGCGTTGGCGGCGTGGGCGGCGACGCGCGCGCGCTCGACCTCGGCCTCGTCGACCGCATCGCCCGCCACCTCGAGCGACTCAACTCCGTCGTCCTTGCCCTCGTCGCCGTCGGACGACGACTTGAAGCGGTCGAACGAGTACAGGTTCAGGAGCGTGCCCTCGACGATGGCGCCGGCCACGCCGTCGCCCGCAGGCGCGTCCCAGGAGAGCGACACGGTGCCGAGCTCCTTGGCGCGCGCCGCAGCGGCGGCCGCCGCCACCCGCGCCCGCTCGGCATCGAGCTCGTCGCGCTTCCCGAGGCCGGCGATCAGCACCCGGCGCTGACCGCCGCCGGGGGCGTCCTCGTGCGCGACGGCGACCTTCTTGAGGCCGGGCTTGGCCTCGCCGAGCTCCACAAGCCGCTGAAGGCGCTCATCGCGGAGCGACTCGCCCTCGAACAGCGGGACGACCCGCGTGTCGGCGGCCGTCTCCTCCGGCGCACCCCTCCTCGCTCTGACGGCCACCATGGGCCGGGCAGTGTAGAGAGACCGGGGGCTCGCGCCCCCGGACCCGCGCTGATGTCTGGCCGGCCTCAGGTCGCCCGGCGGGGCTCAGGCGGCGCCGCAGCCCCGCGCCTCGAACGCCGCCCGGTCCGGCAGGTACTCGCCCTCCGGGTAGTACTCGCCCATCACCGCGCGCTCCGCGCCCGGCTCCGGCACGTTCTGGATCGCCTCCGCGAACCCGGGCACGGGCAGCATGTGCCGGTAGATCAGGAGCCCCTGCGGCTGCGGGCCCCACTCGATCCACGCCACGCCGCATTCAACCCGCGCGTTGGCCGGCCGGGACTCCGCCGTCGACACCACCACCGTGAAGCGGCCGTCCGCGCCGACCGGGATGCGGTCGTCGCGAGCGCAGTCGATCACCCGCTGCGTCGCGGGCTCGTACTGGCACAACGAGAAGTACCGCAGCTGCTGCAGGGTCGGCGCCCGGCCCCCTAGCACCAGCACCTCGCCGAACCCGCGCGACGTCCCCGTGAACACATACGCGATGTCGCGGTTCGAGAAGAACCCGGGGCCGTCGCCGCAGCTTCCGCGCGCCTGTGGGTGCCAGGCCTCGCCGGTCTCGTTGTCGAGCATGATGTCGACGGCCGAGCCGCAGAGGTTCTCGAACAGGCGCCACTCGGGCGGGTTACGGCCGGGGTAGCCGTCGCCGTCGGGAGTCGGGTCGGGCAGCGCGGGCGCGCTCGGGGTGGGCAGGTAGGGCGCCTGAGTCTCTCGGCACGCCTCGGCGCCCGGCCCGGGACCGTTCAGCATCACCTTCGGGAGCGGCACACCTCCCTTGGCATCGCGGCCTTCGTCGGGCACGTACACGCGATACCAGAGTTGCCCGGTGGGAGAGTCCCCCGTGTACATCGTGTTCGGCGCTGGATTCTCCGGTCTCGCCCCGAACTCGACGAACGCGGTGTAGGTGCCGGGACTGTTCGGATCCGGCTGGAGTTGCGTGTCGTTGAGTGCGTCGATCGGCCGACCGGCCGCGTCGTACACGTTCCACGAGAAGTAGCGGGCGAAGGGGTAATGGCCCTCGATCCTGATGCGGCTGCCGGGCGCCGCGGCGTAGTGCGTCGCCCAGTAGACGGCGTTCGTATCGAGGGCCAGGACGTTCGTGGTCGTGTGGTCGAGCCTCGTCAGGGCAAACTGGCAGGTGAGGTCGACCCCCTGTGCGCTTGCGGTGGCCGGCAACAGCCCGAGCGCCACCATCGCGATCGAGACCGCGCGCCGCATCGTACGCGAAGCCATACCCGGTGGCTAAGGTTTTCGATCCCCGAAAGGAGACATGACCCGATGCCCAAGACCGTGATCCTCGGCGCCGCCCGCACCCCGTTCGGCAAGATGGGCGGCGGCCTCGCCTCGCTCGACGCCACCGACCTCGGCGGCACCGCCATCGCCGCAGCGCTGGAGCGCGCCGAGGTGGGCCCGGACCAGGTCGAGCACGTGGTGTTCGGGCAGGTGCTCCAGGCTGGGCAGGGCCAGATCCCGAGCCGCCAGGCCCAGATGAAGGCGGGCATCCCGAAGGAGGTCTCGTCGGAGACCGTCAACAAGGTGTGCGCCTCCGGCCTGCGTTCGGCGGGGATGGTCGACCAGGCGGTGCGGGCCGGCGACCTCGACTTGGCCGTGGCCGGCGGCATGGAGTCCATGTCGAACGCCCCATACATGCTCAAGCAGGCCCGTTTCGGCTACCGCATGGGCGACGCCAAGGCGCTCGACGCGATGGTCCACGACGGCCTCACCAACCCCTTCACCGGCAAGCACATGGGCGAGGAGGCCGACGAGGTCGGCGAGGAGCTCGAGATCACGCGGGCGGACATGGACAAGTTCGCGCTCCGCTCCCATGACCTCGCGATCCAGGCGACCGACGAGGGCCGCCTGCCCGAGGAGATCGTGCCGGTCACCGTGTCCTCGCGGAAGGGCGACACGACGGTCGAGGTGGACGAGGCGCCGCGCCGGGGCTCCTCCCTCGAGGCGCTCTCCAAGCTCAAGGGGGCGTTCCACAAGGAGGGTGCGCACACGGCCGGCAACGCGCCGGGCGTGAACGACGGGGCCGGCGCGATGGTGCTGTCGAGCGACGAGTGGGCCAAGCGGAACGACCGCACGCCGCTCGCCACGATCGTCGCCCAGGCCGCCGTAGCGGACGACTTCCCCTATCTCGCCCGCACGCCCGCCAACGCGACGAAGGCGGCGCTCGAGAAGGCCGGACTGTCGGTCGACGAGATCGACCTGTTCGAGATCAACGAGGCGTTCGCCTCGGTGGCGCTCAACTCGATGCGCATGCTCGGCGTGGACGAGTCGAAGGTGAACGTGAACGGCGGCGCGATCGCCCTCGGCCACCCGATCGGCGCGAGCGGCGCGCGGATACTGATGACGCTGGCGAACGAGCTGCGCCGCCGCGGCGGCGGGCTCGGCGTGGCCGCGATCTGCTCCGGCGGCGGCCAGGGCGATGCCGTCATCATTGAAGTGAATGGCGGCTGAGCCGCGGGGCGCAGCCTTCTTCGACCTCGACAAGACGCTCATCGAAGGCTCGAGCGCGCTCCACTTCGCGCGCGCCGCCTACAAGCACGGGATGGTGTCCCGGCGGCGGCTGGTGCGCGACGTCTGGGCCAACCTGAAGTTCAGGGTCAAGGGCTCCACGGACGAGAGCACAGACGCCCTGCGCCAGCGCATCCTCGACGCGATCGCCGGCCAGCGCGTGGTCGACCTCCAGCGGCTCGGGCCCGACGTGCTGGCGGGCATCCTGCCGCTGCTCTACAAGGACGTCCTGCGCGAGGCGTACGCGCACCAGGACGCCGGCCGCCCGGCCTACATCGTCACCGCCGCTTCGCAGGAGCTGGCCGACGTGCTGGCCCACGTGCTGGTGCTCGACGGCGGCATCGGAATGCGCTCGGAGGTCCGCGAGGGGGTCTACACCGGCCGTCCGGACGGCCCGTTCACCTATCGCGAGGGCAAGGCCGAGGCGATCCGCGAGATCGCCGCCCGCGAGGGCATCGACCTGAGCGCCTCCTATGCGTACTCGGACTCCGAGTCGGACCTGCCGATGATGCGGGCGGTGGGCAACCCGGTGGCGGTGAACCCGGACGCGGCGCTCGAGAGGGTCGCGCGCGCAGAGGGCTGGCGCATCATGCGCTTCGACCGGCTCGGCCCGCTGCTCAAGATCGGATCGGCCGTGCTCGCGATCGGGCTGGTCGGCGGCGGCGGCGGGTACGCCGTCGCACGAGTCCGACGGCCGAGGCGCCGGCGTCCAAGGCTCAGGTAGAGGGCGCCACGCGCCGACCTATTGATGTAGGTCATGACGGCAACCGTGCTGAAGTTCCCAGGAACCGACCTCCGCCCCACCGCGGAGAACGTGCTTCGCGAGAACGACAGCGGCGGCTACACCGTCCCCTCGCGCGCGACGTACCCGCACCAGTGGAACTGGGACTCGGCGCTTGCCGCGCTCGGCTGGGCCGAGCTCGACCCCGCGCGCGCCTGGCGGGAGCTCGAAACGCTCGCCGG
>DASZJZ010000201.1:0-4662 GCA_035947555.1 Thermoleophilaceae bacterium | reverse complement strand
GGCGTCTGGTGGCCGACCGGTGGGACGTCGACGACCTGCCGAGGGAGATGAGCCGGCTCTGGCCGGAGGACCCCTCCGCCGCCGTGGCGAGCCTCCGGGCACTCGTGGGCGAGGGGCCGGCGGACCTCGAGGGCCACTCCGACGTCATCGGCCGCGTGGTCGACCAGGTCAAGGTGCTGGAGGCCGACGGCTGGTCGTTCGAGGCCGCCGACGCCTCGTTCGAGCTGCTGCTGCGGCGCGAGGCGGATGAGTACACGCCGCTGTTCGAGCTCGAGAGCTTCCGGGTCATCGTCGAGAAGCGCGCCGACGGCCGGGTGGAGACCGAGGCGACGATCAAGATCTGGGTGGACGCCGAGCGTTACGTGCGGACCGCCGAGGGCAACGGCCCGGTCAACGCGCTCGACAAGGCGCTGCGCGACGCGATCGGCGAGCGCTACCCGCACCTCCGCGACATCCAGCTCGTCAACTTCAAGGTGCGGATCCTCGACGAGCGGAAGGGCACCGGGGCCGTAACGCGCGTGCTGCTCGACGCCAGCGACGGCGCGGACACCTGGGGCACGATCGGCGTCTCCGAGAACATCATCGAGGCGAGCTGGGAGGCCCTCGTGGACTCCCTCGAGGCGGGCATGCTGCCGGGCCGCAGGGAGCACGAGCGGGCCCGCGCCGCGCCCGAGTCTGCGGGGTCCGCCGCAGATGGCTCGGCCGGACCTCGCGCGGCGGCCCCGCCTTGATCCCGCTCGCGCGGCCGAGCATCGGCCCCGCCGAGGAGGCC
Source organism: Thermoleophilaceae bacterium (assembly GCA_035947555.1). Classification (GTDB taxonomy): domain Bacteria; phylum Actinomycetota; class Thermoleophilia; order Solirubrobacterales; family Thermoleophilaceae; genus JACVRW01. The sequence continues at coordinate 3,890 of DASZJZ010000201.1, read as the reverse complement.
GCAGTCCTCGCCGCCCTCCGCTCCGGGCGCCTGGCGCTCGGTCCAACGCTGCCCGCCTTCGAGGCGACCCTCTCCGCCCGGCTTCGGGATCTGCCGGTCTCCGCCGTCTCGAGCGGCACCGCCGGTCTGCACCTCGCGATCCGGGCTGCGGGGATCGAGGCCGGCGACGAGGTGGTGACCACCCCGTTCTCCTTCGTGGCCTCCGCCAACTGCGTCCTCTACGAGAACGCGAAGCCGGTCTTCTGCGACATCGATCCGCGGACGCTGAACCTGGACCCGGAGGCGGCGGCAGCGGCGGTGGGGACGCGCACTGTAGGCCTGCTGCCGGTGCACATCTTCGGCTACCCAGCCCACATGCCCACCCTCGAGGCATTGGCCCTCGAGCGTGGCCTCTGGATCGTCGAGGACGCCTGCGAGGCGCTGGGGGCGGTCCACGCGGATGGCACGCCCGTGGGCGCCCGCGGCAACCTCTCGGTCTTCGGCTTCTATCCCAACAAGCAGCTCACCACCGGCGAGGGCGGCGCCGTCGTGTGCCCAGACGCCGGCGCGAAGGAGCGCATCGACTCCGAGCGCAACCAGGGCCGCGCCCCCGACATGGGCTGGCTCGACCACGACCGGCTGGGCTTCAACTACCGCCTCGACGAGCTGTCGTGCGCGCTCGGCCTCGCTCAGCTCGAGCGGCTCGACGAGCTGCTCGACGGACGCTCCCGTGTGGCGGCGCTCTACGCCGAGGCGCTCGCGGATGTCGACGGGCTCGATCTGCCCTGTCCGGACTCCGACGGCGATCGCCGCTCCTGGTTCGTCTACGTGGTGCAGCTGCCGTCAGGTGTGGATCGCGACGCGGCAGTCGTCGCCATGCGCGAGCGGGGCGTCGACACGAAGCCCTACCTGCCGGCAATCCACCTGATGAGCGTCTACCGCGAGCGGTTTGGCTACCGCGAGGGCGCGTTCCCCGTATGCGAGGAGGTGGCCGCCCGTTCGGTCGCCCTGCCGTTCTTCCCGGAGCTCACGGAGGGCGAGGTGGAGCAGGTGGCCGCCGCGCTGCGCGAAGTGATCGAGTCCGCTCAGCTCAGCGGTTTCACGAGCGCCACGAACCCGGGCAGCCCGCGCCCGGGCGGCCGGTAGGCCACCTCGTCGAAGCCCTCGCTCGCGTAGAGCGCGCGGGCAGGCTCGTTCGCAATCGTGGTGTCGAGCGCCACGGCGGGCAGGCTCCGCTCGCGCGCGCGCCGCTCGGCCTCCGCCAGCAGGGCGCGCGCCGCGCCGCGGCGGCGGAAGGCCGGATCGGTAGCGAGCGCGTCGACGTACAGGGCGGATTCCGGCGGGCTCGGCGCGGCCCGGCCACCGGCCCAATACAGGTACAGCGCCACCGGCCAGCGCCACGGCGGAGCGTGGCGGAGCGCGAGCCACAGGAACGACCGGGCCCGGTCGCCCGCCTCGTCCACCGGGAAGGCGGCCATCGCGCCGGCCACCTCCCCGTCCACGGCCGCGACCCAGACCACGTCGGCGCTCGAGGCGTTGCCGGGCTCTGCCAGCGAGCGCTCGAGCACGCTCAGGGCGCGCCGGCGGCCGCCGGCGAAGCGGTCGTACATGTCGGCGGCGCTGTGGTGGAGCAGCTCGGCGGCGCGGGCGAAGTCGTCGGGCGTGGCTTTGCGGACTTCGATCAAGGCGAAGGCATCCTAGGCCGAGCGCGCGGAGCCGCTCGGGCCGGAGCGGCGCACTCCCGAGCGGCGCGGCCGCCTGTCCGGGCGCTCCGCATGCACCCGGCCCAGCCGGCGCCGCTCGGACTGGCTAGCCTGCCGAGTCGCGATGGGCCGCTTCCGGGACCCCCAGGATCCGCTGTTCCAGGCGCTCAACTCGTCGATCGCCTTCGACTACCGGCTCGCGCCCTACGACATCGAGCAGTCGCTGGCCCACGCCCGCATGCTCGCCCGTACCGGCATCCTGGGCGAGGGGGACCTGAGGGAGATCGAGCGGGGCCTCGCGGCGGTCCGGGACGAGATCGAGCAGGACCGCTTCGAGGTCGCCGACGGTGACGAGGACATCCACATGGCGATCGAGCGTCGCCTGACCGAGATCGCCGGCCCGGTCGGGGGCAAGCTCCATACGGCCCGCTCGCGCAACGACCAGGTGGCCACCGACGTCGCGATGCTGGTGCGCGCGCACAGCCTGGAGGCGCGCACGCTGCTTCACGGGCTGATGAGCACGCTGGTCGAGCTCGCCGAGGGCCACCTCGACTGGCCGCTGCCCGGCTACACCCACCTTCAGCGCGCGCAGCCCGTGTACCTGTCACACCACCTGCTGGCCTGGTTCTGGAAGTTCCGGCGCGACTCTCAGCGCTTCAACTTCTGCATGACCGCCACCGATGAGCTGCCGCTCGGCGCGGGCGCGCTCGCGGGGGTGAACTTCGACACCACGCGCATGTACGTGGCCGAGGAGCTCGGCTTCCGCGGCATTGCGGAGAACTCGCTCGACGCGGTCTCGAACCGCGACTTCGTGCTCGACTACCTGAGCGCCGCCGCCACCTGCGCGGGGCATCTGTCGCAGCTCGGGACCGAGATCGTGCTGTGGTCGACCGCGGAGTTCGGCTTCTGCCGGGTCCCGGACGCCTTCGCCTCGGGCTCGAGCCTGATGCCGCAGAAGCGCAACCCCGACGCCGCGGAGCTGCTGCGCGCGAAGGCGCCGCGGATCGTCGGGCGGCTGGCAGGGCTGCACGGCGTGCTGCACGGCCTGCCGCTCACCTACAACAAGGACCTCCAGGAGGACAAGGAGCCGCTCTTCGACGCGATCGACACGCTCGAGCTGTGCCTGCGCGTGGCGCGCGAGATGCTCATCGGGATCGAGTTCGACCGCGAGCGGATGGCGGCCGCGGCCTCGGACGAGTCGATCGCCGCGACCGACGTGGCGGACCTGCTAGTGCGCCAGGGCGTGCCGTTCCGCGAGGCGCACGGGGTCGTGGGGGGCCTGGTCCGGGGGGCCGAGGAGCGCGGCAAGGCGCTGTCGGAGCTGACCGACGCCGAGGTGCAGGAGCTGGCGCCGGAGGTGCCGCCGGACGGCTTCCGCGACATGCTCGTGCAGCAGTCGTGGCTCGAGTCGAAGGTCTCGGAGGGCGGCACCTCGCTTGCGCGCGTGCGGGACCAGCTCGCCTCGGCGCGGCACATATTGAGCGAGGCATGAGGCTCGGCCGCCCCTTCTACGAGCGCTCGGTGCACGACGTGGCGCGGGACCTCGTCGGTTGCGTGGTGCGGCACGGCGAGACGGCCGGACGGATCGTCGAGACCGAGAGCTACCACATGGAGGAGCCGGCCTGTCACGCCTACGCGGGGGTCACGTCGCGCAGCCGCACGCTGTTCGGCGCGCCCGGCCACGCCTACGTCTACTTCTCGTACGGGATCCACTCGCTGCTCAATGCCGTGGCGGAGGAAGAGGGTGTGGGGGCGGCTGTGCTGATCCGCGCGCTCGAGCCGGTCGAGGGCGTCGAGGTCATGCGGTCGCGGCGGGGCGTGGCCCGAGACGACGAGCTGTGCAACGGCCCCGGAAAGCTGACGCAGGCGCTCGGGATCGGGCTGGCTCTGAACGGCACCTCGCTGGTGGACGGCCCGATCGAGGTGCTGGCCCGCGAGGCGAGGACGCGCGAGCCGCGTGTGGTGGTGGGCGAGCGGATCGGAATAACGAAGGCCGCGGACCTGCCGTGGCGCTTCTGCGACGCGGACAGCCGCGACGTGTCGCGGCCGTGGCCGGCGGCGATGCGGGTGCGGCGGGCGGCGTAGCCCTGTGGCCGCTATGCGGCCGGCGCTGCCTCGGCCCTCCGCACCCGCATCGCCGCCGGCCACGGCCGCGACACGTCGCGGCTGTCCGCGTCGCAGAAGCGCCACGGCAGGTCCGCGGCCTTC
>DASZJZ010000200.1:0-7860 GCA_035947555.1 Thermoleophilaceae bacterium | reverse complement strand
ACGCCGCCTACAAGCGACAGAAGCGCAACCCGGGCGTGACCGAGCTCAAGAAGATGCCCAACCGGGGTCACTCGCTGACGATCGACAGCGGCTGGCGCGAGGTCGCCGAGACGGCGCTCGCGTTCGTGCGGCGCTTCGTCTGAGTCGGCCCCGCCGCTCGGCCCGCGGGCCGAAGGGTTGCCGCATCACGCGGGCGCGTATTCGACAGCCGCGCCGGCCTGACGGCTCCCGTCGCCCGGCGCCGGGACCGGTATCCGCGCACGTATCTCCGTTCCTGCGCCGACCGGGCTCTCGATTTCGAGCGTGCCGCCGAGCGCGCTGACGCGGTCGGCGAGCCCGCTCAGTCCCGACCCCCGCGCGGGATCGACGCCGCCGATGCCGTCATCGCGCACCTCCACGATCCCGTGCCCGTCGACGACCGCGACCCGCACCTCGATCCGGTCTGCGTTGGCGTGCTTGGAGGCGTTCGTGAGGGCTTCGGCGACCACGAAGTAGGCAGTCGTCGCCACCGACAGCGGCAGCTTCCCGCAGCCGTCCAAGTGGAGCTCGACCGGCACCGTGCAGCGTCCGGCCACGGCCCCGAGCGCGGCCTCCAGGCCACGGTCGGTGAGGATGCTCGGATGGATCCCGCGAGCCAGCTCGCGGAGCTCCTCGAGCGCGGCGTCGAGCTCGGCGCGCGCAGCCGCGAGCTCGCGGGTCGCCGCGGAGCCCGGTTCGAGGTTGGACTCGACAAGCCGGAGACTGAGCGCGAGCGAGACGAGCCGCTGCTGGGCGCCGTCGTGGAGGTCGCGCTCGATGCGTTGCCGGGCGGCGTCGGCGGCCTCGACGATCCGGGCGCGCGAGGCGGCCAGCTGCTCACGCGCGTCCACGTTGGCGAGCGCTGCGGTGACCAGCTCGGCGAAGCTGCCGATCCTCGCCTCGGTCTCGGGCGGGTACGCGTTCGCCAGCTCGCTGCTCGCCATGAGCGCACCCCAGAGGCGACCGGCCACATGGATCGGAGCTCCCACCACCGAGCGGATCCCGAACTCGCGCAGCCTGGCCGCCAGCTCGCCCTCCACGTGCTCGTAGTCGTCCACGCGTTCGGGCCGCCCGCTCCGGCGGATCTTCGCGGTCACGGTGTCGCCCTCCGCCGGGACGCGCTCGCCGACCGGAAACGACGGCGTTTCGCCCTCGGTCCAGGAGCCGACCACCGTCGCGACGGGCTCGTCCTCGTAGCGGATCATGTCGGTGGCCTTGACGGCGAGCAGCTTCCCGAGCTCTTCGCATACCCGGTCGAAGAGAGCCGGCGCGGGCGTGCCGGCGGCGACCATGGTGGCGACTCGCCGCAGCGCGGCCTGCTCCGCGAGAAGCGCCTGCAGCTGGGTGAGGCCCTCGTCGCTGCTCATCGGTAGACCGAAGGTAGCGAAGCCGCTGGCACCGAGCGCAGCGGTGCACCCGCACTTGACTTCAAGTGCGGTTGAAGATGCATCATCGCCGTCATGCCCGTCGGAATCATCACCGGTGCCTCCCGCGGACTCGGCCTCGCGCTCATGCGCGCGCTCGCCGAGCGCGGCTGGCGACTCGTCGTTGACGCGCGCGGAGGGGACGCGCTCGAGGAGGCCACGGCCGGACTCGAGCGGATCGTCGCGATCGCCGGCGACGTCGCCGACCCGGGCCACAGGCGGGAGCTGGTAGAGGCGGCCGGAGAGCGGATCGACCTGCTCGTGAACAACGCCAGCCTGCTCGGTCCGAGCCCGCAGCCGCCCCTCGCCGACTACCCGCTGGCCGAGCTCGAGCGCGTGTACCAGGTGAATCTGCTCGCGCCGCTCGCGCTCATCCAGCTGGCGCTCCCTCGGCTCGTGCCCGGGGCGGCGATCCTCGACATCACGTCGGACGCGGCCGTCGAGGCCTACGAGGGCTGGGGCGGCTACGGGTCCTCAAAGGCGGCGCTCGAGCAGCTGACCGCGATCCTCGCTGCGGAGAATCCCGCGCTCCGCGTGTACAGCGTGGATCCAGGCGACATGCGCACGCAGATGCACCAGGAGGCGTTCCCCGGCGAGGACATCTCCGACCGCCCTCCGCCCGAGGAGAGCGTGCCCGGGCTGCTGGCTCTGATCGAAGGCTCTGAGCCGAACGGCCGCTACCAGGCCCGCACGCTGGCGGCGTCGCCCCGATGAGCACGCCGGCGCTCGCTCGGCCCCGGGACGTCCACGCGCCGCCAGAGGCACTGGGCCGCTCACGTGACGACGTGGCCCTGCTTGTCGCCTCGCGCGGCTCGGGCGAGCTGGAGCACGCGCGGTTCCGCGAGCTATGGCGCTTCCTCGCTGCCGGCGACCTCCTCGTGGTCAACACCTCGGCCACCTTGCCGGCCGCGCTGCCGGGGCGAGTCGACGGGGTCGCGGTCGAGCTGCACCTGTCGACACCGGCTGCGGACGGGGACTGGATCGTCGAGCTCAGGGCGAGCGATCGGGGACGCTTCGGACGGCCGCCGATCGGTGCCGTCGTAGAGCTCCCCGGGGGAGCGAGCGCCCACCTGGTCGCGCCCTACGCGGACGGACGGCGGCTCTGCCTCGCCCGCCTGTCGGTTCCGGAACCGCTCGAGGACTACCTGCGCGACCACGGCCATCCGATCCGTTACCCGCACGCGGACGAGGCCTGGCCGATCGACGCCTACCAGACCGTCTTCGCGCTCGACCCGGGCAGCGCCGAAATGCCGAGCGCGGGCCGGCCCTTCAGCGCCGAGCTCGTGACCGAACTCGTCGCCCGGGGCGTTCTGGTGGCGCCCGTGACGCTCCACACCGGGGTTTCCTCGCTCGAGCGTGGGGAGCGGCCGCACCCGGAGCGCTACCGGGTGCCGGCGGCCACCGCACGGCTCGTCAACGCCGTGCACGCCTGGGGCGGACGGGTCGTCGCCGTGGGGACCACCGTGGTTCGCGCACTCGAGACCGTGGCGGCGCCCGATGGATCGATCACGCCCGGGGCGGGAGTCACCGACCTGACCGTGACCCCGGAGGGCGGTCTGACCGCCGTCGACGGCCTGCTGACCGGCTGGCACGAACCCGACTCGTCCCACCTCGACGTGCTGGAGGCGGCGGCCGGCGCTGCGCTGCTCGAAAGCTCCTACCGCGCCGCCCACGCGCACGGATACCGCTGGCACGAGTTCGGCGACTTGCATCTGATCCTGCCGTAACGGACTTGATTTCCTCTCCGATAGGGTTGGCGCCAAATGGCCGCCCACCGTGCGCCAGGGTTCCTGGGCCGGACTCGCGAGGGCGCAGTACTCGAGCAGGTGTTCGCGGACGTGCGTCAGGGTCAGAGCGCCGTCCTCGTCGTCCGTGGCGAGGCGGGTATCGGCAAGACCGCGCTGTTGCGGCATGCCGCGCGACAGGCTTCTGACTTTCGCGTCGCCCAGATCGCGGGCGTCGAGGCCGAGATGGAGCTGCCGTTCGCCGGCGTGCATCAGCTGTGCGCGCCGATGTTCTCCCGTATCGATGCTCTTCCCAAGCCTCAGCGTGACGCGTTGAGCGTCGCGTTGGGCCGCTCGTCCGGAGGTACTCCGGACCGGTTCCTGGTCGCGCTCGCCGTGCTCAGCCTGCTGTCCGAGGTTGCCGAGGAGCAGCCGCTGCTCTGCGTGGTGGATGACGCGCAGTGGCTGGACGATGCTTCGGACCAGGTCCTCGGATTCGTCGCGCGGCGACTGCTCGCGGAGTCCGTGGCGATCGTGTTCGGTGTTCGAGAGCCGGGGAACAAGGGCGACTTCGCGGGGCTGCCCGAGCTGCCTCTCGGGGGACTGGACGAGGAGGACGCGCGCGCCCTGCTTGCGAACGCCACCCCTGGCCGGCTCGACGACCGGGTCCGCGACCGGATCATCGCCGAGACCCGCGGCAATCCGCTCGCGCTGCTGGAGCTGCCTCGGAGCATCGGCGCGGCAGAGCTGGCCGGCGGCTTCACACTCCCTGTCGCAACAGATCTCCCCGGTCACATCCAGGACCACTACATGCGGCGCGTCGGTGAATTGCCTCGGGCGTCGCAGCAGCTGATGCTGCTGGCGGCGGCGGACCCGGTGGGCGACGCGACGCTTCTCTGGCGCGCGGCCGAGAGGCTGGGGATCGAGGCGAGTGCACTGGCCCCGGCCCAGGACGCGCAGCTTCTGGAGATCGGAGCGCGTGTTCGATTTCGTCATCCTCTGGTGCGGTCGGCCGTCTATCAGGCGGCGTCGCCCGGGGACCGGCAGGGTGTGCACGGCGCCCTGGCGAAGGTGAGCGATCCGGAGGCCGACGCCGATCGCCGCGCCTGGCATCGCGCGCTGGCGGCAGCCGCACCCGACGAAGACGTGGCGGCCGAGCTGGAGCACTCGGCCGGGCGCGCGCAGGCGCGAGGGGGCCTCGCCGCGGCCGCCGCGTTCCTGCAGCGCGCCGTGGCGCTGACACGCGACCCGAGGCGACGGACGGAGCGCGCGCTGGCGGCGGCCGACTTCGGTCTGCGGGCCGGGGCCTTCGATGCGGCTCGCGGGATGATGGCGGCAGCGGAGATCGGGCCGCTGGACGAACTGCAGCAGGCGCGCCTGGACCTGCTGCGCGCCGAGGCCTCGTACTCCGAAAGTCGCGGCGGCACCGCGCCGGCGCTGCTCCTTCGAGCCGCCAAGGCGCTCGAGTCGCTCGAACCACAGCTTGCGCGCGAGACGTACCTCGACGCATGGAGCTCGGCGCTGTTCGCCGGTCGGCTTGCGAGCTCTGTGAACCTGCACGACGTGTCTCGCGAGGCTCGGTCTGCCCCGATGCCGACCGACCGTCGTCCGTCCGACGTGCTGCTGGACGGGTTCTCGCTGGCGTTCACCGAAGGGCGCTCCTCGGCCGCCCCCGTGCTGGAGCGGGCCGCGACCGGCTTCGCGGGTGACGATGTCCCAGTCGAGGAAGTCCTTCGCTGGGGGTGGCTCGCGACCGCGGCCGCCGTGATGGTGTGGGATTACGAGACCTGCCTCGCGGTGGCCAGGCGCGGGGTCGAGCTCGCGCGTGAGGCCGGCGCTCTCACCGTGCTGGCGGTGAGTGTCAACGTGATGGCCCAGGCCACCACGTTGGGCGGAGAGTTCGGCAGGGCCACGTCGTTGGTCGCCGAGGCCGATGCCGTCACCGAGGCCACGGGAGGCCGGGTCGCGCCGTACGGCGCCCTGGTACACGCCGGCTTTCAGGGCCGCGAAAAGCACACTTCGGGCCTGATCGGCGCCACGATCAAGGAGTTCACGGCCGGCGGCCAGGGAACCGCGGTCCAGTACGCCCGCTGGGCTCGGTCGGTGCTCCTAAACGGTCTTGGCCGCTATCGCGAGGCGATCGTGGCCGCGCAGGAAGCGAGCGACGACACGCCCGAGCTGTTCGTGTCGGTCTGGGCCGCGATCGAGCTGCTGGAGGCTGCAAGCAGGTGTGACGAGACGGAGCTGGCACGCGAAGCGCTCGACCGTGTTCTGGCGGCCACGGCCGTCGCTCCGACCGACTGGGCGGCGGGAATCGCAGCGCGGTCCCGGGCGCTGGTGAGCGAGGGCCAGGTCGCCGACGACCTCTACCAGGAGGCGATCCGGCGGCTCGGCCGCACCCCGTTGCGCCCAGAGCACGCCCGCGCTCATCTGCTGTACGGCGAGTGGCTGCGCCGCGAGAATCGTCGCGTCGACGCACGCGCCCAGCTCCGCACGGCCCACGAGCTGTTCGCCGCGATCGGCATGGAGGCGTTCGCCGAGCGCGCCCGGGGTGAGCTGCTGGCGACCGGCGCGACGGTGCGAAAACGCCGGACGGAGACCCGCGACGAGCTGACCGCGCAGGAGTCGCAGATCGCGCGGCTCGCTCGCGACGGGCTGTCCAACCCGGAGATCGGCGCGCGCTTGTTCCTTAGCCCGCGCACCGTGGAGTGGCACCTGCGCAAGGTGTTCTCCAAGCTCGGCATCCGGTCGCGTCGAGAGCTGGCCCGAAGGCTTCCCGCCTCGGACTCCGAGCTCCTCCCGGCGTGATCTCAGCCGTCTGGAAGCCCCTCGAGCACGCGCCGCCCGGGTGACCGTTCGAGGGCATTGTCGACACAGGACTTCGCGCGCGCGATCGCGTCGTGCTCGAAGCGCGCCAGTCGTGACGCGATCGCATCCACCTCGCCGTCGAGCCGGTCGTCGACGATCGCTCGGCTGACGCACCCGTACTGCTCCGCGCGCGGTCCGTCGAGATCGTCGGCCAGCAGGAGGATCTCCAGCGCGCGGCCGCGCCCAACCAAGCGGGAGAGCCGGGCCATCGGCGCGTCTCCTGGGACCACATCCACGCCGACCTCGAACTCGCCGAGCGACGTGTTCTCGCGCGAGGCGAACCGCAGGTCGCAGCCCAGCACGAACTCGCTCCCGGCCCCACGGGCGCGACCCCGGATCGAGGCGATGCTGACCACCGGCGCCCGGGAGAGACGCACGAGAAGGTCGAGCCACGCGTGCATTCCGGTGGGACCGACTCCAAGTGCCGCAGTTCGGCTCGGGTCGTTCTCCGCGTCGTAATGGGCTAGGTAGAAGTCCGGGTTGGCGCTGTCGAAGACGACGACGTTGAGGTCGGCATCCTGCTCGATCAGGCCAATGAGCTCGGCGAGCTCCACGACGGTCGTCGCCGTGATCGTGTTGATCGGAGGGTGGTCGAACGTCACCCGGCAGTAGCTCGTGCTACGGCGGTCGACGCTCAAATGCGTCCAAGGTCGAAACCACGCCTCGGAACCCCGGCCGTTTTCGGAAGGCTCCACTCAGCAGCAGCGTCGCCTGGTCGTGCTCCGTTCGCGCCCGTGTAGTCCCTGGTTCGAGGCCCAGGTGAGCAGACCAGGGTGTTCACGGGCGCGACAGGCAAACGAGGTGGCAGGATTGGGCGTCATGACCGTGTTCACGCGTCTCCACATGCCCTCGTTCGACGGGGCGACCGGGTGGCTCAACTCCGGGCCACTCACCCCTACGGGGCTCCGCGGGCGCGTCGTCCTGGTGAACTTCTGGACGCTGACGTGCATCAACTGGCTGCGCCAGGCGCCGTACGTCCGTGCCTGGTCACAGGCGTACCGAGAGGACGGGTTGGTCGTCATCGGAGTCCATACGCCGGAGTTCTCGTTCGAGCACGAGGTAGAGCTGGTGCGGCAGGCGACGAAGGAGCGGGAGATCGACTATCCGGTCCCGGTCGACAACGCCTACGGGATCTGGAGCGCGTTCGCCAACCACTACTGGCCGGCGCTCTACTTCGTCGACGCGGAGGGCATCATCCGCGACCAGCACTTCGGCGAAGGACGCTACGAGCAGTCGGAGCGCGTCATCCAGCGGCTGCTCGGCATCGAGCGCGAGCTCGTCTCCGTCGAGGGGCGCGGCGTGGAGGCCAAGGCCGACTGGGACAACCTGCGTACGCCCGAGACGTATCTGGGCTACGGGCGCGGCGAGCACTCCGCGGCACCGGGCCAGGAGCTGCGCCTCAACCACTGGGCGCTGGCCGGCGAATGGACCGTCGGGCCTGAGAACGTCGTGCTCGACCGGGCCGGCGGCAGCATCGCCTACCACTTCCACGCGCGCGACGCGCATCTGGTGCTGTCTCCCGGCGCGCGAGCGCCGATTCCCTTCCGCGTGCTGCTCGACGGCGAGCCTCCGGGCCCCTCACACGGCGTCGACGTCGACGAGGATGGAAACGGCTTGCTCCGGGACGGCCGCATGTACCAGCTCGTGCGCCAGCACGGCACGGTCCGCGAGCGAACGCTCGAGATCACGTTCCTCGAGCCGGGCGCCGAGGCGTACTCGTTCACTTTCGGGTAGCGGCCAGATGCACGAGTTCGACGCGGCCCGCCAGACTATGCCCGATGCCGCCGCTGGGTCGCGCGTCTGAGTCCTCCCCCGGTCGGGACCCC
>DASZJZ010000199.1:0-9177 GCA_035947555.1 Thermoleophilaceae bacterium | reverse complement strand
GCACCGGCACGGGTCCGGCGCCGAGCAGGGCGATGCCGGCGTACCCGCCCGGCGCCACCACGGCGGCCGCGCCCGCGGTGGCGAAGTCCCCGTGCGTGCGCGCGTATTCCGCGAAACCCCCGGCCGCCCCCGCCGGCTGCCCGGGCACCTCGATCTCCACGAGCAGCTCGTCCGGTTCGCGGACCGTCTCCAGCGGCCCCAGGAAGAACTCCTCCGCCGCCACCCGCCGACCGCCGCCGGCGGAGCGGAGGTGGAAGCTCGCGCCCAGCGCGAGCAGGGCCGCCGGCAGCTCCGCCGCTGGATCCGAGTGCGCGACGGAACCGCCGACGGTACCTCGGCTCCGGATCTGGCGGTGACCCACCAGCCGGACCGCCTTGTGAAGCAGCGGCCAGCTGCGGCGCACGACGTCGGAGCGCTCGAGCGCGATCTGGCGCGTCATCGCGCCGATGCGCAGCACGCCGTCGTCGGCGCGGATGTAGTCGAGCTCGGTGAGCCGGTTCACGTCCACGACGAGCTCGGGCCGGGCGAGTCGGAGGTTGAGAAGCGGCACGAGGCTCTGACCACCCGCAAGGACGGCGCTGTCAAGCCCGAGCAGGGGCAGCGCTTCTTCGACCGAAGCGGGGGCGCGGTACTCGAACGGCGCGGGCTTCACAGGCCGGCCTCTCGCATTGCCCGCCACAGCTTCTCGGCGGTGAATGGCGGGTCCACCCGGGCCCCTCCGAGAGCGTCCGCAACCGCGTTCGCGACCGCCGGCGGCGTGCCGATCGCGCCTCCCTCGCCGATCCCCTTCGCCCCGAGCGGGTTGAGCGGCGACGGCGTCTGCACGAACTCGGCCACTACCGGGGGCATCTCGGCGGCGGTCAGCAGGCTGTAGCCGACGAACGACGCAAACGTCGGATTGCCCTCCTCGTCGTAGGTCGCCTCCTCCACCAGGCATTGGCCGAGGCCCTGCGCCGTACCGCCGATCACCTGCCCCTCGGCGAGGAGCGGATTGACGATCGTTCCGGCGTCGTCGACCGCCGCCAGCCGCAGGACCCGCAGCCGCCCGGTGGAGCGCTCGATCTCGACGACGGCGCCGTACGCGCCCGAGGAGAAGACGAGGTCGGAGTCGAAGCGGGCGCTCGTGCGCAGGCCGGGCTCGGCGGCCGCGACCTCGCGCAGTGGCATATCCCGCCCCTGCGCCACCGCGTCGATCCGCTCCTTCAGCGCCTCGACCGACTGCACGACCGCAGAGCCGCCCATCGCGACGGAGCGGCTCGCGAAGGTACCCACTCCGCGCGGCACCTCCTTCGAGTCGCCGAAGCGCAGCTCCACGTCCTCGATGCCGATGCCGAGCCGGTCGGCCGCGAGCTGCGCGAACGTGGTGTCGTGCCCCTGGCCGTGGGGCGAGGAGCCGCTCCGCACCAGGACCCGTCCGTCCGGCAGCAGCTCCGCCTCGGCGGTCTCGTGCAGCCCGCCCGCGCGTTCGACGTACATCCCGAAGCCCGTTCCGACCACGCGCCCCTCGTCGGAGCCGCGCTCGGGCCGCACGAGCTCCTCGGCCAGGTCGAGGCAGCGCGCGTAGTCGCCCGAGTCGTAGGTCCAGCCGAGCGCGGTGCGATACGGGAGCTCGCGAATGAGGTTGCGACGGCGCAGCTCGAGCGGGTCGATCCCGAGCTCCCTGGCGGCGACGTCGACCGTGCACTCGACGAACCACGCCGCCTCGGGCCGCCCGGCACCGCGGTAAGGGCCGGTCGGCACCTTGTTCGTCCGCCTGCCGAGGACCTCGACATCGGCCGCCTGCACGTCGTAGACGCCGCACATCAGCATCGCTGTGGTGTGCGTGGGGATGGCGGTCGTCGGCATCAGGTAGCCGCCGAGGTCGGCCCAGATGCGGGCGCGGACGGCGAGGATCCTCGCCTCGCCGTCCAGCGCCAGCTCGACGTCTGCCTCCATCCCCCGACCTTGATAGGAGGCGACGAAGTTTTCCTCGCGGTCCTCGGCCCACTTGAGCGGCCGGCCGGCGGTGATCGCCGCCGCGGCCACGGCCATCGTCTCCGGCGCGGGCGCGCCCTTGCTCCCGAATGCCCCCCCGACGTCGGGCACGACCACGCGAATCGACTCCTCGGGCCGGTCGAGCACCTTGGCGAGGCCCGCGAGCTGCCGGTGGCTGTCCTGCGCCGAGACCCAGACCGTCAGCAGGTCCTCAGCCTCGTCATAGGAGGCGATCGCGCCGCGCGGCTCCATCGGCACCGGAGCCAGCCGGGGAAGCGAGTGGCTTGCGCGGACGACGTGGGCGGCGGACTCGAAGGCGCCGTCCACGTCGCCGCTCACCTTGTGCCAGCGGCTCACGGTCACCTCGGAGGAGCGAGCGTCCAGCACCGCGTCGAGCGGCTCGTAGTCGACTTCCACCAGCTCGGCCGCGTCCTCCGCCAGCGCTCGCGACTCCGCCAGCACCATCGCGACCGGCTGGCCGGCGTAGCGGACCTCGTCGCCCGCGAGCACCGGATGGCCTTCCGCCGAGACCTCACCGCCCTCGAAGCCCTGAACCGGAAGGTCGCTCACGGGGAGACCGGCGGCCGTTATCGCGGTGATCCCCTCCGGCACCTCTATCCGCTCGATGCGCGCGTGCGCGAACGGGCTGCGCACGAACGCCACGTGCGCCGCTCCGGGTGGGTCGATGTCGTCCAAGTAGCGCGTCGCCCCGCGCAGGATGCGGTCGTCCTCGCGGCGGCGGACCGGGCGGCCGACCAGCCGCCCGGCGCTCAGCCCGGCCTCCATCAAGCCACGGCCTCCGCGTTTGCCTCGAGCGCCTGGAGCACCGCGGCGAGCGCCGCGATCCCCTCGTCCGCGCCGGTCTCGGGCCGGGCCTCGCCGCGGATGCACCGGCTGAACTCTGCGAGCTCGTCCGCCAGCATGTCGCGCTCCTCGAACTCGACCGGTGCGCCGCCCAGGGTCAGCGTCGTCACCCCGTCGAGGGCAGAAGCGTCCGGCCACACCGAGAAGTCGGTGCGGTAGTCGAGCACCGCCTCCGTGCCGAGCAGCCGCAGCGACAGGGTCTTGGGCGACACGTAGCTTCCCGTCAACGACCCCATCGCGCCGGACTCGAACTCGAGCGTCACCACGCCCACGTCGTCGATGTCCGCCTCGGCGTGCACGTGAGCGAACCGGCCGGCTGCGCTCCGCACCGGCCCGAGCCAGTACGCGAGCGTGTCCACGTGGTGGATTCCGAGCTGCATGATCGGCCCACCCGGATTGCGATCCCGGTGCGCGCGCCATGCCCCCGGCCGGAACGAGCCCGGCAGCGACATGTTCGCCTCCGCCAGCACCACCCGCCCGAGGGCGCCGCCGTCCACCAGCTCCTTCACACGCCGCGCCGCCCCGAGCCGGCGGAAGGCGTGGCCCACCATCAGCGTCACGCCGGCGTCGGCGCACGCCCGCCGCATGCGCTCGCCGGCCTCCACACGGTCCGCGATCGGCTTCTCGACGAACACGTGGCGGCCACGCTCGGCGCAGGCGAGCGCCTGCTCCTCGTGCACGTCGTTGGGCGTGGCGAGGACCACGCCTTCCACGCGGGGATGCCCCACGGCGTGCTCAAACGTCGGCGCCGGCTCGCATTCGAACTTCGCGGCGAACGCGGAGCGGCGGTCCTCGTCCCGGCTGAAGCACGCGACGAGCTCCAGGCCGGCGCGCCGCGCCGCGGCCGCGAGGCGGGGACCCCACATCCCCGTGCCGACGATCGCGACGCCGCTCATCCGAGCTGCTCGCGGAGCCAGTCCGCCGCCACCGGGCGCGTCTTGTACGGGACGTTGGCGCAGCCGTGGTTGCCGTCCTCGTGCAGGAGGAAGATCCCGTTCGGCGCCTCCTTGGCGGCCCGCTCGCTCTGCTCCCACGGGATCAGCCGGTCGAGCTTGCCGGTGATCGCCAGGTAGGGCTGCCGGATGCGCTCCGCCACGCCGCTGAGGTCCAGCTCGGCGGCCTTCGCGCGGCCCTCTTCGTCGGACGAGGCGAACGACTTCGCCACGAAGGTCTCTCGCGTCTGGGGCGGCACGTCATCCCAGATGTCGCTGAACCGGTACGGCCCGCTCAGCCCCACGCCGGCCTTGACTCGCGGCTCGAATGCGAGCACGCGGGGGGCGTAGTAGCCGCCCAGGCTCACGCCGAACAGGCCCGCTCTCTCCAAGTCCACGTCGGTGCGGCCGGCGAGTGCGTCGAGCACGGCTGTGACCGCCACGTCGTAGTCCGGGCGGATCGGCAGGTCGTAGCCGCACTCGCCCTGGCCGGGGCCGTCCATCGAGAGCGTGGCCATCCCCCGGTCGAGGAAGACGTTCTCGAGCTTGAAGAACTCCTCCTTGGTCGAGTCGAGGCCCGGCACGAGCACGACGAGCGGCGGCCGCCCATCGTCCCCGCTCGGCCGGCGCAGGTTGGCCACCACGCGCCCCCCGTCGAGCGGCACCTCGATCCGCTCCGCGCCGGGATCGAGGTAGTGGTGCGTCTTCTGCATCGCCGCGACGGCCTTGTCCGCCGCGGCCCGGCTGCGCTCCGGGTCCACCACCCATACGAACTTGGCGAAGTGGTACGCCACGGCCGCCCTCGCCCACGCCTCGCCCGCGGTCAAGTCGCTGGCCGCCTCGCGCGCGAGGCTCACGTGCATGTCCGCGTTCTCGCACCACGCGTCCAGCCATTCGTCCCACGTGTCGATGCGCGAGGTCGTGGCGACGAAGTCGTTGTAGTCCACGCCCGCCTGCACGAAGCGCGGTGCCCAGTGGTCAACGGCTGCCTGCACGCGCGCGTCCGGCACCGGCCATCACCTCCTCCGGGTCGTGCCCGAGGTCGGTGAGCATGACCATCGCGGCGCTGCGGCCCGGCACGCCCGTGACCGACCCGCCCACGCTGGTCGTGCCGCCGGTCTGGTAGAGACCGGGGATCGGCATCCGGTGGGCGGCCCACCCGGGCACCGGCCGGTTCTTCCCGCTGTACGCGTAGCTGCGGTCGCCGCCGTGGAAGGCGCCGCGGATCATGTGCTGGTTCGAGCGCTCGATGTCCGCGGGGCTCTTCACGTACGAGGTGAGGATGTGGTCGTCGGACAGCGCCGGGATGAAGCGGCGCACGTGCTCGAGCTGGCGCCGGAAGACGGTCTCCTTGTGGTCGTCCCAGCTCCCCACCCCCTCCGGCAGGTCCCACGTCTGCGGGCTGAGCAGCTTGACCGTGTGCTGCCCCTCCGGTGCTCGGTCCCGGTCCACGAGCGTCGGCGTGGCCACGAGCAGCCACGGCACGCCCTCGTCGTACGGTCGCCGATCGCGCACCGCCCGCCCCAGCTCGAGCACCTCCTCCGGCCAGCCGACCGTGCCGGCCGAGACCGCGGCGCGCGGGCCGTCCGGCGTCTGGAACTCGGGCGCCGCGTCAGTCGCCAGGTAGCAGGCCATGCCGGACATGCCGACGTCGTAGGTGTCCACGCCGTACACGAACTCCTCGCCCCAGGCGTCCCGCGGCGCCATCTCCACGAGGTGCTTCACGTGGATCGTGGAGAGCACGGCCCGGCGCGCCAGGTAGCGCTCGCCGTCCTCGGTCTCGACCCCGGTGCACCGCCCGTCCTCCAGCACCAGCCGCGTGACCTGCCGGTTGCACAGCACGGTCGAGCCGCGCTCCTCCAGCAGCCGCGTCAGTGAATCGGTGAGCGCGCCGGACCCGCCGCGCGGGACCGACCAGCTCCGCCCCTGGCGGCCGAAGATGATCGAGTAGGCGTTCACGCCCGAGCCGGCGGCGTCCACCGGCACGAGTGTCTGGAACGCCTGCCAGATCATGAACGCCTGTACGTGGCGGTCCTCGAACTCGCGCCGGATCACGTCCCAGGCGGTGATCGAGTTGCGCCGCAGCCAGATGCGCCCGCGCGGGTGCTCGAGCAGCATCTCCTCGAGCGACGGTCCGAACCCGGGCGGCGTGACCCGCGCACGCCCGAAGATGCCCTTGACCTCGTCGTACTCGGCGATCAGCCGGCGGTAGGACTCGGCGTCGCGCCCGGAGAAGCGCTCGATCTCCTCACAGGTCCGTTCGAGGTCGAGCCACATCGTGAGCTGCTCGCCGTCCGGGAAAGCCACGTGCCCGACCGGGTCGGGCTCCAGGTACTCCAGCCCGTAGTCGGCGTGGAGCCCGAGCTCGTCGTTCATGAGCACGGGGCTCACGCGGATGATCGTGTGACCCGTCGAGCACGAGTCGATCTTGTAGCCCGGCCCGAGCAGTTCCTCGGTGGCGGCGCCGCCGCCGGGAATAGCGCGCGCGTCGAGCACGATGCACTCGTAGCCGGCCTTCGCAAGGTAGGCGGCCGTGATCAGGCTGTTGTGACCGGCGCCGGCCACGACGATGTCGGCAGTCTGGGTCATGTGACGGTCTCCTTCCACGCGAGCAGCTGCTCCGCATTCCCGCTCAGCACCGCCGCCTCCACCTCCGGCTCCAAGCCCAGCCCCCGCACGGTCTCCACGTGCCGTGCGTCGCCCATGTCGAAGGGATAGTCCGAGCCGAGCAGCACGTGGCTGGGACCCACGTAATCGATGAGGGCCCGCAGCAGGTCGTCGTCGTGCGTGAGCGTGTCGAAGTAGAAGCGCCTGATCGAATCGTCGGGAGAGTCGCGCAGGCGCGCCCGGGCCTCCGGTTGGAAGGTGTGGGCGTGACGCAGCCGCCCGCGAAGCGCGAGCAGCGCGCCGCCGCCATGTGCGAGCAGCACGTGCAGCCTTGGATGGCGCTCCATCACGCCCGCCATCACCATGTGTGCCGCCGTGACCGCCGTCTCGAGCGGGTTCCCCACCGTGTTCCAGAGGTAGTAGTCCTGGAACGCGGGCGAGTCGAACCCGCGAGTGGTGGGATGGACGAAGACGAGGGCACCTGTGTCCTCCGCCGCCTGCCAGAACGGCTCGAAGCGGTCGTCCCCGAGGAACACCCCGCGCACGCTCGCTGCGACCTCGACTCCACTCAGCTGCTCGGGGAGGGCTTCCAGCTCGGCTGCGGCGAGCTCCGGGTCCTGCAGCGGTACCGCGCCGAGCGCAGCCACCCGCTCGGGGTTGCCCCGCACCAGCCCGGCCAGGGCGTCGTTCTGGATGCGGGAGCGACGCAGCCCTTCGTCGCGGTCGGCGTCGTAGTAGAGCAGCGGGACCCAGGGACAGAGCAGCACGCGGTCGACGCCCGCCTCGTCCTGTGCCGCCAGGATGCCCTGGATGTCTACGAACTCCTGGACGGCTGCGCGGATCTGCCTTCCGCCCAGCTCGACTACGGAGCTGTGGACCCGCGGCTGCCATGGCTCGTCCCCCACGATCTCCGGGACGATCACGTGTGCGTGCACGTCGAAGGTCACCGGGTCACCCCTCGATCGCGATCAGCGCCAGCACGCCCGCCACCACGAGCAGCCCGCCCAGCCACACGCGGGCGTCCGCCTGCTCGAGGTGCCGGCCCACCATCATCGGGGCGAGCACCAGCGTGATCGGCACGCCTATCAGGTTCGTGGCCAGCACCACCGCCACGTCGGTCTCGCCGAGCGCCAGCAGCCGGAACCAGGTCGCGAACGCGACGAGCACGGCGGCGAACAGCTTCAGCGCCAGCGCGTTGCGCGCAATCGTGCGGACGGCGCCCAGCGAGCCGCGCGCGGCCAGCGCACCCCCCAGCGCGGCCGTGGCCGCCAGCAGCCCGAGCGTCACCCCCAGCAGCGGCGAGTCGAGCCCCTCCAGCGCCTCCACGGTCAGCACCGCGCTCAGCGCCCACATGAAGGCGGTGGCGAAGGCGAACACCGAATCCCGCTCGATGCGGACGTCCCCGCTCCCGCGGCTCGCCAGCAGCCAGGCGCCGACCATTATCGGCGCGATGGCCGCGAGTGCCGCGGCGGTCGGCAGCTCGCCCAGCGTCAGGGCGGCCAGCGCCACCCCGAACAGCGGCGTCAGCGTGATCAGCGGCGCCGTCCGCGACGCGCCGATCCGCATCTGGCTGACGTTGAGAAACAGCCAGCCCAGGACGAAGTGGATGATCCCGGCGATCGCGAACAGCGCGATCGCCTCGCCGCTGGCGTCGCCCAGCCGGCTCAGGTCCTCGGACAGGAGGCTCGCCACCACCAGGACCCCGGTGGCCACCGACAGCTGCAGGAAGGTCGAGACCCAGGGGTCCTCGATGCCCCTGATGGCGCGCCGGTTGAGGCTCTGGAAGAGCCCGAACCCGATTCCCGAGGCGGTCGCCCACAGGACGCCGCTCACGCCCGCGCCACGGGCTTCCGGTCGCCCGCCTGCTCGACGGTCCCGCCGAAGTAGAGCGCGGACATCTCGGGGTTGTTCAGCACGGCGTCCGCCTCGCCGGTCAGCAGCACGCGGCCGCTCTCCATCACCACGCCCTGCCTGGCGAGGCGCAGACCGAAGCGCACGTTCTGCTCGACCAGCAGGATCGTCTTGCCGGCCTCGACCATCACGCGGATCGACTCCCACACGTGCTTGAGCGCCTTGGGGTCGAGACCCAGCGACGGCTCGTCCAGCAGCACCAGCTTCGGCTCGAGCATCAGCGAGCGGCCGAACTCGACCATCCGACGCTGGCCGCCGGAGAGGTTGCCGGCGCGGTCGTCCGCCCGCTCGCGGATCACCGGGAACAGCTCGGCCACGGCGTCGTAGCGCTTCTGGAGCAGCCTCCTGTCGCGCCGCTGGATGTAGGCCCCCATCAGCACGTTCTCCTTGACCGTCAGCCCGGGGAACAGCGCGTTGGACTGCGGGACCTGCGACACCCCCATCGCGAGGATGCGCGAGGGGTGCAGGCCACAGAGTGAGCGGCCCTCGAGCTGCACGTCGCCCTTGCGCGGCTGGAGCAGGCCGCTCACCGCGCGGAGCACCGTGGACTTGCCCGCGCCGTTCGGCCCCACGATGCAGCACACCGAGCTCTGCGGCACCTCGAAGCCGACCCCCTGCAGGACGTCGCCGCCGCCGTAGCCCGCGTACACGTCGGTCAGCTTGAGCATGTCACGCCCTCACCGGCTGCTCGAGGCGGAAGTCCTCGCCGAGGTAGGCGTCGAGGACCTTGGGGTCGCGCTGGATCTCGTCCGCCGAGCCGCTCGCGATCGTCTGCCCGCGCGCGAGCACGAGCACGGGGCTGCACAGGCCGAGCACGAACGGCATGTTGTGCTCGACGATGAGGAACGTCTTGCCGCGTCCGTTCAGCTCGCGGATCATCTCCCCGATC
>DASZJZ010000198.1:0-2053 GCA_035947555.1 Thermoleophilaceae bacterium | reverse complement strand
GCCCATGTAGCCCGTCGGGAAGATGTCCGACAGGAACAGCACCTGCTCGTCGGTCAGGTCGTCCTCGATCTTGATCGGCCCCACGTCCGCGAACGGCACGCGCGCGTACTCGGCCTGGCCGCCCGCGTAGCCGCCGGTGAGGTGCGAGTATCCGTAGATCCCGGCCGTCGAGTGCCCGAACAGCTTCTCGGCGAGGCCGGCGTTCGGGTTCGAGTTCTCGCAGACCGAGTACAGCTCGTGCCGGCACGACCAGCAGTTGCCGCAGGCGATCGGGAAGGGCACCACGACGCGGTCGCCGGCCGAGAGGTTCGAGACGCCGCGTCCCACCTCCACCACCTCGCCCATGAACTCGTGACCGAGGATGTCTCCCTTCTTCATGGTGGGGACGTAGCCGTCGTACAGGTGGAGGTCGGACCCGCAGATGGCCGTGGAGGTGATCCTGACGATGGCGTCGCGGTTGTTGATGATCTTGGGGTCGGGGACGTTCTCGACCTGGACGGTGTTCCGGCCCGACCAGACGGTCGCGCGCATCAGACACCCACCCTCTGGCGCTCGGCTTCCTCGAGCGGCTGAGCGGGACGCTGCTTGAGCTTGCGCTGGGCCCGCTCGCCCTCGGGCGTGGCGTCCGAGCGCGCGATCTCGCCGGTCTCGACGAGCTGCTTGAAGTGCCGCAGGTCGTCCTTCACCTTGGCGAGCGGCGCCGCGCGGAAGAGCTTCCGGACGGCCTTGCCGAGCTTCCCGCCGCGGGTGGCGCGCGCGAGGTCCACGTGGATCTCGGTGCCGCGGTCGCCGGGGGCGTCCTTGAACGTCACGGCGGCGTCCATGCGCTCGAAGCTCTCCGGCCGGTATTCCGAGCTCTCCCACATCCGGCGGACCTCCTCCTGGGGGCGGTTCACCGTGATGGCTGCCTTCGAAGCCATGTGCCTCCTCCTGGGCGTGCGATGTGTTGGGACGCGTGCCCGTTGCGGATGGGCCGAAACAAGCGCCTTCGCGTCAGCTTCGGGAGGCGCTCGAGCGGCTTCGCCTCCGAGCGGGCCGTTACGCTGCCTCCGTGATCGGCACCGGGCGGGGGATCCGAGTCAGCCACACAGACGACGGGGCCCGTTCCCGCCTCACGGTCTTCTTCCGCTTCATCCTCCTCATCCCTCACTGGATCTGGCTGCTGCTGTGGGGGATCGCGATCGTGGTGGTCCTGCCGGTGCACTGGGTCATCGCGCTGATCCTGGGCCGGCCCGCGGGCTGGGCGCACGCCTTCTACTCGGCCTACGTGCGCTACGCGCTGAACGTGTACGCGTACTGGTACCTGGCCGCGGACCGCTACCCGGGGTTCATCGGCGAGCCGGGCTACGTGGTCGAGGCCGACATCCCGCCACCGGAACGGCAGCCCCGCTGGGAGATCGCCCTGCGCCTGTTCCTTGCGATCCCGCCGTTCGCGCTCTCCGCGGCGCTCGGGAACGGCTTCGGCTGGGGCGGCGGCGGCTCGTCGGAGGGGGACGAGGCGGCAGCTGCGGCCTCGTTCAATCTCGGCCTCAGCTTCGTCCTCGCCGTCCTCGGGTGGTTCGCGTCGCTCGCGCTCGCCCGCATCCCGCAGGGCCTGCGCGACGCGCAGGTCTACTGCCTCAACTACGCGACCCAGGCCTTCGGCTACTTCTTCCTGCTCACCGACGGCTACCCGACGAGCGACCCGCGCGCGGTGCCGCTTTCGCCGATGCCCGAGCACCCGGTGCGCCTCCGGGACGAGGGAGAGCGGCGCCGCAACCGCCTGCTCGTGCTGTTCAGGCTGCCGCTGGCGGTGCCGCACTTCGTATGGCTGACGCTCTGGTCGATCGTCGCCTTCGTCGCCGCCGTGGTGGCTTGGCTCGTGGCGCTCGTCGTCGGCCGCGTGCCGGACGGGCTGCACCGCTTCCTGGCGGCGTTCGTCCGCTACTCGACCCACGTGATCTCCTTCGTGTACGTGCTGGGCGGCCCGTATCCGGGGTTCGTCGGGCGCGCCGGGAGCTACCCGGTCGACGTGGAGATCGAGCCGCCCCAGCGGCAGTCGCGCCTGAAGACG
>DASZJZ010000197.1:0-20193 GCA_035947555.1 Thermoleophilaceae bacterium | reverse complement strand
CGCGGCGACCGCAGCGCAAGGAACCCTCCGAAGCGGTCCATCGGCGTGGTGCGGTCGCGCGTGACGAGGTCTTCCGGCAATCCGAGGGCGTCGACGCTCGCCGCGAGAAGGTCGACCTGACGGCGGTACGAGGCACGAAGGACCTGTGGCGTGAGCCCCTGATCCGCGAAGAAGTCGAAGACGCGGGCAGCTCGATAGTGGCTGGTCGGGTCGTAAGTGGACCCGGCGAAGGCCGCGGCCCCGCTGCCGTAGGCGACCTGGCCGGGGCGAGGCGGCTCCGCGAGCGCCGCGAACTCGGCGTACCACCCGGTGATCGCCGGTCGCAGGTCATAGGCGTGCTCAGGCACGCGCAGGAAGCAGTTGCCCTCACCCAGCTGCAGGTACTTGTAGCCGCCTCCGACGACCCAGGCGGAGCTCGGCGCCGTGAACGGGAGCGCCCCCAGGGCGTGGTACGCGTCGATAAGCAGCTCACTCCCGTGCGCGGCGCACGCATCGGCCAGCTCATCGAGGTGCGGGACGATGCGCGCGTCCTCGAAGAGAACGGCGGATACGAGCACAGCCGCAGTGCGCTCGTCGGCGGCAGCCGCGAGTCGCTCCGCGAGCGTGCCCGCAGGGCGCGCCTCTACGCGGACGACGTCAAGCCAGTCCTCTCCGAGCCGCCCGAGCTGGCGGCGGAGAGTGTGGAACTCGCCATCGGTCGTCACGAGTCGTGGCCGGGCGCGCAGGTCGAGTGCCGAGAGGAAGCGCAGCACGAGGTCGTGGGTCGAGGCGCCGAGGGCGAGCTCGCCGCCCGGATCGCCGAGCAGCCCCCGGAAGCCTTCGCGCACGCGGTCGGCCTTGCTGAAGGCGCGCTCCCACTTCTCGTCGACGTAGACCGCCGCGTCCTCGAACGCCTCGAGCTGGCCCTCCAGCGCGACGTCCGGCCACGCCTGGTGCGAGTGCCCGGTGAGGAGCAGCCGCTCCGCCACGCGAAAGCGCGTGTAGTGCCTGGCGAGCGGGTTCACAGGTCGTTTCGCACGGCCCACAGGTCGGGAAACGCCGGGCGCAGCAGGGTCGTCGCGAGGTAGCGCGCGCCCGGCGAGCCGCCGGTCCCGCGCTTGTCGCCGATGGTGCGCCGCACCATCTGCACGTGGCGGTACCGCCACTCCATCACGCCCTCGTCGAGGTCGAGCATGCGCTCGCACACCTGGGCCGGTTCGCCGTCGTCCGCGTACGCCGCGAGAAGGGCCTGCTGGGCCGCCGGGGAGGGCTCGAGCGGCTGCGTGACGTCACGGTCGAGCGGCGCGTCGTACCCCTGGGCCGCCAGGTAGCGCAGCAGAGCGTCGTACAGGCTGGGGCGCGTCATCGCCGCCGCGATCCGCGCGCGCTCGGCGGAGTCCTCCGCGTAGTGGCGGAAGACCGACGTGTCGCGGCGCCCGAGCAACGCCTCCAGCTCGCGGAACTGGGCAGACTGAAAACCGCTCGCGGCCTCCAGGCGGTCGCGGAACGCCGTGAACTGGCGCGGCGTCATCGTCTCCAGCACGTCGATCTGGGCCACGATCGTCTTCAGGATCGTGAGCATCCGCTTGAGCGTGTGCAGCGCATGCGCGCTGTCGCCGGCCTCCAGGCGGCCCTGCAGGTTGGCGCCCTCGTGCAGCAGCTGCTTGAACCACAGCTCGTAGACCTGGTGGATGACGATGAAGAGCAGCTCGTCGTGCTCCTCGGAGCGCGGCCGCTGCGCGCCGAGCAACTCATCCAGCGCGAGGTAAGAGGAGTAGTTGAGTGCGGCTCGATGGTCTGTCATGGCACGGTCGTGACGTAGATTGTCGCCCGTCTGATGAACGTTGGCGTCGGCCTCCCCAACACGGTTCCCGGCACGGACGGCAGGACGCTGGTCGAGTGGGCGCGTCGCGCCGAGGGCGGCCCGTTCTCCACCGTCGCCGTGCTCGACCGGCTCGCCTACGACTCGGTCGACCCGTTCGCGGCGCTCGCCGCCGCCGCGGCGGTCACCCAGCGGATCGGCCTCGCGACGATGATCGCCATCGGCCCGCTGCGAAACACCGCTCTGCTCGTCAAGCAGGCGGCGTCGGTCGACGCCCTTTCCCGCGGGCGCCTGACGCTCGGCCTGGCCGTCGGGGCGCGGCTCGACGACTACGAGGTCGCCGAGGTGGACCACCGGCGTCGGGGTGCACGGCTCTCCGAGCAGCTGGCGACGCTGCGCGACGGCGAGCAGCTCGGCACCCGCCCCGATCTGCCGCTGCTGGTCGGCGGCCTGACCGGCCCGGCCTTCGCGCGCATGGCCCGCTACGCCGACGGCTACGCGCACAACGGCGGTCCCCCGCGCGTGTTCGAGCGGGCGGCGGCCAGCGCCCACGCCGCCTGGAGTGACCTGGGCCGTCCCGGCCGTCCGCTGCTGTGGGGCCAGGGCTACTTCGCGCTCGGCGACGAGCACGCCGGTGCGGCGTATCTGCGCGACTACTACGCGTTCACGGGGCCGTTCGCCGACAAGATCGCGGCGGGCAACCTCACCTCGGCGCGCGCGGTCAGGGACTTCGTTCGCGGGTATGAGGAGGCCGGCTGCGACGAGCTCATTCTGTTCCCCACCGTGGCGGACCTCGACGAGCTCGACCGCCTGGCGGAGGTGCTGGCGTGAGGGTCCGGGTGCTCGGCGCCGGGCCCGCCGGGCTCTACCTGTCGATCCTGCTGAGGAAGGCCGATGCCTCGCACGACGTGGCGGTCGTCGAGCGCAACCCGCCCGACGCGACGTTCGGCTGGGGCGTCGTCTTCTCGGAGGAGACGTTGGGCGCGCTGCGCGACGCCGACTCCCCGACCTACCTCCAGATCACGGACACGTTCGCCCGCTGGCCGACGGTGGACATCCGCTACCGGGGCAGGATGGTGCGCTCGCGCGGGCACTCCTTCTCCGCGATCTCGCGCAAGCTGCTACTCGAGATCCTGCAGCGGCGCGCCCTGGACCTCGGCGTCGAGCTGCGCTTCCACACCGAGGTCGCCGATGTGGCAGCCGACGCCGAGCTCGTCGTCGGCGCGGATGGCGTCAACAGCCTCGTCCGCCGGACCTATGAGCCCGGGTTTCGTGCAGCGGTCGCGCCGCAGGGCTGCAAGTACGTCTGGTACGGCACAGACCTGGTGCTCGACGCCTTCACGTTCATCTTCAAGGAGACCGAGGCCGGCCTGATCCAGGTGCACGCCTATCCGTTCGACGAGCGCACGAGCACGTGGATCGTCGAATGCCCCGAGCACACCTGGCGCGCGCTCGGCTTCGACCAGATGGACGAGGCGGAGTCGCTCGCCGCATGCGAGGCGCTGTTCGCCGAGGAGCTCCAGGGCCACAGGCTCATGAGCAACCGCTCCCTCTGGACCAGCTTCCAGCTCGTGCGCTGCGAGAGCTGGCACCACGGCAACGTCGTGCTGATAGGCGACGCGGCACACACCGCGCACTTCTCGATCGGCTCGGGCACGAAGCTGGCGATGGAGGACGCGATCGCGCTCTCTCAGGCGCTGGTCCGCCATCCCGAGGACCTCGGGCGCGCGCTGGCCGACTACGAGCTGGAGCGCCAGCCGGTGGTCGAGCGCTTTCAGCAGGCCGCCGGCGACAGCGCCGCCTACTTCGCGCGCGTCGGACGCTACACGCACATGGAGCCGATGCAGTTCGCGTTCAACCTCCTGACCCGCAGCGGCCGAGTGACCCACGCGAACCTGGCGCAGCGCGACGCCCAGTTCGTCCGCGTCCTCGACGCGTGGTTCCACGGCGATGGGCGGATCGCCCCGGGTGCCGTGGCGCCGCCGCCGATGTTCGCGCCCTGGCGCGCCGGCGCGTTCGAGATGCGCAACCGGGTCGTCCGCGCCGCGGCGGAGCCGGACCGGCTGCCGCAGCTCGCACACAGCGGCGCGGGCCTCGTGATCGCCGGCCCGGTGGCCGTGGCCCCCGAGGGGCGGATCTCGCCGGACACCCCCACACTGCAGGACGACGCGGAGTGGGCGGCGCGCGTCGCTGCGATCCACGCCGCCGGAGCTCGCACCGCTGTGCTGCTCACGCATGCCGGCCGACGCGGCGCCACGCGCCCGCGGGCGCACGGGGCGGACGTGCCGCTGCGTGAGGGGGCCTGGCCGCTGCTGGCCCCGTCGCCGATCCCGTACGCCCCGCGCATGCCGTCACCGCGGGAGATGAACCGCGAGGACATGGCGACGGCGCGCGACGCGTTCGCGGCCGCGACCCTGCGGGCCGCGAGCGTGGGGTTCGACGTCCTCGAGCTCGACATGGGCCACGGCTACCTGCTGGCGTCCTTCCTCTCTCCGACGGCCAACCGGCGCGACGACGAGTTCGGCGGGGACCTCGCCGGACGGCTCCGGTTCCCGCTCGAGGTGCTCGACGCGGTGCGTGCGGCATGGCCGGAGGAACGCCTGCTTGCCGTGCGGCTCAACGTCATGGACGGCACCAAGCGCGGGCTGCAGCTTCACGAAGCGGTCGAGATCGGCCGCGAGCTGGCCGCCCGCGGGTGCGAGCTCGTACACGTCGTCGCCGGGCAGACGGTGCCCGACGCCGCGCTCGCCGACTACCGCCGCGGGTTCCTGACCCCGCTCGCCGACCGCCTCCGCGCCGAGGCACGCGTGCCGGTGCTCGTCGGCGGATACCTCACCACGCCCGACGAGGCGAACACGATCCTCGCCGCCGGCCGCGCGGACCTCTGCCTGCTCGAGGTGCCGGAGACGGAGCTCGAGGCCCAGGCGTCGGCCGTGCCGCAGCCGGCCGCGGACGAGTCCGTCGCGGAGGCGGCGGCGACGCTCGCCTGATGCGACTCGCGGAGCTCACTTCCGCGCAGCTGGCGGCCATCTCCGAGCGGCGCCCGGTGGCCCTGTGGCCGGTCGGCGCCGTGGAGCCGCACGGCCCGCACGCGCCGCTGGGCACGGACACGCTGATCTCGGTCGAGATGTGCGAACGCGCCGCCGCGCAGCTCGCGGACGTGCCCGCCGTCGTGCTGCCGCCGCTGCCGTTCGGCGTGACGCGCTACGGCGCGGCGTTTGCGGGCGCCGTAGGCGTCTCGGAGCAGGCGTTGCGCGCGGTCGTCACCGACATCGCGGCGTCGCTGGGTGACCAGGGCTTCCGGCGGCTCGTGATCGTCAACAACCACTTCGAGCCCGAGCAGGTCGCCGTGCTCCGCGAAGTGGCCTCCGAGGTGGGCGCGCTGTACCTCGACCTCGTGCGCCGCCGCAACGCCGAGCGGCTCACCGACGAGTTTCGACGCGGGTCGTGCCACGCGGGGCGCTACGAGACCTCGCTCGTCCTCGCTGCCGCCCCGCAGCTCGTCGACCGCGATGCGATGGCGACGCTGCCCGCCGTCGAGGTCGACATGCCCGCCGCCATCGCGGCGGGCCGGACCGACTTCGTCGCGATGGGGATGGACCGCGCGTACTGCGGCGCGCCCGCCGAGGCCAGCGCCGAAGAGGGCCAGGCGATCTTCGCGACCTTGGCCGACATGCTCGTGCATCTGGTCAGGACGGAGGCGTAGGTGGACGACCGGTTCAACCTGACGAGCTGGTTCGTCGACCGTCATCTGGACGAGGGCCGCGGTGACCGGACGGCGCTGGTCTGCGGCGAGCGGCAGGTGACCTACGCCGAGCTGGCGGGCCTCGTGAACCGTGCCGGTCACGTGCTGCGCGACCTGGGCGTGCGCCAGGAGGAGCGCGTGCTGCTTGCCCTGGGCGACTCCGTCGAGTTCGTCGCGACGTGGTACGCCGCCCAGAAGATCGGCGCCGTCACCGCCGAGGCGTACACGTTCCTGCCGGTCAAGGACTTCGAGTACTACCTCGATTACACGCGCGCCGGCGTGGTCGTGGTGGACGGCCCGACGCTCGAGCGGGTGCGCGAGGCGAGGGCGCGGCTGGAATCCCCGTGGCCGCGCACCCTGCTCGCGGTCGGTGCGCCGGCCGGCGAGCTGGGCGAGGGCGAGGCGAGCTTCGACGCCCTGGTGGCGCAGGCGCCCGACGAGCTCGATGCCGCGCCGACGACGCGCGACGACATCGCGATCTGGAAGTTCACCACCGGCTCCACCGGCCTGCCGAAGGCCTGCGTGCACCGTATGGAGACGCCGCTGCGCAGCTTCGAGCACTACGCGCACGGCGTGCTCGGCATCAACGAGGACGACCTCGTGCTGCCCGTCCCGAAGCTGTTCTTCGGCTATGCGCGCGATCTCGCGGCGCTGTACCCGTTCGGCGTCGGCGCGGCGGGCGTGGTCTTCCCGGAACGCAGCACGGCCGAGCGGATCTTCGCGCTGGTCGAGCGCCACCGCCCGACGATCCTCGTCAACGTGCCGACGATGATGCGGGCCATGCTCGAGCAACCCGACCGCGACCTGTCGTGCCTGCGGCTGTGCACGTCCGCGGGCGAGGCGCTGCCCGAGGAGCTCCACCGCCGATGGCTGGACGCCTTCGGCGTCGAGGTGCTCGACGGGATCGGCTCCAGCGAGGCCTACCACATCTACGTCTCGAATCGGCCGGGTGCGGCGCGCCTCGGCACGCTCGGCACGGTCGTTCCCGGTTATCGCGCGCGGGTCGTCGACGAGCGGGGCCGCGACCTCGCCGATGGCCGGCCGGGCCGGCTCTGGATCGAGGGCGACACGACCGCGTTGATGTACTGGAACGCGCGCGAGAAGTCGGTGCGGACGTACGCCGGAGACGTCGTCATGAGCGGCGACCTGTTCGAGCGCGACGGCGACGGCTACTTCCGCTACCGCGGCCGCGCCGACGACCTGCTCAAGGTCGGCGGGGTCTGGGTCGCGCCACAGGAGATCGAGCGGTGCCTCGCGGCGCACCCCGCCGTGGGCGAGTGCGCCGTCGTCGGGTACGAGGAGGAAGGCCTGCAGAAGCCGCGCGCCTTCGTCGTTCTGCGGAACGACGCGAGCGTCGACGCCGGGGCGTTGCAGGAGCACGTGAAGACGACCCTCTCGCCGCAGAAGTATCCGCGCGACGTGCGCTTCGTGGCCGAGCTCCCACGGACGGGATCGGGCAAGGTCGACCGCCGCGCGCTGCGCGAGCTGCACGCGTGAGCCGGCGCGTGGTCGTCACGGGCGGGACGCGCGGCATCGGCGCCGCGATCGCCGCGCGCTTCGCCGCGGCGGGGGACGATGTGGTCGCGCTCGGACGCGACGACTGTGACGTCACCGACGAGGACTCCGTCGCCGCCGTGTTCGCGCGCGTCGGCGCCGTCGATGTGCTGGTGAACAGCGCCGGTGTCGCCACGAGCGCTCCGGTGGCGAGGACGAGCCTCGACGAGTGGCGGGCCCAGGTCGACGTCAACGCCACCGGCGTCTTCCTCTGCACGCGGGCGGCGCTGCCCGGCATGCTCGAGCGCGGCGCGGGGCGGATCGTCACGGTTGCCTCGACCGCGGGCGTGGCCGGCGCCCCCTACACGGCGGCGTACGCCGCGTCGAAGCACGCCGCTGTCGGGTTCACGCGTGCCGTGGCTGCCGAGGTCGCCGGCACGGGTGTGACGGCGAACGCCGTCTGCCCCACGTTCGTGCGGACGGACCTGACGCGGGCCTCGGTGCGGCGGATCGTCGAGACGACGGGGCGCAGCGAAGCCGACGCGGAGGCAGCGCTGGCCGGCGCCTCGCCGCTGGGGCGCCTGCTCGAGCCCGACGAGGTGGCCTTCGCGGTCGCTTTCCTCGCCGCTCCCGAGGCGGCGGCGATCAACGGCCAGACGCTGGTGATCGACGGAGGAGGAATCCAACAATGACCCCGTTCCGGGCGTCGCCCGGCTTCACCGAGACCTGGCGCCACTTCGGCCTCGAGCTGAGCGACGGCGTCGCGACCGTCACGTTCGACCGGCCGGACAAGCTCAACGCGCTGACCTTCGACGCCTACGCCGATCTGCGTGACCTGCTCGCCGAGCTGCCCCACCGCGGCGACGTGCGCGTGCTGGTGATCACCGGCGCCGGGCGCGGTTTCTGCTCGGGCGGTGACGTCGAGGAGATCATCGGTCGGCTCCAGGGCATGGAGGCCGCCGAGCTGCTCGACTTCACTCGCATGACCGGCGCCGTCGTCAAGGCGCTTCGCGAGTGCCCGCTGCCCGTCATCGCCGCCGTCAACGGCATCGCCGCCGGTGCCGGTTCGGTCATCGCACTCGCATGCGACTTCCGGCTTCTCGCGCGCTCGGCGGTGTTCGCGTTCCTGTTCACGCGCGTCGGGCTCGCCGGCGCGGACATGGGCTCCGCGTACCTGCTCCCGCGGATCGTCGGGCTTGGGCGGGCGACCGAGCTGCTCGTCCTCGGCGACGAGGTGTCCGCCGAGCAGGCCGAGCGGATCGGACTCGCCACGCAGGTCGTCGAGGACGACGAGCTCGCCGGAGCAGCGACAGCACTTGCGCGGCGCCTCGCGGACGGCCCGGCGCTCGCGTACTCCACGACGAAGGTGCTGCTCAGCCGCGAGCTCGACATGGACCTCGGCAGCGCGATCGAGATGGAGGCCGTCACGCAGGCGCTGCTCATGAAGAGCCACGACCACGGCGAGTTCTACGCCGCCTGGCGCGAACGGCGCAAGCCGACATGGGCGGGACGATGAGCAACGAGATCGTGACCGCGGCAGAGCTCGCCCGGCCGGTCGGCTACGCGCACGCCGTGGTGGGCGCGCCGGGCGGGCGGACGGTCTACCTTGGCGGCCAGACCGCCCTCGGCCCGGACGGCAGGATTCGCGGGCAGACGCTGGTGGAGCAGTTCGACGTCGCCGCCGGCAACGTGGTAGCTGCATTGCGCGCCGCGGGCGGCGAGCCCGAGCACCTGGTGCAGCTGCTCGTGTTCGTCACCGACGTCGCGGAGTACAAGGCGTCGCTGCGAGAGCTGGGCGGCGTGTGGCGGCGGCGGTTCGGGCGCCGCTACCCCGCCATGGGCCTGTTCGGAGTCACCGCGCTCGTCGACGAGGAGGCGCGCGTCGAGCTCGTGGGGACGGCGGTCATCCCTTGACCGCAACCACTTACCCTTCCGAGCGATCGGACCGCGAGCGTGACGGCGGCCGTCCCCGCGACGATGGGCGCGGCTGGTTTCGAACCAGCGACCTCTCGCGTGTGAGGCGTAGGTGCGACTGCATCGCAGGACCTCGAACCCGCATCGCAGAGCCCATTCCACGCATCCAGGCCAGCAACTCACAGGCCGGCGATGCATGGCGTTTGAGGGCGGTCGAGCCTGGCCGCCCGAAACTCGGGGCGGCGCGCGTGCGCATGGCGTGACGGAACGGCCTGTGGTCGCGGGCTCAGAACGCCGGTCTGGCCCGGGCGCTCGCCGTCGTCCGCACAGAATCCAGCGCGAACATGGTGATGAGGACGACTGCGACCATCGTCACGGACCTGCAGGCCACAGCCAGGGGGGAGGACAGGCCCCACTCACCGGCATTGAGCACGATCTGTGCGAGCGCACCGCCCGCAGCGCCAGCCACGAACCCTGGTCCCGCTCGCGCGGGAATCCACAGCTTGCCCAGCAGAACGCCGATCACCCCGCCGGTCACCGCCAGCGCGCCGACCTGAATTTGCCGCTCCGTCTCGGACGCCAACGTCTCCGCGGGCAGGTTGACCGCAGCGCCGAAGATCGCCCCTCCGAGGGCGCCGGCCAGCGCGCCCATGATCAGCCCGAGAAGTCCGCGCCCGAGGAGGCCACGCGACTCCCCGCGCAGGACCGTCATCCATACGGCGATGGCGGCGCCGATCAGCGCCCACGTAAGCCCCCGCTGCGTCACGTTCGAAAGGATCCTCGTGACGTCGTCGGTCCCCGACTTCTCGATCGCGCCCCCCAGAAACCCGCCCGCCACCCCGGCAGCGGCCGTCACCAGCAGGCCCTTGAGAAGGGGCAGCCAGAACGGAGGCGTCGCATCCTGTTGGGTGCTGCCCCCTTCCACCGCGATCAGCAGCTGGGTCACGTCGGCCCGCCGGCGGCGCAGATCGTCGCTGAGGTCTATCCCGTTGAGGTCGGGGAGCGTGCGCAGGCTCTCGGGCAGTTGTCCTGGGTGCGGCATCTTCGCTCCGGCGACGAGCACGGGAATCACCCTCACGTCGTCGCGCCTAAGCGCGGTCTCGACCTCGAAGCGCACGAAGTCCCGGTCGTCGAAGAGGCGAGGCTGTCCGTGTTCGCCCACGATCGTGGCCCATTTCGGTCCGATCATCACGACCATTACGCTGCAATCGGCGAGCACCTCGGTGAGACGCTCGACGAAGTTCACCGCGAGCTCGAGATCGGCGTCGATGAAGACCTGGTCCTCGCCGAAGCGCGCCGTCATCTCATCATGCAGCCAGCCGGCATGGACGGCCGCGTCCGTGCGCCTGTAGCTCAGGAAGACCGTAGGCGTGGAAACGTTCAAAGCGAGTCCCGGTGGTGGTGTACCCACCCCCCAAGGCGCTGTCAAGCGAACGGGTTGGTCCGGCTTTGACCCATGGAGCCTGTGTCCACGGGCGAGCCGCTGGCGGCCTCGCCGGCCCACGCGGAGGAGGCGAGGCGCGAACTGGCGGCAACAGACACGTTCGCCGCCTCACGCGGCGCCGCTTGGTGTGTGCCGGCGCAGTCGCACCCGCCCCGGTGGCCTCCTCATCCGGCCCCGGCGCGGCCGCCTTTGGCTACCCCGTCAAGGATCATCCGGGCCCCGCGCCAGCAGGCAGGCCGCCACCACCACGACCAGCCCCGCCATCCACACCGCACCGGCGACCGACCACCAGGTCTCGAAGCTCCCAGAATGTGTTTCGTGTCGCCGGACATGCTGGTGTCTCTCCTTGGCCGCGGCGGGAGATCGCCTCGGCGGCGGTCGCCGGATCGTCGCCCGAAGGCCGCCCCAGTCACGTTCGTCGTGGCAAGTCTGCACCCCGTCGGCAGGGGCTGCCAGCGGGTAGGTCCGTGGTGCCGCGCCCGCGGGGATCGCCTCGAGCTCTTGGAGTGCAGGCAGTGTTTCGTATCAGAATGGGTAACTCGGCTAGGTAGGTCTCGCGCGTCGATGGCATGCGGGGCGGCGGCAAAGGGCGGGAGGACAGCTCGAAAGCGCAAGCGGCGGGAGTGAATCCGTTGAACCAGTCGTTGCGAGTCGTGATCGCAGATGACCATCCCCACTACCGGGAGGGACTCGCCCGGCTGCTGCGCAAGAACGGCGTTGAGGTAGTCGCCGAAGCGCGCAACGGTGAAGCCGCGATTCGGGCGGCGAAGGAGACGGCGGCGGACGTCGTGCTCATGGACCTGAACATGCCGGGCATGTCGGGCGTCGACGCCACCCGGCGTTTGCTCGAGCAGGCCCCGGAGAGCCGCGTGATCATCCTCAGCGTGTCCGCCCAGGACGAGGACGTGACCGATGCGATACGTGGGGGGGCGAGCGGCTATCTGGTCAAGGAAGCACCGGTGGACCAGGTAATCGAGGGAATCAGGGCGGCTGCGGCGGGCCAGACGCACGTCTCGTCGCGGGTCGCGACCGTGCTCCTCAGGCGCGTCCGCGACGCGATCTTCGCGGATGATTTCTCGCCCTCGACGCTGCTCTCGGGCCGTGAGCTCGAGGTGCTGGGCCTCCTGGCGGATGGGCAGACGGACCATGAGGTCGCCAAGGCGCTGAGCATGACCGTGAGCGCCGTACGCGACCGCGCGGCGGACATCATCAGAAAGCTTCAGCTCGAGGGCGGCGTCCCGTCGACGATGCCCGCGACGCCCGGCCTCGAGAGTGAGCAGCGTTCACGGCCTGTACCCTCGGCGAACGACACGCGCACGCGGCCGCTCAGCCGTCTGTGGCGTGGAGGGGAAGGATCACGGCGAGCCGCCTACTAGGGAACGGGCGGCGGGACCCGTGAGCCCCGATCAACGCCTCGCGTAGACCTGGCGACGAAGCACTACGGCGTCTGGTACATGAAGACGAAAGCTGGGGCTCTCGAGCTCCGACATAGCTATCGCGTGCGTATCACTCGCTCGCAGCCGCGCGTTCTGTCGCGCCGGTCGACCCGGGCGCGGTCCCTGCGGCCGCGGCCACATCTGACGGTGTCGCGGCTTCCGTTGACGCTGTTGATTCGGTCGTTCCCGCGGCCGCCGGAGAGCCTGTTCCTGCCGCCGTCGCCGACCATCCTGTCGTTGCCGGCACGGCCCGCCATCCGGTCACGGCCGGCGCCGCCCAGCATCCGGTCGGGGCCCGAGCCGCCCGACATCCGGTCGCGGCCCGAGCCGCCCGAGATCCGGTCGCGGCCCGGCCCGCCGGACACCCGATCGCGGCCGGCGCTTCCGTGCAGCCTGTCCGCAGCGGCGTTGCCCGCGACCGCGTCGTTGCCGGCGTCGCCGTTCATCCTGTCGGCGCCGGCTCCGCCGCTCGACCGGTCGTTGTCGGCGCCGCCGGCCATGACGTCGTCACCGTTGCCGCCGGCCAGCAGGTCGCTTCCGGCGTCCGCGGTCAACTTGTCGACGTCGCTGCCTCCTCTCAGGCAGTCGTCTCCCGGCAGCCCGTGGATGACGTCGGTGCCACCCAACCCGTTGATTCGGTCACCGGCGTCTGTCCCCGTCAGGACCTCGTCCCGCTCGGTGCCGTTCTGAGGGTTGGCACACGCGCCGGCGGCCAAGCCCGAGCCGCCGGCGGCCAAGCCTGAAAGGGCTGGCCGGTCGACCGTCTCGCAATCGACGCCGGTGTACCGGCACGCCACTATCGCCGGGCGCTCGATCGGCTTGCCCGCATCAATCGACCACGCCAACCGCACGAATTGCCCGTGCGTCCATGCCAGCGGGGTCGCCGAGCGTGTGCCCCGGCCGGGGACTTCGCCCGGCGGTGGCTGGTCGTCCCAGACCTGCTCGGGCAGCATCAGTCCGTCGTTGGCGGTGTTCGCGATGGTCTGGAGGAACGGCCGGGCGTCGTTCCCGGCGGTCAGCTCGTACTCGCCCCGCTCGCCGGACAGCAGAGGCCACAGGCGCCCGCGGGTCTGGCGGGCGGGGTTGTCGAAGAACAGGTCCCAATCGCGGCCGTCCGGCTGTTCCCCGTACCCGTCGAACGTGAAGCGGTGCCATACCGTTCCGCTTGGCGTGGGCACCGCCAGCGGGTATGCGCTCGTGCTGTCGCCCACCTGCAGCGAGTTACGCACGACTGGGTCGTTCCAGGGTTTCACGCCGAACAGCACGAGCCCGAGGAAGGAGTTGTCGACGATCTCGCGCTGGTCGACCGGACGGTCGAAATTGTCGCCCAGGTTGTAGGTGGTCCCCTGGTTGGGCTTGGCGTCCTTGGTCACGCGCAGGTAGTACGGCTTGGGCGAATAAGGACCGTTCTCCGTCGCCGTCCAGCTCTCGACGAAGTCCTGCCAGGTGTCCGCGAGCTGCTCGTACCCCTTCGCCTTGCGTGGCGCGCCGTTCTTGCGCGCCACGTCGGCCGCACATATGAGAGCGGCGATCTCCGTCGCGATCGTGTTCGGCGAGAACCCGTCCTGGTTCTCCCAGCGCTCCTGGTCGCTTCTCGGCCCGTTGGCCGCGATGTAGTCGGCGGCCTCCTGGATGTGAGCCCAGTCCGCGGCGCCGGTACGGCCGAGCCACCACGCGAGAACGACCGGGAGGGCGGTCTGGTCAAGCTGCTCAGTCGTCCACTTCGGCGTCCTGTTCACGCGTGTGTTCTGCCAGAACGAGCCGTCGGGCTTCTGGACGGACCACAGGTAGTCGAGCAGGCGCCCGGCGGCGGCATCGTCTCCGGCGGCCTTCTGGGCGGTGGCGACGTGGTAAAGATCGCGCGGCCAGACAAGGTGGTAGGGGCCCGACAAGCGGCCGCCCGGGCGCTCCTCTTCGAGCTTGAGGGTGCCCCATATCCACGCCATGTTCGGCGCGGCGATCGATGCGCCGCGGTAGGTCTTGTCCTCGGAAGCCGCCAGCACGAGCAGCGACTGCTCGTACAGGCGCCTCAACCTGGGGTCGCCCGCCACACTGGCGGGCGGGGCCTTCAGCGACCTGAGGTACTGGTCCCAGCCCGCGTTGTAGCTCGTCTCCGCAGCCGCGAAGCCGGCCGTCAGGGAGCCCTCGGCGGCTGCGGCTGCGTCGGCGGCGTTCTGCCCGAAGCCGATCGCGAGCGTGGTCGACTGATCATCCAGCCCGTCGATCGGAACGCGCGCGCCCTGCACGACGTTGCCTTCCTCCATGGCGTCGTACTCGCTCAGTTGCCTGTCGGCCTCCAGGTCCTCCCATGGGTCGCTCTCGCTGCCCCTGTAGCCGCTGCTCGTCGCCTCGAGCCCCGCCTCCGTCGCTATCACGGTCGCGCCGGCATCGTCGTCGGTCGCGAGGAGCTGGTTCGCGCCGCTCGTGCCACGGTCGTCGTCTCCGTCATTGCCGAGCGCCGGGTCGGCGAGCACGTACAGCTGCAGCGGCCCGCCCGTCAGGGACTCGAAGCGAAGCTGGCCGAGAACCGTTGGACGCTCGGGGTCGGTGATCCACGTCTTGGTCAGGCGCCAGCGCTCCGTCTCGGTTACCTGCCGGTACGCGAGCGAACCGGCCACGGGCTCGACGCGCGCCGTCACGCCCGGCGCGACCGGCTCGATGTGGCGCGGATCGTCGTCGACGGTCTCGCGGTCCAGGAATGTCGCCCCATCGGTCACCGCGAACTGCAGACCGCGGAAGCTCGGCGTGTCGAGGTCGGGGAAGTAGACCTCCGTCAGCGATGCCGCGCGCAGCGTGAAATGCGCCTTGCTGGCGAGTTGATGGGAAGTTCCGAAGCCGTGCTTATCCGCCGGCGCCCACGTATGGACGGCGCCCGGCGCCCCCGGCGCGGGCGGCTTCGCTAGTGCTGAGGTGACAGGCCCGGCCAGCCCGAGGGCCGCCAGGATCGACAAAACGACAAGCCGACCACGACCCGCTCGCTGCGACGCTCCGAACACCGCTCTACCTCCCTGCGACCAGGGCCGCCGTCTCCATCCGTCGCCGCCGTGCGGCAAACACCGTAAGCCCCGTACCCAGGCCAGGGGCAGCTAAATATGCACCGGGCTACGCCCCACGGGCGCGGGTAGCGCCGTGCTCAGCTCGGCGTCGGACTCGGTTGGCTCGGGCGGGTTGGAGCTGGTAGAGGGCGTCCGCAATGAGCGTCTCCTGAGAGCGAACGGGCTCCGCTGCGCAGGCGGCGCTTCGCGCGCGCCGGCAACAGGGAGCACCACCGCGTGCACGGGGCGTGCCACGCGTCCCGGTCCCCGGTATACGAGCCAGCGATAGGTGAGAGAGGCGGGCGCGGCCCGCGCTCGGGTGCGGCGCGAGAGGCGCCGTGGGGAGGTCGCTGACATGGCCATGCTGCGACGGATGTTCCTTCAGCGGAGCGCGATCGCGGGTGGCGGGCTGGCGGCAGCTGGGCCGCTCGGGTTACTGAGTGGGAGGACAGCGAGCGGCGCGCCGCCGCCGAGCGCGACGGGCTATGGCCCGCTGGTTGTCAAGGGCGACCTGGCGCCACCGGCGCGACCTGCTCACGCGCGGGTTGGCGCCCGTACGCCGTCGCGCAGATCCCCATGCCGGCGGCGAGCCACAGCAGCGGCCCGGGCCGGACTGGGGCGAATTCCACCGCCTCGACGACCGGGTACGGCCGGCCGCGGAGGAGCTCGCGCGCAGCGGCGACCTGGGACCCGGGCAGCGGGTACTCGACATCGGAGCCGGCGACGGCACCGCAGCGGCGGCGGCCGCCGCCGTGGGGGCCCACGTGGATACGGTCTCCGTCGCCAACGCCGCGGCGGTCCCACACGCCGCCGGCGCGTTCGAGCGGGTGATCTCGGCCTTCGGGGTCATCCACGCCCCCGACTCCCGCCGCGCCGTCGCCGAGATCGACCGTGTGCCTGGGCGACACCGCCCGCGCCGGCGGCTGGCTGAACTGGAGGGTGCGCCCGGCTGGGCCTTTCTTGCGCAAAGGGACCGCTTCTCCCAAAAAGCGCTGCAATGCATGCACAATGGGCCACCATGGCCTCGCACGTCCCGGCCGACAGGCTGCGTGATCTCCAGCGCGTCACGGACGCCTCGCTCGCGTACCTGAAGCTCGAGGACCTCCTCGAGGAGCTCCTCAACCGGGTCGTGGCCATCCTGGACGTCGACACGGCGGCCATCCTCCTGCTCGAGGACGACGGCCGCACGCTGGTCGCGCGGGCGGGCAAGGGCCTCGAGGAGGAGGTCACGCGGGGAGTCCGGATACCGGTCGGGAGGGGCTTCGCGGGACGCATCGCGGCCGAGCGCCGGCCGGTCCAGATCGTCGACTTGGACCACGCCGAGATCCTCAATCCCATCCTTCGCGAGAAGGGGCTGCAGTCGCTGCTGGGCGTGCCGCTGCTGGTGGAGGGCGCGGTCCTCGGCGTGCTGCACGTGGGCTCACTGCGGCCGCGGCGCTTCGAGGACGACGAGGTCGAGCTGCTCCAGCGGGCGGCCGACCGCGCGGCGCTCGCCATCCACGCGCGCCTCTCGGAACGCCAGCGCGGGCTCGCCGACGCGCTCCAGCGCAGCCTGATCCCGAATGTCTCCGAGCTCCCCGGAGTGACGCTGGCCGGGCGCTACCTGCCGGCGGCCGCTGCCAGGCTCGGGGGCGACTGGTACGACGCGTTCCCGCTCGCCGACGGCAGGCTGGGCGTGGCAATCGGCGATGTGGTCGGCCGCGGCTTCCACGCCGCCGCGCTGATGGCGCAGCTCCGCAGCGGCCTGCGGGCCTACGCGCTGCAGGGCATGCTCCCGCGCGAGGCGCTCGAGCGCCTGGGACAGCTGCTGCGCCAGCTGGAGCCCGGGCGAAGCGCCACGCTGCTGTACCTGCTGCTCGATCCGCACAGCGGGGAGGCCACCGTGGCGGCGGCCGGCCACCCGCCACCGCTGGTCGTGCCAGCCGGCGGGGGGTGCGAGTTCCTCGAGCTGCCGGCCTCCGTGCCGCTCGGCTCACTCCGCCGGGCAAGCTACGAGGACCGAGAGGTATCGCTGGATGCCGGCTCGACGCTCGTGCTCTACACCGACGGCCTGGTCGAGCGGCCGGACGAGCCGCTCGACCGGGGGCTGGAGCGCCTGAAGCGCACGGTCGCCGACACGCGCGGCGATCCCAACACCCTCTGCGACACGATGATCGACGCGCTGCTCCCCGCCGGCCCAGGCCAGGACGACGTCGCTCTGCTCGTCGCGCGCCTGGTTCCCTTCTCCGACCCGCTCGAGCTGCAGATGCCGGCCGATGTCGAGTCGATCCCGGTGATCCGGCGCGTACTCGGGCGCTGGCTGATGCACGTGGGAGCCGCCCCGGCGGAGATCGACGAGATCACGCTGGCCTGCTCCGAGGCGTGCGCCAACGCCGTCGAGCACGCCTACCGGCCCGGCCCCGCTGCCGTCCAGGTGCGCGCGACGGTCACTCCTGAGCGGGAGGCCGCGGTCTTGGTGCGCGACTTCGGGCAGTGGCGCTCGCCGCGCGGGCAGTTCCGCGGTCGCGGGAGACTGCTGATGGAGGGGCTGATGGACGGAGTGGAGGTCACGCCCGCCGAGAGCGGCACGACCGTGCGGCTGTCACGACGGCTCTCGAACGGGGAAGCTTGAAGCCCGCCCCGGAGCTCGAACTGGACGAGCGCGGAGCCGTGCGGATCGCGCGCGTGCACGGCGAGCTGGAGATTTCCACGGTCCCCGCGGTGCGCCGCGAGCTGCTCCAGAGCGTCAGCAACCGCGACCACGGCCTGGTGGTCGACCTGACCGGCGCCCGCTACATCGACAGCGCCGGCGTGAACCTCCTGTTCGAGCTCGGCGAGAGCCTGGCCGACCGCCAGCTCGGCTTCGCGCTGGTCGTTCCGGAGGGCGGCATCATTGAGCGCGTCTTCTCGATCATCGACGTGACGGCGGTGGCCCCGGTGCACCGGACTGTGGACTCGGCGGTGGCCGGCATCGAGGACGCGTTCGGAGCCCCGGCGGCGTAGTTGCGCCGGCCGAACTCTGGACCGCGGAACTGTGCTCGACGTTTAGGGCTCCCCCGGCCCGCGGAATAGCACCGTAAGCGGGCAAAGAAGGGGGTACGGATGAAGCTTGCCGGCTTGATCGCCGCGGTCGTGCTGGCCGCGTTCCTAGGTGTGACCACCACGGCTTCGGGCGCTAGCGCACAGGTGGAGCATCCGGTCAACGCGCCGCCGGCGTGGTTCACCGACGAGTTCAGGGAGAGGGTCGACGCCGCCGGCCCAACCGGGGTGCCGGTCGACGACCATTCGATCCTGGACGTCTGCCCGGGCGTGGTCTACCACGAGGGGGCGGTCGGAACCGGGACCTGCCTCGTCTACCCCTACGGATGCACGGCGAACTTCGTCTACCACCGCGGCAGCGGCCCGGCTGCTCCGCGCGTGGCCGACGGCAGCCTCTATCTGGGGACCGCGGGGCACTGCGTCGACCATGCCGGGCAGCCCGTGTACGGCGCGGTCTTCACGCCGGGCGTGGGGACCGGCATCCAGCGGATCGGAACCGTCTCGACGCGCGTGGAGCGCTACGGCGACGACGGCATCGTGCAGGACTTCGCCTCCGTCAGGGTCGACAACGGCCACCGGGTCGAGCCCGACAGCCCGGTGGGTGGACCGCAGGGCATCTACGACGGCTGTGAGACCGGGCAGCCGCTGAAGTTCTACGGCAACGGTTACGAGGTGGCGGTCGGCCAGGGCAACCCAGGCGCCGGTGTCGCGCTGCACTGGTACGACAGCGGCTACGGCTGGGCCGGCGACGCCTTCGGCGGCGACTCCGGCAGCGGGGTCATGCTCGCGGACAACCGAGCGGCTGGGGACCTGACCGCCGTGTACATCTTCGACCCCTCGTTGGCGTTCGCGCCCGGCGAGGTGGTGGGCACGCGCGTGACCTGGATCCTGCGTCACCTGGGTTCGCGGTACCACCTCGTCAACGCCGACCACTCGCTGTCGCGCGACACGACCAACTCGTGTACCACCGCGGCCGGAGCCGGATAGCGGGCAGGCTCAGGCGGACGGCTCGGTGAAGCTCGGCTCCTGCGGCTCCTTCACCTCATAGTCGCGCTCCCAGCCCTCGTGCTGGAGGGTCAGCGACTCGAACGCCAGCGCGCCGTTGTTCGCCTCGAGCTCGCCGAGGGCGACGTACTCCGACGGCCAGCAGCGCAAGACCTTGAACGCCAACACGAGCTGGCCCGCCTCGTTGTAGAGCTCGACCACGACATCCTTGCGGAAGTCCGTCAGCGAGACCTCGGAACCGAGACCGGCGCCGAGGTTCCAGACCTTGTTCGCCCACTGCTCGAACTCCGCGTCGTGGGTGCGGCCGCGCTCGAGCATGATCGGGTCAAAGCTCGTGATCCCCGGTGATCGCAGCTGCGTGCTCGGGTCTCCGCCTTCGCGGTGCGCCACCACCTCGGTCCGGCGCCTGAGCGGGCTGACCCGCGAGACACCGGCCACGTAGCGACCATCCCATTTGACCCGGAACTTGAATTGTCTGTAGGGGTCGAAGCGGTGCGGGTTGACGGTGAAGGGCGGCATCGAGTCAGACACGGCTTCGACGGGAGGCCGAGGGGTTCCTGCCGCCCGGAGCTCATCGGGCGAGCCGTGGAGGAAGTGGCGGAGCGAACTCGCTAATGGGCGTGCGCCTCCATCCCGGGGGACAACGCTTATCGCCGGCGGGTCACCTGCTCGCAGCCGCGCGTGACGTCGTGCCGGTCGACGCGGGCGCGGTCCCTGCGGCCGCGGCCACAGTTGACGGTATCGCGCCTCCCGTTGACGCTGTTGATGCGGTCGTTGCCGGCGCCGCCGAAGAGGCTGTTCCTGCCCCTGTTGCCGGCCATCCTGTCGTTGCCGGAACCGCCCCACATTCTGTCGCGGCCTCGGCCTCCCTTCAGCCTGTCGGCGCCGCGACTGCCGGCCATCCTGTCGCTGCCGGCGTTGCCTTTGAGCCTGTCGGCGCCGGCCCCGCCGGTCGACACGTCGTTGTCGCCGCCGCCGGCCATGATGTCGTTACCGTCACCGCCGGCCAGCCGGTCGTTTCCGGCGTCGGCGGTCAGCTTGTCGAGGTGGGTGCCTCCGCTGAGGCAGTCGTCTCCGGGGAGGCCGCGGATGACGTCGGTGCCGCCTAGCCCGTTGATCCGGTCACCGGCGTTCGTCCCGGTTAAGACCTCGTCCTCGTCGGTGCCGTTCTGGGTGTTGGCACAAGCGCCGGCGGCGAGACCTGGAGGCGTCGGCCGGTCGGCCCCTCCGGGGGGCGCCGGCCGGTCGGCCGTTTCGCAACCGGCGCCGGTGCAAATCTCCAGCACATGGTGACCGGGGCC
>DASZJZ010000196.1:0-4178 GCA_035947555.1 Thermoleophilaceae bacterium | reverse complement strand
AGGGGCTCGTGCTCGCCTGGGCCGAGGGTGGCCAGCAGGGCGCGAGCCCGCGCCCGTCGCCCCTCTACGAGGAGGCGATGGCAGCCGTGGGAGTCGAGGAGGAGCTCTTCGAGGAGGAGCTCTTCGGGCCCGCGGAGGGGCTCCACTCGACGTTCCGGATCATGCGCGACGAGCTGCTCGACACGGTGGCCCGCCTGGGCGGGCGCCTGGGCGAGATGCGGCTCGACACCTACCTCGACGTGGATCAGGCCGTGGCGCGCTACCTCGAGCTGGTCAAGGTGGCGGCGCTGATCGAACGGGCCAAGGAAGGCCAGCCGCTCGAGAGGGCGCTGCCGGAGGTGAACGAGATCCTCGCCCAGTGCGCCACCTCCGAGCAGCGGCAGATCTTCCGGGAGTCGGGCCTCGACGGCTGGCTGCGCGACGCCGGGCGCGAGCCGGGCGCGCGGCCGGCCGGATCGGGCAACGGGTCGGACGCCTCGCTCGATCCCTTCATCCCGCGCCGGGGGCGCGGCTTGATGCTGTCGGCGTCGGACCTCGACACGTACCGGATCTGCCCGCTCAAGTACAAGTTCGCGCGGGTCTTCCGGATCCCGCAGGAGCCCACGATCCACCAGCGCTTCGGGATCGTCCTGCACCAGGTGCTCGAGCGCTTCCACGCCGCGGGCGGCGGGCCGCTGTCGCGCCTGAAGGAGTTGTTCGAGATCTCCTGGCGGCGCTCGGGCTTCGGCGGGTCCGACGACGAGCAGCAGTTTCGCGAGCGGGCCGTGGAGGCGCTGGAGCGCTACTGGCGGCTCGATCGTGAGTCCGACGCGGAGCCGGTCTGGTTCGAGCGCTCGTTCGCGTTCAAGCTCGGTCCCCACCTGCTGCGGGGGCGGGTGGACCGCGTGGACCGCCACCCCGACGGCTCCTACGAGCTGATCGACTACAAGACCGGCAAGGCCAAGACGAGCGACGAGCTGCGCGAGGACGTGCAGCTCTCGCTCTACCAGATGGGCGCGCGCGAAGCGTGGCGGCTCGAGACCTCCGCCCAGAGCTACTTCTACGTGCTGACCGGCGAGAAGGTGCCGGTGGAGCACTCGGAGGAGGAGCTCGAGCGCGTCAAGGAGACGGTGGGCGAGATCGCAGGCGGGATCCTCAAGCAGCGCTTCGAGCCCACGCCGTCACCGGACATCTGCCGGTTCTGCGACTACCGGATCATCTGTCCGGCGGCCGAAAAGTAGAGTTTCCGCCCGGCCCCCGGCGGGAACCAGTGACCTATGACGATTGGCACGTCACTATTCCTGATCGCGGTTGGCGCAGTGCTGCGCTACGCGGTCGAAGCCACGGTGGCGGGTTTCGACATCCAGACCGCGGGGCTGATCTTGATCATCATCGGCGCCATCGGCCTGGTGATCGGCCTGTTCATGATGTTCAGCGACCGGCGCCGGACGGACGAGA
Source organism: Thermoleophilaceae bacterium (assembly GCA_035947555.1). Taxonomy (GTDB): domain Bacteria; phylum Actinomycetota; class Thermoleophilia; order Solirubrobacterales; family Thermoleophilaceae; genus JACVRW01. Next base: position 2,741 of record DASZJZ010000196.1, on the reverse strand, counting down.
GGGTGGTCTACGAGGACCGGCCGGGTCCGGGCTACCGCTGATCTACTTCTCCGGCCCTCGCTGGCGCAGGAAGCGCTGGAAGTCGCGCGCGATGGTGTCGGCTGACGGGAGACTCTCCTCGTCGGCCTCGTCTGCCTGGACCTCGTCCGCGGCGGACTCGAGCCGCTCCACGAAAGCCTTGACCTCCGGGTCGCTCGCCACCGCGGCGGTCACCTGGCGCTCGTAGTCGTCGGCCGCGCTCTCGAGCTCGCCGGCGTCCACGACCACGCCGGCGATCCCCTCGAAGGCCCGCACGAGCGCCAGCGCCACCTTCGGATTGGGCGCGGCGGCGACGTAGTGCGGCACCGACGCCCACAGGCTGGCGCACTCGAGCCCGGCGGTGGCGCAGGCGTGGTGCAGCACGCCGACGATGCCGGTCGGGCCCTCGTAGGTGGTCCGCTGGAAGCGGAGCTTGTCCACGAGCGACTGATCCGAGGCGAGCCCGGTCACCGCCACGGGGCGGCTGTGGGGCACGTCCGCGAGCAGCGCGCCGAGCGTGATGACCATGCGGACGTCGAGCTCGCGGGCGGTCGCCACGAGGTTGGCGGTGTAGCGGCGCCAGCGGAGCGAGGGCTCGGTGGCCTGGAACACGAGCAGGTCGCCCTCGGCGCCGGGCACGGGCGCCGCGGAGAGGGTGGCGCTGGGCCAGTCGATCTCGCGTGTCAGCCCCTCGGTGAGGCGAACGGTGGGCCGTACGGCGGTGAAGTCGAAGAAGTCCTCGGGGTCGATCGAGGCGACGTCCTCGGCCTCGAAGCTCTCGCGGATGAAGGCCACGGCGGCGGACGCCGCCTCCCCCGCGTCGTTCCAGCCCTTGAAGGCGCAGACCATCACGGGCCTGCGCAGCTTGGGCCGGCGGCTCCAGATGACGTCCTGCATCGGCTCCCACGGTAGCCGACGCCGTCCGCCGGCCCCATCACGATGAGTCCGATGGCGATCGCGGAGCAGAGCGTGCGCGTGGCTGAGCTGCGAGCCGGGAGCGAGGTCGAGGGCGTGTTCGCCTGCACGCGCAAGGACCGCCTGACTGCGAAGAGCGGCTCGCCCTACCTCGCGATCGACCTGCGCGACCGCACCGGCGCCATCCCGGCGCGCGCCTTCCGCGACGCCGACTTCCTCGCCGGCCAGTTCGAGCGGGGCGACCTGGTCTGGGTCCGGGGGCGGGTGGAGCGCTTCCGGGAGGAGCTGCAGATCGAGCTCGCTTCGATCCGGCGCGCCGAGGACGCCGACCCGGCCGCATTCCTGCCCACCGCGTATCGCGACCTCGACGAGCTGGACGGCTTCCTCGAGCACCTCGCGCGTGAGGTGTACGACCCGGGCCTGAGGGCGCTGCTCGACTCGTTCCTGGACGACGCTGAGTTTCGCTCTGCGCTACGGCGCTCGCCCTGCACGCGGGCGGGGCATCACGCCTACCTGGGTGGCCTGCTCGAGCACACGGTGGCGGTGGCCACGCTGGCGCTCGAGACCTGCGCCCTGCATCCGCGGCTCAACTCCGACCTCCTGATCTGCGCGGCGATCCTGCACGACGCCGGCAAGACGCTCGAGTTCGAGCTGGGCGCCGAGATCTCGCTGAGCGAGGCGGGCGAGTTGGTGGGGCATCTGGCACTGGGACAGCAGCTGCTCGTGGAGCGCGCCGGACGGCTGCACGGGTTCCCGTCCGAGAAGCTGCACGCGGTGTCGCACTGCCTGCTCGCCCACCACGGCGTCGATTCGCTGCCGGGCCGGCGCTTCCGGTCGCCGGAGGCGCTGGCGCTGTTTCGCCTGAACGCGCTCGACGCGGCCGTGAAGGGCGCGCTGGAGCACGGGCTCGGCTGAGCCCAATTTCCTGGACGCATGTCCGAGCGTCCGCACGGCGGCGGCCGGGTCATGCCCTCCCGCAGTCCGACCGACAAATGAGAAGTGTCCGAGAACCCTGCGACCGCGGGTCCCTCCACCTCGGAGGCAGTCGAGGAGCTGCTCCGGCAGCTCGTCGATGCCCGCTTCGTGCTCACGGACCGCGACGGGGCGGTCACGCGCTGGAGCCGGCCGGCCGAGGAGCTTTTCGGGTGGCCGGGGGCGCGGATGGTGGGGCGGCCGCTGCTCGAGACGCTCGGCCTCGGGATCGCGCTGCCCGATACCGGCGGCCGGCTGACGGCGACCGCCCGCCGCAAGGACGGGCAGGGAATCGAGCTGGCGCTGACGTTCGTGCCGGTGTTGATGAGCCAGAGCCTCGAGTTCAACGGGTTCCTGGAGGCGCTCGAGATCGCGGCGCCGCGCGGCAACGCGCTGGGGCAGCTGCAGGGCAGCCACCGGACCGTGGTGGACTGGATCTCGGCGGCGATCGCCGGGCATGCCGAGATCGAGGAGGACGGGCTGGCGGCTGGGACGATCGTGGCCTTCCGGCCGCTGGAGGAGCCGCCCCCGCCGGGACCCGATCCCGGCGACGAGCTGCCGATGCCGGCGAGCCCCACCGAGATCGAGGACATGCTGGAGGGCACGAATGCGCAGGTGGCGGCGGCGCGGGCGGAGGCGTCGGAGCTGCGCGAGGCGGCGGCCGAGACGAGCGCTCGGCTGGAGCGGCTGGAGGCGGCCGGAGCGGGCCTGGAGTCGGAGCTGGCGGACACGCGCAGGGTGCTGGAGGAGATGGCGGCGCGGGTGGACGGTCTGGGCGGCCAGGTCGAGGACCTACGTGAAGGGCTTCGCGGTGGGGTCGACGGCCTTCGGGAGGA
>DASZJZ010000195.1:0-19624 GCA_035947555.1 Thermoleophilaceae bacterium | reverse complement strand
CACCGGGATCCCGCCTCGCGTGCTCGACATCCGCCTCTGGAACCGCGGGCAGGCGCCGGAGTACAAGCGGATACCGCGCCACCGGACGCGGAGCGTGTACTACTAGGGGGGCATCCTGTCCGCCGTCCGATGGGAGCGGCGCCGTCCCGGCGCCGAAACCGCGGCTGCGCCGCTACGGAGCGCCGAGGAAGTCGCGGAGCCTGAGCGCGAGCTCGAGCTCCGCGCGGCGCTCGTTGACCGGGCCGCCGATGAGCTCCTCGATGGTTCTCAGCCGGTGGCCCACGGTCTGCTGGTGCACGCCGAGCGCCGCGGCCGCTGCCGCTGCGTTCTGGCCGCTTCGGAAGTAGTGCAGGAGCGTCTCGCGCAGCCGCGCCGTCCGCCTGTCCGCGGCGTCCAGCCCACGGAGCTCCTTGACGACGAACGCCCGCGCGGTCTCGGGATCGGCGCTCGCGAGCGCCTCGAGCGCGATGGCGGAGTGGTGGAGCACGTCCTCGTCGCGCGTCGCCGCCGCCCGCCTCGCCAAGGCCGCCTGGCGGTGAGTGCGGCGAAAGCCCTCGACACCCTGCTCCTCATCGCCGACCGCGAGGCGGGTGCCGCCCGGCACGACCACGCCCTCTAGGCCCGGACGGCGCGGATCTTCGGCCGGGCGGACCGCGCCGATCCAGCCCCAGCAGTCTCCCTCCCCTGCTCCGACGACCAGCACGCTCCGCCCCAGCCCGCGCGCCACCGCGCGGACAGCCTGCTCGGGCGCGTCGCCCCAGGCGATCACCCCGACGTGGTTGAGGGACAGGTCATAGCCCAGCGCATCGACGGCGGCCTCCCGGCCTGCGAGCACCTCCCGCACCAGGAACATCCGGCGCTGCTCGCTCTCGCGGAGCAGCGACTCGCGCTCGCGGGCGTACTCGCCAACGACGAACCCCGTCAGCCGGTTCGCGTAGGCGAACAGGAAGCGTGAGCCGCGCTCCAACAGCTCACGCCGCCCGGCCGCCGGCAGCTCGTGACCTTCCACGACGTCGAGCCACTCGTCCCACTGGACGGCATGGCCAAGCCGGTACTGCAAGAGCACCGCCTCCAGCGGAACCCCGAGACGGGCGCATTGCCGGGCGCCCTCGGCGTCGAACTCGGGGCAGGTCTCCGGCAGCGACTCCTCCGCCAGCGCGCGCAGCTCCCCGCCAATCGCCTCCTCCGCGCCTACCCGGATGGTCTCCGCCAGCTCCGGTCGCTCGACGCTCCACTCCGGGACCTCCTCACGCAGACGCGCCAGGTACTCGGCCACGAGCCGGTCCCGGCGCGAGGCTAGCTCCGTCGCCAGAAGGCGGAAACTCGTATCCAGCCCAGCCTCCATCGTGACGAATGCTAAGGAGGCCGCTCGAAGTTCGTAGTAGATACGAGCTCTACGCCGGCCGGCCGGGGAATGCCCCAAGCATGGATGCCTTCGCGGCGATCATCTTCGGCGGCCTGCTCCTGGCCTTCCTGGTCTTCCTCGCGATCGGCCATGCCTGGCGCGGCCGCCCGATCGACGAGATCACGGACCGCCGGGCGGGCGAGAAGTGGGCCGCGCAGGTGCGTGTCGAGGAGCGGGACATCCCGGCGATGCTCACGGCTGCCAACGAATACCGCCGCAAGCGCGGCCAGCCCGAGCTGACGCCGGAGGAATTCGGCGCCCAGGTCGAGGAGGAACAGCAACGGCTGCTCCGGCAGGCCGAGAAGCAGATCCGCGCCCGCTCGCGGCCGAGCGACCCCGATCGCGAGCGGCGCGGCTACTGACCGGCGGGGCCGCTACCGGCGCGCCGCCACCGCGGTGTCCGGGTTGTCCGAGAACAGGCCGTCCACGCCGAGCCCGTAGAACTGGGCGTACTCGACGAACGCGTTGCCGTAGTCGGCCGGGTCGGGCCCCGAGCGCAGCTCGAGCGGCAGGAACGCGTTCTCGTTGCGGAACGTGTACGGGTGCACCACGAGGCCGGCACGGTGGGCGCGCCGCACGAAGTCCGTCGGCGCGGCCGAGGCCCCCGTGGCGTCCCGCGGCACGATGTAGTCCTTCGACGGGCCTACCCCGTCGGCGTAGCGGGCGATCCCGCGCAGCCCCGCGTCCGTGGCGAGCTCGCCATACGTACGCGACTCGCCGAACGGCGTCTGATCGGGCTCGCCGAACAGCTGCACGAGGCGCACCTTCAGGCGGCGGTTCAGCCGCCTCAAATTGGACGTCTCGAACGACTGCACGAACACGCGCGCCCGGCGCCGGTCGAGACGGTTGCGGCGCAGAGCCCGCACGAGCGGGCGCTCGAGCGGCAGCCCGAGACTGCGGAAGTAGCTGGGATGCTTGGTCTCCGGATAGATTCCGATCGGGCGGCCGAGCCGGCGGGACAAGCGCCTGGTGAGGTCGATCACGTCCTGCAGGGTGGGGATCCGGTACCGGCCGTTGTAGAGCGTGTTCTCCTGCCGGATGTCCGGGATGCGCTCGACGGCGCGCAGCGTCCGCAGCTCGGCGAGCGTGAAGTCCTCGGTGAACCACCCCGTGAGCGGGACCCCGTCGACCACCTTGGTCGTCCGCCTGCCGGCGAACTCGGGTCGTGACGCCACGTCCGTGGTCGTCGAGATCTCGTTCTCGTGCCGCGCTACGAGCACGCCGTCCTTGGTGGGGACGAGGTCGGGCTCGATGAAGTCCGCTCCCATCCGGGCACCGAGGGCGTAGGCGGCGAGCGTGTGCTCTGGTCGGTACCCGGACGCGCCGCGGTGGGCGATGACGAGTGGCTTGGCGGAGCGCTGCGCCGCTGCCTCGCCGGCCGGCGCGCCGTGGGCGACGGCCGCCGCCAGCGAACAGGCGATCGCGAGCGAGGCCGTCAGAGTTACCGGTACACGTATCACGTCATCCTCCCGTCGAGTCGGGCCCACCCCTTCGCTTCAGCGGCCGCACGTCGCCGCCCTCCGGCTTGCGGCCGGTCTGCTCCGCCACCAGCTCCTCGAGCTGGGCGATCCGGTTGACGAGCCCCGCGATGGCGTCCGCCACCGGGTCCGGCAGGTGGATCCAGTCGGCGTCGGGGCCGTCGGGCTTCTTGCCGTCCACCCGTACCGGGTGGCCCGGGTTGCCGACCACGGTGCAGTTCGGCGGCACGTCGTGGATCACCACCGAGTTGGCGCCGATTTTCGAGCGGTCGCCGACCTCGATCGGCCCAAGCAGCTTCGCCCCCGAGCCGATCATCACCTCGTCGCCCACCGTCGGGTGCCGCTTGCCGCGCGCGAAGCCCGTGCCGCCGAGCGTCACGCCCTGGTACATGGTCACGTCGTCGCCGACCTCGGCTGTCTCGCCGATCACCACGCCGGCGCCGTGGTCGATGAAGAGGCCGCGGCCGATCCGGGCCGCGGGGTGGATCTCGATGCCCGTCAGCACCTTCATCGCGTTCGCGAGCATCCGCGGCGCCAGCGGCACGCCGGCCTCGTGCAGGGCGTGCGAGACGCGGTGCGCCAGGATCGCCTGCACCCCGCCGTAGGTGAGCAGGATCTCCACGCGGCCGACGGTGCGCGCCGCCGGGTCGCGCTCCTGCGCCGCGGTGAGGTCCTCGCGCAGCTCGCGCGCCACCCGGGTGAATGTCGAGAGGCCGATCACGGCACGAAGAAGGGAGTGCTCACGTAGCGGTCGCCCGAGTCCGGGAGGATCGCGACGATCCGCTTGCCGCGCATCTCCGGCCGCGAGCCGACCTGCGCCGCGGCCCACACCGCCGCCCCGGCCGAGATGCCGGCGTTCACGCCCTCGCGGAGCGCGCACAGGCGGGCGGTGTCGATGGCGTCCTCGTCGTCCACCGGCACGATCTCGTCGATCACGTCGCGGTTCAGCACGTCGGGCACGAAGCCAGGCCCGATCCCGTCGATCTTGTGCGGGCCCGGGCGGCCGCCGGACAGCACCGGGGACGCGCTCGGCTCCACCGCCACCACGTGCAGCGAGGGGTTGCGCTCCTTCAGCCGCTCGCCGCAGCCCGTGATCGTGCCGCCGGTGCCGCACGACGCAACCAGCACGTCGATCGTGCCGTCGGTGTCGCGCCAGATCTCCTCGGCCGTGGTGCGGCGGTGAATCTCCGGGTTGGCGGGGTTCGAGAACTGGTTCGGCACATAGCAGTCGCCGCGCTCGCGACAGATCCGCCGGGCCTCCTCGACGGCCTCGTTCATCCCGCCCATCGACTCCACCCAGACGACCTCGGCCCCGTAGAGCCGCAGCAGCTTCTCGCGCTCGCGGCTCATGCCCTGGGGCATCGTGATGACGAGGTCGTAGCCCTTGGCGGCGCACACGAACGCCAGCGCGATGCCTGTGTTGCCGGAGGTGGACTCCACGATCGTGTTGCGGCCCGGCTCGATACGCCCCTCCGCCTCCGCTGCGGCGATCATGGCCACGCCGATCCGGTCCTTGACGCTGCCAGCCGGGTTGTACGCCTCGAGCTTGCCGATCAGCTCGGCGCCGCAGTCGGGCGCTACGCGGGTGAGCCGCACCATCGGGGTGTTCCCGACGATGTCGGCGAGGTTGTCGGGGATCGCCCGCGGCAGGGGCCGAACGCTCACGCCCCGACTGTAGCCGCCGGGACGGCCTGCTCAACCCGTGCCGGTCGGCCCGGGCGCGTCGGAGTGCTGGTCGGTGTCGAACACCGTGCTGTCGGTTTCGTCCTGCTCGGGCTCCTGCTTCTTCGGCTCCGGGTCGGCCGCGGCCTTCTCGTCGCGCTCGTCGTTCTCTAGCGACTCGGCATTCTCCATGTCCCTCCCCTACCCCCCAGGCGCCGCCCCATTCGCTCCTCGGCCTGGAGGGAGTCGCCGATCAGCCAGAACATCGGCGGCCACAACCCCACGAACAGCGCACGGCGCTCGGCGTTTCCGCGCTCCTCCTGGTCGACCGTCTTGGCGCGTATCCACAGGGCGATGCAGAGGTAGATGGACCCGAAGGTGCAGGCGTGCATGTGCCAGCCGCGCAGGCCGACGGCGGTGAGGGCTTTTGTGATCATGGCGGCCGGGTACCCGCGTATCCCCTTCGGATGCCCCGCCGCCAGACACCCTTCCGCCGCCTCACGACCGCCACCCGCTGGCCGGTCGGCGTTGCACTCACCTCCTGGCGCTACCTGTGGCGCACCACGCCGCTCTACCGCAGCGAGGAGGAGGGGTCGTGGGCGGACGACGCCCCGCCTGCGCTCCCGGACGGCGTGAGCCACGAGGAGGTCCAGCGCGTGGGCGACGGCGCGGGGGCGCTCTTCCACCGCCGTTACATGGCGCTGATCCGCGACGCTGAGCTCGATCCCGAGGCGCTGGTGGCGCGGCTCGCTGCCGATCCAGACCGGGCGGCGCCCAGCGAGTTCGCCACGTTCAAGAAGGTCCACGGCGAGGAGGGCGACATGCGCGTGGGCGACGAGTACGTCGTGCGGATGCCCGGGCCGTGGGACGGCCCCGTGCGCGTGATCGAACGCACGCCCAGCTGCTTCCGCTTCGCGACGCTGGCCGGTCACCTCGAGGCGGGGCAGATCGCGTTCAGCGCGGAGCGCGAGGACGGGCGGCTGCGGTTCCGGATCGAGTCGTGGGCCCGCAGCGGCGACCGCCTGTCGGACCTCCTGTACGACCGGCTGCGCATGTCGAAGGAGATCCAGTTCCACATGTGGACGTCGTTCCTCGAACGGGTGATCGACCTTTCCGGCGGCGAGCGCGACGGTGGCCTGCGCATCCACACCCGCCGGGTGGCCGAGGTCTCGGATGACCCTTGAGGCGCGGCTTCGCGGCCTTCGCGACAGAGCGCTGAATTTCGAGCTCGAGGGCCGGGACGCCATGACTCGGGAGTCCGGCTGGAACGTCGACGACTACCGCCAGCCGCTGCCTTCGGAGCCACCGGGGGCGCCCGTGCCGGGCGGCACCTGGGAGCGGGCGCGCGAGCTGATGCGCGACTACGAGTTCGCCGACCCGAGCATCGTGCGAGCGGTCTTCGCCCCCGATTCGCCGCTCGAGGGTCGCGACATGCTCCTAGAGGCGCGCTTCCTCGGCCTGCGCTTTCGTTTCGGCGTGCGCGTCAGCGGCGTGGTCGACGAGACCCGGGAGCAGGATGGTCGCGATCTACGCGTGTGGGGCTGGAGCTACCGGACGTTGCAGGGCCACCTGGAGATGGGCCAGATGGATTACGCGGTGTGCAAGTGGCTCGACAGCGGCGAGGTCGAGTTCCGGATCCACGTCGTCTCGCGCCCGGCCCGCATACCCAACCCGGTCGTCCGCCTCGGCTTTCGCATCTTTGGACGCGGTCAGCAGGTGCGCTTCGCTCGCCGGGCGTGCGAGCGGATGGCGTGCCTGCTGGAGGGCCGGCCGGTCGAGCCGGCCGCGATGGCGGCTACGGGATCCTGAGGGCGCGCCGCGAGAGGCGCTTGTGGTGCCCGTAGTGCGTGCCCGGGGGCGGGCTCTCCCACGCGGTCGCGTAGCGGGCGTAGCTCAGCGCGCGCGGCAGGTACCAGTCGATCTTCCGGCCCTGGCACGACTGGGCGTAGCCGGGCCGGTTGATCCACAGGTAGGCGTCCACCTTCGGGTGCGACGTGTCGGTCGTCGGCGGGGGGCCGAGCCCGCGGTAGCCGGGGTTGCACCAGACGGTGAGGCGCCGGCCGTTCGGGAGCCGCGCGTGCACCGGGCCGCGCCCGTTCTCCGCGGTGTTGATCACGAAGTGCTTGCCGCCGGTCATCCGCGAGATCTGCAGCCCGTAGCGGATGTTCGCCCTGGTCCAGTCGTAGTGGGTGGCGTTGAGCATGAAGCCGCGGACCTTCCCGACGCCGATGGCGCGGAGCTTGCGGGCCACGCGGTGCGCGGGCTCCCAGTCCGACGCGCCCGCCTCGACGTAGACCGTCGTGTTGGGCAGCTTCGACAGAGCGGTCACCCCGTATCGCAGCAGCCGGATGCGGTCGTCCCTGCGGCTGGGCGCATGGCAGTCGATCGTGCCGAGCGAGTCCGGCTCGAACGCGATCACGACGCGTCTGCTGCCGATCACCCGGGCGAGGGCGTCGTACCAGTTGCGCGTGCGCGCGTCCTCTGCCGGACCGCCGGCCTGGTAGCCGGGGTTGCACTGGTCGGACTCCGCCCGCATCACGGTGAAGAGCGGCACGGCCCCCTCGTTCGCCGCCGCGTCGAGAAGCCGCCGCACCTTGAACTCGAACCTCGGCCGGGTGAACGCGCCGACCCACATGTGGCGCGGCTCGCGCGCGATCTTCCAGACCAGGTCGGCCTTGCGCGTCTGGCCCGTCCGGCTGAGGTGACGCCACGACTGATATGCGGGCGACCCCTTGTCGACGTACCACTTCACCCCCTCGAGCGGGTTGTCGGAGACCTGGGCGGGCCCCGCCGGGGCCCGCGCGGACGACAGGCCGCCCGAGGCGGCGGCGAGGGCGAGCACGGCGATGAGAGCGGCGAGTACGAGTCTCGGCATACCGGCCGCACCTTGCCAACCCCGGCGGTCGGACCTCCCGTTGCGCAAGTTCGAGGGAGGTATGGCCCTTTACAGCCGTACATCGGCGCGGCCCCGGTGCGCCGGTCCTCAGAGAGTCGTCCAGGTGAGACGGGCGGGCTTAGTCGTCGCCGGGATCCTCGGGCTTGACGTCGATCACCCGTAACCGCGGGTTGAGCCGCACCTCGATCCGGTCGCCCCCCATCCGCATGTCGACGTCGACCTCCCGGCTCGATTCCCGCTCCACGCCGATCACCCGACCGGGGCCTACATGCCCGAACGCGGCCTCGATCGCCCGAGCGCGGGCAGCTCCCCTGAGCTCGTCGGGCGCGGGCGTGTGACCCGGCCCGAACTCCTCGTCGAAGCCGCGCAGCTGGAGCCTCTCTCCCAGAGTCACCTGGACCAACGAGCCGTCGGGACGCACGACGTCGACCTCCCAGACGTCGCCGTCGCGACGCGGGGCCTGAGCCTCCCCGGCACCCGCCCACGTCAGGGCGGCGGCCTTCACCTCCGCGGCGCCGACGTGCTCGCCGTCGTCGTCTCGAAGCTGAAAGGCGGCCGAGGCGACCAGCATGGCGACGATGAGAACGATCAGGCTCGTCCGGAGCACGCACAGACCACTTTGCCACGGGCGCGCCAAGACGACGATCGGTGGCGGCCCGGCGGCCTTAGATGTAGTACATGGGCGCGCGACTCTCCTGCGCCTCGCGCTCCAGCACGTCGGCGATCGTCGTCCCGCCCAGCACCGCCTTCACGGCGTCCACCGCCTCCGTCCAGACCGGGCCGTTCGAGCGCGCATCCGCCCCCAGCTCGCCCTCTAGCAGCTCGACTACCTCCAGCACCGTGATCTCCGCGGGCTCCCGGGCGAAGGTGTAGCCGCCCTTCACGCCGCGCTGGGACTGCAGGATCCCTGCCCGGCGCAGGGTCGCGAAGAGGCCCTCCAGGAACTGCACGGGGATGTCGCGGGCCCGGGCGATCTCGCCGATCGGCACCGGCTTGGCGTCGCCCCGCCGCGCCAGCTCGGCCAGCGCGCGCACCGCGTAGGGCGACTTCGTCGTGATCACCAGCACCGAAATCCACTCTACGGTATGGGGATGGCCCTGCTGCGGCGCCCCGATCTGTGGCTCCCGCCCCTACTCCTGATGGTGGCGATCTTCTTCTTCTCGGCTCAGCCGAGCCTCGACTCCGGGCTCGGTTGGATCGACAGCGTCGGTCGCAAGCTGGTCCACTTCGGCGAGTACGCGCTGCTGTGCTTCCTCTGGTGGCGCCTCCTCCAGACGCTCATGCCCGACCGCCGCGCGGCGCTCGTCGCCTTCCTCGTGTCGATCGCCTACGCCGCTACCGACGAGCTCCACCAGTCGTACGTGGACGGGCGCCACGGCACGCCGGTGGACTGGGCGATCGACAGCGCGGGGGCCGCGGCCGCGGCGCTTGCCGTGACCGCCCGGCGCCGGGTGGCGGCCTGATTGCCGCGCCGGACCGTGTCCGTCATGCTGCGCCCGAGGCCCGCCTGATGCTCCGCCGGCTCCCGATCGAGTCCGCCCAGCCCCTGGTGATCTTCGCCGTGGCGCGCCTCGCGGTCGCTCTCGCCGCCCTCGGCGCGCTGATCGTGCTCGGCTTCCCCTACGACGGTCGCGCGATCGCGGTGGTCGGCGGCCTCGGGCTCCCGTGGACGCTCGGCCTGCTCTTCACCGCGCGGCGCAACCCCGAGGCCGTGCTGCACCCGCTGATAGCGGCCGGGGACATCGTGGTGCTGGTGACGATCGAGCTCGTCGTGCCCGAGGCCTACGGCGCCACCAGGTTCACGGCCCTGTTCGTGCTCGCCGCCCACGCGCACTTCCAGGGCGAGCGGCGCGGGCTCGCCATCGCGCTGGGCGGCTCGCTCGCGCTCGTGGCCGCCACGGTGGTGCGCGGCGACGCCCCGCTCGACGGCGACCCGCTGGCCTTCTACGAGGTCGTGTTCGTGCTGTCGGCCGCTGCGGCGGGCGCCGTGGTGGGCAGCCTCCGCACCGCCGAGTCCGCCAGCCGCCTGCGGGCCAGGAGCCTGTCGCGCCGCACCATCAAGGCCGAGAGCGAGGTGCGCCGGCGGGTGGCGGAGGCCATCCACGACGGCCCGGTCCAGGAGCTGATCGGGCTGGACATGATCCTCGCCTCGGCCCGAAAGGCGGCCGCCGACGGCCGGCGCGAGGAGGCCGCGGCGCTCCTCGACGACGCGCGGGAGCTGGCCGAGCGCAACATCCGCGCCCTTCGCGACGAGATCGTCGACCTCGGTCCGTACGCGTTCGAGGAGCTCGGCTTCGACGTCGCGATCGAGAACTGCATCCCTGTCTGGAAGCGCCGCTACCGCTTCGAGGTGATGGCCACGATCGAGCGGATCGAGCTGCCGCCCGAGATGGCGGGCGCCCTGTTCCGCATAGCCCAGGAAGCGGTGGTGAATGCCGGCCGCCACGCCGGCGCGGACACGGTGTCGATCTCGCTGCGCACCGTCAACTCCGACGTGGAGCTGCGCGTGACCGACAACGGGCACGGCTTCGAGGACGCCGATCCGCTCGGCTCGTCGGAGCCGGGCCATCTGGGTCTCGCGAGCATGCGCGAGCGCGCCGAGCTGCTCGACGGCCGGCTCGAGATCGAGAGCTCGGAGCTCGGGACACGCGTGCTGGTCAGGGCGCCGCTGCCGCAGCCGGCGCTGTAGGCAGCCGCGCCGTCACAACCACCTCGGCGCCGGCCATCGTCAAGCGGCCGCTCACGGACAACCCCTGAGCTATGTCCGTGGACTCGAACTCGATCGGCCGGCCCGTCAGGACCTTCTGGTCGATCGTCTTCCTGATCTCACGACGGCCCCGATCGCTCAGCGGCTTCACGCCGTGGAGGCCCTCACGAACCGCGAGCGAGCGGGGATCCGCCTCCAGGCGAAGCGCCCGCACGGCTCCGCCCTCGTCGACCTCGACCGTCGCCTCCCAGCGCTCGACCTCCAGAATGAGGTCATGGCCGATCCTCTGCCCCACGCCTTCCCGCTACGTCCGTACCTGAAGGGTCCCGCTCTCCGGACCGAGTGTGTGGGTCCCCGGGCGCAACGGCATGGCCCGGCATCGTAAGGGCCGCTCGCGCGCGCCGGAGGAGCTCGCGGCAATCGGACGGGCGAAGGCGCGCCTGGACCGGCTCAGCCTCTACCCCGTTCCCGTCAGGACCGAGCGTGTTCGCATCCTTCACACGGCCTGGCTCTTCAGGATCCCCGGCTTTCGGCGGTTCCGCGGATACGAGGTCGGCCCGCTCATCCTCACCAAGAGGCCGCTGAAGGACGTCTCGGACGACCTCGTCGTCCACGAGCTCTGCCACGTCTGGCAGTCCCAGCACCGCTGCCTTCGCATGTGGCTCTCGTACCTCTATCGCGGCTACCGCATGAACCCATACGAGATCGAGGCCCGAGAAGCCGTAAGAGCGACCCGGGGCGTGACCGGTTCGCCTCCGGGCGCTGCCCGGGTATAGGTCCCGCGATGGCGCAGGACGGCATTCTGGAGCGCGTACTAGGCGCGGGCGCGGGCTACGCCCGCATGAACGCCGCCATGGTCACCGACTTGGCAAAGGCCATCGACCCGCGCGCGGCCGACGGCGTCCTCCCGGACGATCCCTTCGACGCCTGGGACCCCGACTACATCCGCAAGACGCTCCCGGCGCTGCGCATGTTCGCCGACGTCTATCACCGCGCCGAGGTGCGCGATCTGCAGAACATCCCGCGCGAGGGCCCCGTCCTGCTCGTCGGCAACCACTCCGGCGGCACCCTCATCTCCGACACGTTCGTCTTCGCCCAGGCCTTCTACGACCACTTCGGGCCGCTCCGACGCTTCCACCAGCTCGCGCACGACCTCGTCTTCACGATCCCCGGCGTGCGCGCCAGCCTGACCCGCTACGGCACCGTGCCCGCCTCCCCGGGGAACATGGCGCGCGCGCTCGACCTCGAGGCCGCCCTGCTCGTGTATCCCGGCGGCGACCACGAGACGTACCGGCCGAGCTGGGAGTCGGCCAAGATCGACTTCGCCGGCCGCACCGGCTTCGTCAGGCTCGCCCTCGAGCACCGCACGCCGATCGTGCCGGTGGTGGCGATCGGCGGCCAGGAGACCGCGCTCTTCCTCGGCCAGGGCCGCCGCATCGCTGATTTGCTGCGGCTCGACCGCCTGCTGCGGATCAAGGTCTTCCCCGCGCAGATCGGGCCTCCCTACGGCGTCACGGTCATGGACCTGCCCGGCCGCATCCCGCTGCCGGCGAAGATCACCGTCCGGGCGTTGCCGGAGATCGACCTCCACAAGCGGCTCGGCCCGGACCCGGACGTCGACGACGCCTACGAGCTCGTCACGAGCACCATGCAGCGTGCGCTCGACAAGCTGGACGAGGAACGCCGCCTGCCGGTGGTGGGCTGAGCACCGCGTGGACCGCTCGAAGCAGATCGTCGACGTGCTCGTCGACGCCTTCGAGGACCTGATCGAGGCCGACCCGCGCGCCTTCCGGCGCAAGTTCCGCAAGATGGCCCAGGACCCGTTCTCGTTCTACCGCGGCAGCGCCTGCCTGTTCTACGCCGACGTGGCCGAGCAGGGGGACCGCTACGCCGACGACCGCACCTCACGGGTCTGGATCCAAGGCGACCTGCACGCCGAGAACTACGGCACCTACCTGAACGACGCGGGGATCATCGTCTTCGACGTCAACGACTTCGACGAGGCCTACCTCGGCCACTTCACCTGGGACCTGAAGCGGATGGCGGCCAGCCTGGCCCTCCTCGGATTCGTCAAGGCGCTCTCCGACGACACCATCTGCGAGCTGATCGAGAGCTACGCGGGCGCCTACACCGAGCAGGTCGAGACCTTCCACCACGGCGAGGAGGACGAGGAGTTCCGGCTCACGCTCGAGAACACCGACGGCGCCCTGCATGCGGTGCTGGTCGAGGCGCGCCTGAAGAGCCGCTGGCAGATGCTGGAGCGGATGACGGCCGTGAAGGACGACGACCGGGGCTTCAAGGACGGCCCGGGCGTGCGGCGGCTCGACGACGACGAGCGCGAGGAGGTGCTGGCCGCGTACGCGAGCTACCTCGAGACGATCCCGGAACAGAAGCGCCAGCACTCGGTCTCCTACGAGGTCAAGGACGTGGTCGGACGGGCCGGCTTCGGGATCGGCAGCGCCGGGCTGCCGGCCTACAACCTGCTCGTGGAGGGCCGCTCGCAGGCGCTCGAGAACGATGTGGTGCTGTCGATGAAGCAGGGCAACGTCGCGGCGCCGAGCCGGGTGGTGGAGGACGAGCGCATCACGTCGTACTTCGAGCACTCCGGGCACCGCACGGCGATCTCACAACGCGCGCTCCAGGCCCACGCCGACCCCTGGCTCGGCTGGTGCGAGCTGCACGGCAAGGGGCAGGTGGTGCAGGAGCTGTCGCCGTACGAGGCCGACCTCGACTGGGACCACGTCAGCGAGCCGGACGAGATGCTGCCGCTGCTTCGCTACCTGGGGCAGGCCACGGCGAAGATCCACTGCGTCTCGGACGCCGGCAGCGCCGAGGAGCTGGTCGACTTCCAGACCGAGGAGGCCATCGAGGCGGTCCTCGACGAGGACTTCGCGTCAGAGCTGGCGGAGTTCGGAACGGACTATGGGGAGACGGTGCGCGAGGACCACCGACTCTTCGTCGACGCCTTCCGCAACGGGGAGATCCCCGGGCTCGAGTAGCGCCGGGCGCCTGCTAGAGCCAGCCGCGCTCGGTGGCGATGAGCACCGCCTGCGCGCGGTCCACCGCGCCGAGCTTCGCGTACGTGTTGTGCAGGTGGGTGCGCACCGTGCTCGTCGAGAGCTCCAGCTCGTGCGCGATCTGCTTGTAGACCTTGCCCTCCGCCAGCCGCTTCAGCACCTCGACCTCGCGGCTCGAGAGCGGGCACGGGTCCACGTTGCGCTTGGCGTTGCCGTTGCCCTGCGGCAGCTCGTACATGACCTCGCGCAGCTGGTTGGTGGAGAGGTCGCAGGCCCGTGCGGCGTGCAGGAGCGCCTTCGGGTTGACCGGCTGCGCGTGCCCGTAGTGGGCGAGCATGTCGGCCAGGCGGACCAGCGCGGACTCGCCGTCGGCGTCGTCGGCGTGGTGGCGCTCGATCGCCATCGCGAGGCGGTTCGGCAGGCCCCAGCGGCGGGCCAGCACGCCGCCCACAAGGGCGTGGTCCACGCCCAGCTCGAGGCGCTCGCGGTGGAGGCGCTCCTCGGGCGTGCGGGCGACCCCGTGGATCTGCGACGGATAGCCGGGGTAGGCGTGGCCGAGCACGAGCTTGCCGACGTCATGGAGCAGCGCCGACACGAGCAGCTCGTCGCGGTCCTCGTACTCGAGCTCGCGGGCGAGCCGGTCGGCGGCCGCCTGCGTGGCCACGGCGTGCAGGCGGAAGCGCTCGGGCATCACGTCCCAGCCCGGCGTGCGCTCGAAGAAGTCGAAGGTGGCGGTGCGGGCCGCGAGCGTCTCGACACCCTCGGGCGTGAGGACCTCCACGCCCTCGGGGATGCTGGCGATCTTGCCCCTCTTGCGCTGCCCGTTGCGGTTGGCGATCCGCAGCACCGTGATCACGAGCGCCACGTCGGACTCCACGGCTGCGACCACCTCGCCGACCGAGGCGCGGTCCTCGCGCACGACGCGCAACACGCGGTTGCGCGACTCGGCCAGTGCCGGGAAGGCCTCGAGCGCCTCGAAGGCGGCGGTCAGACGGCGGCCGTGACCCTCGCCGGGGCGGCCGACCGTTTCCGTTATGGGAGCACCTATCGTCGCGGCTGCGTTCATCGTCCCCATGGCTATCGGCACGGGCCGGGCCAAGGTTTAGGGTCGGTTCACGAGTTGGTTTCGTGCTCCAGCGCGGCGTCGATCCGGGCGAGCGTCTCGTCCCTCCCGAGCGCCGCCACGGACTCGAATATCCCGGGCGACACGGTGGTCCCGGTGATCGCCACGCGGACCGGCTGGAACACGTCCCTCGGCTTTACCTCGAGCCTCTCCACCACCTCGCGCAGGGCCCGCTCGACGGTCTCGCTGTCGAACGGCTCCGCCTGCTGGAGCGCCTCGCGGGCGGCGCGCAGCCGTTCGGGCCCGCCGTCCCGCATCACGCGGTCCCAGGCCTGCTGGTCGATCTCCCGCCGCTCGACGAGGAAGCCGGCCAGCGGCCAGAAGTCGGCGAGCGCCTGCATCTTGTCCTGGCTGATCTCGACCGCCTCGAGCGGCACCTCGCGGCCGTACAGTCCCTCGATGCGGCGGGCCAGCTCGGCGGGCTCGAGCTCGCGCAGGTAGCGCCCGTTCATCCACCGCAGCTTCTGTTCGTCGAACACCGCAGGGTTCCTCGACACCCGCTCGAGCGAGAAGCGCTCCACCAGCTCCTCCGTCGTCATGAAGGTGGTGCTCTCGTCGTAGCCCCAGCCGAGCAGCGCCACGTAGTTGCGCACCGCCTCGGGCAGGTAGCCGGCGTCGCGCAGCTCCTGCACCGAGGCCGCACCGTGGCGCTTCGACAGCTTCCGGCCGTCGGGGCCGTGCAGCAGCGGGATGTGCGCGTACGCCGGCGGTTCGGCGCCGAGCGCCCGCAGCAGCATCAGTTGCCGCGGGGTGTTCGACACATGGTCCTGGCCCCGTACGACGTGGGTGACGCCCATGTCGCGGTCGTCCACTGCCACGGCCAGGTTGTAGAGCGGGCTGCCGTCCGAGCGCCGGATCACGAAGTCGTTGATCGCCGAGTAGGGGTTCGTGATGTCGCCGAGCACCGCGTCCTGGAAGGTGATCTCGCCCTCGTCCGGAACGCGGAAGCGCACGGCGCCCTCGTCCTCGTAGGCGTGGCCGGACTCGAGAAGCTGGTCGACCGCGTCGGCGTGGCGCTCGCGCCGCTCCCACTGCGACGCGGGGCCCTCGTCCCAGTCGAGCTCGAGCCAGCGGAGGGCCTCGAGGATCTGGTCGACGTTCTCCGGCGTGGAGCGCTCGCGGTCGGTGTCCTCGATGCGGAGCACGAACGTCCCATTCCGCCCGCGCGCGAAGAGCCAGTTGTACAGTGCCGTCCTCGCGCCGCCGATGTGCAGCACGCCGGTCGGAGACGGCGCGAACCTGACCCTGATGCTCATCGGCGCCCATGTTTCCACGGCAGGCGGTCTGGTGCAGGCGCACGAACGGGCGGTCGAGCGCGGCTGCGAGGCGATGCAGGTGTGGGGCCAGTCGCCGCGCCAGTGGCGGCCGACGCGCTGGAAGCCCCACGACGTCGCCGCCTTCCGCGAGCTCATGGCCGGCGGCCCCGTCAAGTCGGTCACGATCCACGCGATCTACCTGATCAACGCGGCCTCGACCGACGGAGCGCTCCGGAAGCGGTCCGCCGAGTCGCTGATCCACGCGCTTCGCACCGGCGACGAGATCGGGGCGGACGGGGTCGTGCTCCACCCCGGCTCGGCCAAGGGCGAGCCGAACGAGGAGGCGCTGCCGCGGGTGGCGGAGCTCGTGAAGCACGCGCTCGACGAGTCCGGCCGCTCGCCCCTCCTGTTCGAGAACACCGCCGGGGCGGGCGACACACTCGGGCGCTCGTTCGAGGAGCTCGACCGGCTGATCAAGCTCTGCGGCCGGCGCAAGCGGATCGGCCTGTGCCTCGACTCATGCCATCTGCTCGCCTCCGGCTTCGACATCACGAGCGCCGACAAGCTGAGCGAGGTGCTCGACCGGTTCGATGCGGTCGCGGGCCTGGACCGGCTGCGCTGCCTCCACATGAACGACTCGCAGACCCCGCTCGGCTCGAACCGCGACCGCCACGCTCCGCCCGGCGACGGCCATCTCGGCCCGCGCGGCTGCGCCGCCTTCCTGTCGGAGCCGCGCTTCGAGGGCCTGCCGGTGCTGTTCGAAGGCCCCGGCGTGGAGGGAAAGGCGGCGGCGAAGGCAGACGTGGACCGGATGAAGGAGCTGCGCCGCAACGGGCTGCGCGCCCGCCGCAGGCGCCGCAGCTGAGGTCTCGCGCTCGGTACCATCGGGCCCGGTGTCGGCGCTCCTCGTATCGGACC
The DNA here is from genome assembly GCA_035947555.1 of Thermoleophilaceae bacterium. Taxonomy (GTDB): domain Bacteria; phylum Actinomycetota; class Thermoleophilia; order Solirubrobacterales; family Thermoleophilaceae; genus JACVRW01. The sequence continues at coordinate 3,162 of DASZJZ010000195.1, read as the reverse complement.
GCGAACGTGAGTACACGGTGGACCTCCTGCGCGGGCACTGGCTGTCCGGCCGCCTCACTGCCGAGGAGTTCGAGCAGCGGGTGGACGAGGCCTGGCGGGCCCGCTTCGCCGCCGATCTGTGGCAGGCGTTGAGGTTCCTTCCGGTCGAGTCTCCGCCGGCGCCGGCCGCCCCGCCGGCGCCTGCCAGGAGCCGCTCCGCAGGCACTTCCCTCGCTCTCGGGATCACGGCGATCTGCCTGCTGTTCTTCTCCTTCGGGTTGCTCTTCTTCCTCACGCTTCCGCTGGCGCTCACCGCGTGGGTGCTCGGGCGCGAGGCGCGCCGCTCGGCGCCGCCGGGCGCGCGCAACAGGGCGGCGGCGGGCGAGGCGCTCGGCATCGCGGGGACGCTGCTCAGCCTGCTGCCGTTCGCGGCGCTGGCCGGACTGGTCGGGCTGCTGCTCTAGAGGTTGTCGCGCAGGTCGAACGCCGCGCCGGCGTCGTCCGCGACGGGCTTCCTGAAGAAGCCGGGGTTCACGCAGTCGAACGCCTCGGTGTAGCCGTCGTAGGCGCGCTCGACACTGGAACGGCACTGGGGCAGCGGCACGCCGGTCATCTTCACGCCGCCGAACCCGTGGCGGGTGCGCTCGGCCTGCTCGAACAGCTCCACGTCGATCTCGCCGCGGAACACCTTGTTCATGCAGCCCATGAAGCGGCGCCCGGTGTCCTCGTCGTCGTAGAGGTAGAGGAACTGGCAGCCCGATGCGATGCAGCCCGATGGATGGACGACCCGGTCGCAGAAGGAGCAGCACTGGCGGCACTCGTGAAGGTCGGCCGCGGTGCGGGTGGGTAGGGCTGCCACCCGGCCAGTGTAGGAGAGATGGCCTGTCTCAGGCGAGTACGCGTGCCGCGCCCTGAAGGCCGGAGAGCTCGGAGCGGCAGGCGCTCGACGCCGACACCCTGAACTCGGGTCCCAGCACGAGGCGCCTCTCCCCCACCGACAGCAGCAGCTCGTGCTCCCCGGGATGGTGCCCCACGACCTCCTTGAGGTCCTCCAGGAAGGCGGCCGGCACCCCGGGCGAGAGCTCGAGCGTGAGCCGCCGGACCACCGCCTCGACGACCGCCTGCTCGGCGGCCGCGAGGAGCTCCTCCTCGGTCGGCTCGAACGGGGTGACCTCCTGGGCGACGAGCTTGGTCTCGCCCGCCTCCTTGTGGTCCACCCGCCCGCGCACGATGACGATCTTGTCGAGGGCGACCTTGTCGGCGTTGGCGGCGTAGGCCGAGTTGAAGACGAGCAGCTCGACCTGGCCCTCGAGGTCGTCGAGCGTGGCGAACATCATCGGATCGCCCTTCTTGGTGCGGATCCGCTTGCACTCGGCGATCATGCCGCCGACGGTGACCCACTCGCCGTCCTGCTTGGCGACCAGGTCGGCCACCCCGCACTCCACCTTCGCCCGCAGGGCGTGGCGGACCTCCTTGAGGGGGTGGCTCGAGAGGAACAGCCCGAGCGTCTCCTTCTCCCACTCGTTGAGCTGCTTGCGCTCGTCGGGCAGTGCGGGCACCGGCGGGTCGTGGTGGGCGAGGGCCTCGGGGCTGGAGTCGCCGAAGTCGAAGAACGAGCCCTGGCCGAGCTGGGCGTCCTGCTGGGCCTGCACGCCGGCGGCCTGGGCCTGCGGCAGCACCTCGAACTGGCCCGTGCGGGTGCCGGGCAGCGAGTCCATGGCGCCGCACTTGACGAGCGACTCGACGCAGCGCTTGTTCACCGCCTGGCAGTCCACCCTCCGGCAGAAGTCCCAGATCGACGTGAACGGCCCGCCCTTCTTCCGTTCGCGCACGATCGCCTCGACCGCCTGGTGCCCCAGGCCCTTCACGGCGTCGAGCCCGAAGCGGATGTCGCCCTCCACGACCGTGAAGTCGTGCCCCGACAGGTTCACGTCCGGCGGCAGCACCTCGATCCCCATGTCCTCGCACCGGGCGACGAAGAACGGCACCTTGTCCTTGGTCGACATCACCGAGGAGATCAGCGCCGCCATGTACTCGGCCGGGTAGTTGGCCTTGAGCCAGGCGGTGCGATAGGAGATCAGGGCGTAACAGGCGGCGTGGGAGCGGTTGAAGGAGTAGTCAGCCGCGGCCTCGTTCACCGCCCATAGCTCGTTGATGACGCCCTCGGCGGTGCCCGTGGCGCGCGCCCCCTCGAAGAAGCGCTCGCGCAGCGCCGCCATCGCCTGGCGGTTCTTCTTGCCGATCGCCTTGCGCAGGTCGTCCGCCTCGGCGCCCGAGAAGCCCGCCACGGATTTGGCGATCTGCATCGACTGCTCCTGGTAGAGGATCACGCCGTAGGTGGCCTCGGTGATCGGGCGCAGGCGCTCGTCGATGTAGGAGACGGCGTCCGGGTTGCGCTTGTTGCGCGCGTAGGTGTCGATGTGGCGCATGGCGCCGGGGCGGTACAGCGCGTTCAGCGCGACGAGGTCCTCGAACTCCGTGGGGCGCACCTTCCTGAGCGCCTCGCGCATGCCCTCGGACTCGAACTGGAACACGCCGATCGAGTCGCCGCGGGCCATCATCTCGTAGGTCCGCGAGTCGTCCAGCGGCAGCGACGCCATGTCGGGCCGGTCGCCGGTCGACTCCTCGATGATCGCCAGGCAGTCCTCGATCACGTCGAGGTTGCGCAGGCCCAGGAAGTCCATCTTGAGCAGGCCGATCTCCTCGATCGGCTTCATCGAGTACTGCGTCACGACCTTGTAGGCCCGCTCTCCGTTCGAGCCGGGCGTGCCGCGGTCCTCCATCAACTGCACGGGCACGATGTCCGTCAGCGGCCGGTCCGCGATCACCACCGCCGCGGCGTGGATGCCGGCGTTGCGGACGATGCCCTCGAGCCCGCGGGCGGTGTCGATGATGGCTCGGGCCTCGGGCTCGGTGTCGTAGGCCCGGCGGAGGTCGGGCTCCTGCTCGAGGTACTGGTCGAAGGAGAGCGACCGGCCCATCACCGGCTCAGGGATGAGCTTGGCGAGCCGGTCGCCCGCGCCGTAGTCGTGGCCGAGCACCCGCGCGGCGTCGCGAGTGGCGTTGCGCGGCAGCATCTTGCCGAAGGTGATGATCTGCGCCACCGAGTCCTTGCCGTACTTCTCCTCGACGTAGCGCATTACCTTGGCGCGGCCCTTCACCGAGAAGTCGATGTCGATGTCG
>DASZJZ010000194.1:0-2117 GCA_035947555.1 Thermoleophilaceae bacterium | reverse complement strand
ATTCCCAGTGAATGAGCCACGCCTCGCCCTCGTTGACCGATCAGTCAATCGGGTAGGCTAATGGCAAGCGATCTCGGAGGGAAGCAGCCGATGCCGATGCAGAACGGGGACGGGCGCGAGGTGGTCATCGTCGAGGCGGTCCGTACGCCGATCGGACGCGGGCACCCGGAGAAGGGCTACTACAAGGACACCCACCCGAACGAGCTGCTCGGGCAGACCTACACCGAGGTGATCGACCGCGCGGGGATCGACGCCGCCGAGGTCGAGGACGTGGTGACCGGCTGCGTCCAGCAGTACGGCGAGCAGATGTTCAACGTCGGCCGCAACGCCTGGCTCCAGGCCGGACTGCCGATCGAGACGCCCGCAACCACCGTCGACCGCCAGTGCGGTTCCGCCCAGCAGGCCGTGAACTTCGCCGCCGCGCTGATCGCCTCGGGCGCGCACGACGTGGCGATCGGCTCGGGCGTCGAGCACATGGGCCACATCCCGATGGGAGTGGGCTTCAAATGGGTCGACGAGGTGGGCTCGCCCTGGCCGCCCGAGCTGATGGAGCGCTACAACCTCGTGCCGCAGGGGATCTCGGCGGAGATGATCGCCGACAAGTGGGAGATCCCCCGGTCCGAGCTCGACGAGATCGGCATGCGCTCGCACCAGCGCGCCCACCAGGCCACCGAGGAGGGCCGCTTCGAGCGCGAGATCGTCCCGTTCGCCGTCAACGGCGACACCTACGTGACCGACCAGGGCATCCGGCCGGACACCAACATCGAGGCGCTGTCGCAGCTCAAGCCGGCCTTCAGGGAGGACGGCCGGATCACGGCGGGGAACTCCTCGCAGATCTCCGACGGCGCGGCCGCCGTCCTGCTCATGGAGCGCGGCAAGGCGGAGTCGCTCGGGCTGAAGCCGCGCGCCCGGATCGTCGACCAGACCACCGTCGGCGTGGACCCGGTGATCATGCTGACCGGCCCGATCCCGGCCACCCGCAAGCTGCTCGACCGCAACGGGATGAAGGTCGGCGACATCGACCTGTTCGAGGTCAACGAGGCGTTCGCCTCGGTGCTGGCGGCCTGGCGGCGCGAGCTCGAGCCAGACATGGACCGGGTGAACGTGAACGGCGGCGCGATCGCGCTCGGGCACCCGCTCGGGTCGACCGGCGCCCGGCTGATCACCACGCTGCTGCATGAGCTCGAGCGCTCCGACCAGGAGGTCGGGCTCGTGACCATGTGCTGTGGCGGCGGGCTCGGCACGGGCACCCTCATCCAGCGTCTCTAGTCTCCTTCGGACCCGCGGCCGGTCCCCCGCGGGGCCTACTCCCATGAAGGTTCGATTCGCGAACTTGAACAGCCCCCGACCGCGCTCGCAGCGGCGGTTACCCGCTGGCCTGTGCGGGTACCCCAGCTAGGTGCCGGTACACACCCAGGGATCCCTGCTCGACGGGCGCTACCGGGTTCTGAGACATCTGGGCTCGGGTGGCATGGCGTCGGTCCTGCTCTGCCGCGACGAACGCCTCGGCCGCCAGGTCGCGGTGAAGCGCCTGCACGCCGACAGCCCGGGCGACGTGGAGCAGCGCTTCGTCCGCGAGGCGAAGCTGGGCGCGTCGCTCAACCACCCCAACCTCGTCTCGGTCTACGACACGGCCACCGACGAGGAGGGCGTCCTGATCGTCATGGAGTACGTGGAGGGCGAGGCCCTGGCGCGCACGCTCAAGCGCGGGCCGCTGCCCCCCGACCGCGTGGCGGCGATGGTGCGGGACGTGGGCTCCGCGCTCGACCACGCGCACGCCCAGGGAGTCGTGCACCGCGACGTGAAGCCGGGGAACGTGCTGCTGCGCCGCGACGGCATGACCAAGCTCGTGGACCTCGGGATCGCCACGGCGCGGGACCACACGCGGCTCACGCACAGCGGCATGGTGCTGGGCACCGCCGCCTACATGGCGCCCGAGCAGCTGGAGGGCGGGGAGACCACCCCCGCCACGGACATCTACGCGCTCGCGGTCGTGGCGTACGAGGCGCTCACCGGCGAGCGGGCGCGATCGGGCCGGACGCCACTGGAGCTGGCCCACGACATCGCCACGAACCCGCCCCCCGACCTCCGGGAGGCGATGCCGGGGGCCTCGCCGG
>DASZJZ010000193.1:0-3134 GCA_035947555.1 Thermoleophilaceae bacterium | reverse complement strand
CCGCCGAAAAGGGGCGCTCCGCGGGCCGGCCGAGCCGCGCGCCCGTCCGCGGCCCGGCGCTCGCCGCCGCATAGCCGCGAATCCGGCGAAGGCGATCCCGGCCGAGGCGACCAGGGCGACGAACGGTCCCGCCTCACGGCCGACGGACGCGCTGTCCCCGGGTGTCGCGGCGAGACCGGACTCCGGAAGGTCGAAGAGGCCGAGCAGGCTCAGCACGAGGCCGGCCGCGCCCGCGGCGAGCGGGATCGCGTGAAGCTCGCCCCGCCGAGCCACGACCACGCCGCCGGCGATCGCCGCCAGTGCGGTGAGCAGCAGCAGCACGTCCATGACCGACATCACCTGCCAGGCGCTGTGCGTGGAGGCGGCGTCGACGCCGCCCACGGTGAGGTTCAGGCTGTACCAGGGCAGGAAGAGCGACTCCGCGAGCACCAGGCCTCCGGCGATCGCAAGCGCGCCGTAGGCGAGCGATCCTCGTGCCCGCGGGCGCGCGGGCCGCTTGCCGCCGGGCGCTGGCATCGAGCCCGACTCTACGCGCTCAAGCGGCTGCCACCGCCGCACCCGACGGCAGCTCGAAGCGGGCGGCCACCTCCTCGAGGATGCCGAGCATCGCCACGGTGGCGGGTGACTGGTAGCGGCCCGCCAGCGTGGCCGCGGCGATGCGGCGGGTGGGCGCCCCCGGGCCGAGCGAGCGGATCACGATGTCGTCGCGGACGTTCGTGAGGGACAGGCCCGGCAGCAGCGAGATCCCCACGCCCGCGGCGACTAGTCCCTGAACGACGTTGTAGTCGTCGGACCGGAAGCCGACCTTGGGCTTGAAGCCGGCCGCCAGGCAGGCGGTCTCGTGGAAGCGGCCGCACCAGCTGTGGTTGCCGCTCTCCTGGATCCAGGTCTCGTCCGCCAGGTCCTTGAGACGCACGCGGGGCTTGCCTGCGGCAGGGTGCCCGAGCGGCAGCGCCAGGTACATCGGGTCGTCGACGAGCCGGTTCAGCTCGATGCCCTCGTAGAAGCGCGCGAGCTCGGGCTGGTTGTACTCGCCGTACTCGAACACGAGCGCCACCTCCAGCTCCGCGGCGCGCAGCATCTGCGCGGCCTCCTCGGGCTCGCGCTCCACGAAGCTCAGCTCGACCTCGGGGTGACGGCGCGTGAAGAGCGCCACCGCAGGCGGCAGGAGCGAGGCCCCGGCGGTCGGGAAGGAGGCGAGCCGGACGCGTCCGCCCCGGATTCCGGCCATCGCCTCCAGCTCCGCTTCGGCCGCGGCGAGACGGGCGAGCACCACCTCGGCGTGGTCGACGAGCGCGAGCCCCGCCTCGGTGAGCCGCACGCCGCGGCTCGTCCGGTCGACGAGCGTGGCGCCGGCCCGCTTCTCGAGCGCGGCCACCTGCTGGGAGATGGCGGGCTGGGTGTAGGAGAGCGCCTCGGCGGCCGCGGAGAAGGAGCCGTGTTCGTGGACGGCCTTGAGCACCCTGAGCTGCTTGACGTCGAGCATAACTGCAGCTTATCGAAGCCAGCAGAAGTTCGAATTTGAGCTTATGGGAGTCGTGGCCGACACTGTACGAGGAACATCAAACGGACGGAAGGGAACCCCACATGACCGACAAGACGCTCACCATCCGCCGCGCTGATGCCTCCGACGCCGGCGCGCTGTTCCGCCTGGCAGCGCTCGACAGCTCATCGCCGCCGACCGGGGACCATCTGGTCGCGGAAGTAGCCGGCGAGCTGTGGGCCGCGGTGGAGATCGACTCGGGCGCGACGATCGCCGACCCGTTCCGGCCGAGCGCCGAGCTCGTCGACCTGCTGCGGCTGCGGCTCTCGCTGGACGGGCGCCCGGAGCGCGCCGAGCGGCGCGTGCTGGGGCGGCTGCTGCCGCGGGCGGCTTAGCCCGAGCGCTGCAGCGGGAGGCGCGCGGCTGCGGAGGCCGCGCGTCTGGCGCGCGGGGGCTCAGCGCACCGCGCGCCAGCGGATCCCGCGCACCGAGCAGCGGTCGCGGACCTCTCCGCCGCGACGTACCACAGCGTTTCCGCGGAAACGCCCGATCCAACGGCGCGGGCTGACCTTGCGGCCGCTTACGCGAACGGTGAAGGTGATCCGCTCGCCGCCCTGGTCGCGGACCCGGTAGCTCCCCCGGTCGCGGAAGCGGCGGCGGGTGCTCAGGTCGAACGGTCCCCGGAAGACCGTGGCGTCCCTGACGCTGAACCGGGGCCGGGTGCACCTTGCCTCCCACCCGATCAACACGCGCTTCGGCACGCCGTCGTCCTCGGCGACCACAAGGGCGCGCCGGTCCTGACCGGTCCGGCCCTCGAAGCGGACGTCCGCGAGCGCAGGGGCGGCGAAGGCGGCGAGCGCAGCAAAGGAGGCAAGCGCGGCGGCGACTGACCGCCGCCTCATTCCCCGCCCCACGAGCTCAGGTAGCGCTCCTGCTCGGGTGTGAGCGAGTCGATCTCGACGCCGAGCGACTCCAGCTTGAGGCGAGCGATCTCGGCGTCGAGCTCGGGCGGCATCGGCAGTACGCGGTGCTCCAGGTCGTCGCCCTGGACCGTCAGGTGCTCCACCGCCAGCGCGAGGTTGGCGAAGCTCATGTCCATCACCGCCGCCGGATGTCCCTCGCCGGCGGCGAGGTTCACCACGCGGCCCTGCGCCAGGAGGTTGAGCCGCCGCCCCTCGCCGACCTCGTACTGCTCGACAAGCGGGAGCACGTGTCGAACCTCCCCACCTGCCAGCTCGCGCAAACCGGCGAGGTCGATCTCCACGTCGAAGTGGCCGGCGTTGGCGAGCACCGCGCCGTCCTTCATGCGCTGCATGTGCTCGCGCCGCACGACGTCGCGCGAACCCGTGACCGTGACGAAGAGGTCGCCCCGCTCGGCGGCCTCGAGGGCAGGCATCGCCTCGTAGCCGTCCATGCGCGCCTCGAGCGCGCGCATCGGGTCGACCTCGCAGACGATCACGTGCGCCCCGGCGCCGCGGGCGCGCTGGGCGATGCCCTTGCCGGTCGCGCCGTAGCCGAACAGCACGAGCGTGCGGCCGGCCAGCAGCAGGTTGGTTGCCCGCAGGATGCCGTCGAGGGCGGACTGGCCGGTGCCGTAGCGGTCGTTGAAGGTGCGCTCGGTGCGCGACTCGTTGACGGCGATGACGGGGCA
>DASZJZ010000192.1:0-8417 GCA_035947555.1 Thermoleophilaceae bacterium | reverse complement strand
CACGTTCGAGGGCTTCGAGGACGGCGCCGAAGCCGTGCGTGCGCTCGCCCAGTCGCGGCTCTTCCCGAGCAACTGCCGCCTGCTCGACCCAGGCGAGGCGGCTCTCACAGGGGCCGCGCCGGGCGGCAAGGCGTTGCTCGTTCTCGGCTTCGAGGGCCCGACGCCGGTCGACGGATCGATGGCCCACGCGCTCGAGCTCTGCCGTGACCACGGCGGGGAGCGGTCCGGCGAGCGCGGTCGCGGAGGCGACCGGCGCGGCGGGGAGGGCGAGCGGGCGCGCAGGCGGGAACGCGCCCGGCGCGGCGAGGAGGCTGAGCAAGCGCGCGAGCCCGAAGACCGCGCGGACGGGTCCGAGAGCACCTGGCGCGACGCCTTCCTGCGCGCCCCCTACCTGCGCGACACGCTCATTGCAGCCGGGATCCTCGCCGAGACCTTCGAGACCGCCGTGACCTGGGACCGGCTCATCACATTCGCGGGCGACGTCCGCACCAGCACGGAGGCTGCCCTCGGCGGCGCCGGGCGCGTGACCTGCCGCCTCACCCACGCCTACCCCGACGGCGCGGCCCCCTACTTCACCGTGCTGGCGCCCGCCCGCCGCGGGTCGGAGGTCGAACAGTGGGACGAGGTCAAGGCCGCGGCCTCCGAGGCCATCGCGGCAGCCGGCGGCACGATCACCCATCACCACGCCGTCGGCCGCGACCATCGCGCGTGGTACGACCGCCAGCGCCCCGACCCCTTCGCCGAGGCCCTGCTAGCCGCCAAGCGAGCGGTCGACCCGGCCGGCATCCTCAACCCCGGAGTGCTCGTCGACCCGTGACTGCGAGGAAGCGCGAACTGTCGCGGGCCGACCGCGTGCTCCCCGGCCTCTGGCGCCTGCGCCTGCCGCTCCCCTGGCCCGGCGTACCACACGTGAACGCCTTCGCGATCGCGGCCGTGGACGGCGTGGTGCTGGTGGACACGGGGCTCCACGAGCCCGGCGCCATGCGCCAGCTCGAGCGGGCCCTCGACCAGGCCGGCCTCAGCCTGGATCACATCCGGCTCCTGGTGTGCACCCACGCCCATGGGGACCACTACGGACTAGCGGGCCCGATCGTCGAGCGGGCGGGCTGCGAGGTGTGGATGCACCCGGACCACGAGCACATGGCCACCGCCGTGCGCGACCCCGACCGGGACTTCGAGAGGCGGCTCGAGGTGGCCCGCCACAGCGGCGTGCCGCCGAACGCCCTGGGCGAGTACGAGTCGGCGCGCCGCGGGCGGGGGTGGGGCATCGCCGAGATCGTTGCGCCGGACCGCGACCTCGTCGAGGGCGTGGAGGTGGACACCGACCTCGGCCGCTGGCGGGTCCACGAGACGCCCGGCCACGCCCCGTCGCACGTGGTGCTGCACCAGCCCGAGCGCGGCCTGCTGCTGTCCGGCGACCACCTGCTCGGCCGCGTCTCCCTCTACTACGACTACGGCTACACGCCCGACCCCGCCGGAGAGTTCCTCGCGAGCCTCGACGTGGTCGACCGCCTCGACGTGCAGCTGGTACTGGCCGGGCACGGCCGCCCCGTACGCGACGCCCGCGCGCTGACCGACGCCAACCGCCGCGCCCTCCACGCAAAGCTCGACCGCATCCGCACCGCCCTGGCCGACGGGCCCCGCACGCCCTACGACCTCGTCCCCGAGGTGCTCGAGATGGACCTCCCCCCAGCGATGATGGTCGGCTGGGGCCTCTCGGAGACCCTCGTCTACCTCAACCACCTCGAGCGCGGCGGGGAGGCCTCGCGGGTAGACGGCGCCGAGCCGGAGCGCTGGGCCCTGCAGGGCTGAGCGCGGTCAGACCCGGGCCCTAGCCCGGGTCCAGGGGTGCGCCGCTCGCAACGCCGCCAGGATGGCCCGCGTTGCGGGCGAGCGGTTGAGCGTGTAGAAGTGGATCCCGGGCGCGCCTCGCGCCAGGAGATCGGAGCATTGGAGGGTCGCATAGGCGACCCCGAGCTCGGCAACCGCTTCCGGGTCGCCGGCGCGCCCATTCAACTCGCGCTCGAGCTCGTCCGGAATCGACGCTCCGCACATCTCGGTGAAGCGCTTGATCTGCCCGTAGTTGGTGATCGGCATGATCCCCGGCACGATCGGCACGGTCACGCCTGCCGCGCGGGCGTCCTGCACGAAGTCGAAGTACAGCTCGTTGTCGAAGAAGAGCTGCGTGATGAGGAACCCGGCCCCGGCGTCCTGCTTGGCGCGCGCGTAGCCGAGGTCGCTGTCGCGGTCCGGCGCGTCCGGGTGGACCTCGGGGAAGCAGGCGGCGCCCACGCAGAAGTCGAACCGCTCCCGGATCAGGCTGATCAGCTCGACCGAGTAGTGGAGCCCCCCGGGGTGGGGGCGCCACTCGGTCTCGCCGCGCGGGGGGTCGCCGCGCAGGGCCAGCACGTTGTCGATGCCGGCGGCGTCGATCTGGCCGAGGATCTCCACCAGCCGCTCGCGTGGCTCGCCCACGCAGGACAGGTGGGCCATCGCCTCGATGCCGAGGTCCTGCTTGATCCACTTGGTCAGCTCGACGGTGCTGTTGCGAGTGGTGCCCCCGGCGCCGTAGGTCATCGAGACGAAGTCCGGAGAGTCGTCGCGCAGCTCCTCCAGCGATCCCTCGAGCGTGCGGCGCCCCTCGTCGGTTTTCGGCGGGAAGAACTCGAACGAGAAGACCGGGCGGCGCTGCTGCAGCAGCTCGGCTATGCGCATGGCGCGAACCTTAACACGATTGTGTCAAGGTTGCTCGATGTCGAGACCAGTCGCGTGCGCGGTGCGGCCGCCGAGCTGGTACTGGACGTCGACCTGGTCGTTCTTCCCGTACGAGCCGAACAGCCCGAAGAAGATCGCCGTCCAGCGCCCCAGGCCGAGCCTCTCCTTCTCGAGCGGCCGCTTGAAGTGGAGCTCTCCGTCGACGACGTCGTAGTCCGTGCCCTCCTCCTGGGGCACGCCGTTCACGAAGACGCGGTAGGGGCGCTCTGCGCCGCGCGGGAGGCGGACGCGCCAAGTCGTCATGCGGGCCGCTCCCCCCGAGGCGGCCTCGCGGTCACGACCGCACCATGCGGCGCAGCGCGCCGTAGGCGTCCTCGCCGGCGCGCTGCTCGATCAGCCGCCGCCGCACCCGGCCCGTGTAGGCCTCGCTGGACCCGTCGCCGCGCACATCCACGCCCGCCCGCAGCCGGCCCGGCCCGGAGAGCTCGATACGCCCCACCACCTGCTGGACCGGTTCGAAGCGGCGGATGAGCGTCCCGCCGGCCGGCCGCGCGCCGGCCCCGTCCGACAGCTCGGTCCCGATCCGCTTCATCGCGGCGAGGGCCGCGTCGAGATCGGCGTGGCGCTCCTTGTGCACCTTGGCCCGGCTGCGAACGGTGAGCCTGTAGGAACCCTCAGCCACCGATCGCGGACATCGTCCGCGGCGGCTGGCGGAAGCCGGGCTCGCCGACCCGGTGCTTCAGCTCCTTGCGCCAGACGGCGTCCCGGATCACGGTCTCGAGCTCGGCGTCGCCGGCCCCTGCCCGCAGGACCTCGCGCAGGTCGGTCTCGTGCAGCGAGAAGAGGCAGGTGCGGAGCTTGCCGTCGGCGGTCAGGCGGACCCGGTTGCAGTCGGCGCAGAACGGCTCCGAGACCGGATTGATGAAGCCGATCTCGCCCTGGCCGTCGGCGAAGCGGAACACGCGGGCGGTGGCGTGCGGCTCGCGCGGCGCCTCCTCCAGCGGGTGCACGCGATGGATGATCTCGCGCAGCTCGTCGCCCGTCAGGACCTGATCGGGGCTCCAGGCGTGGTCGCCGTCCAGCGGCATGAACTCGATGAAGCGCACCTGGAAGCTCGTCGAGCGGGCGAACTCGGCGAAGGGCAGCGCCTCCTCCTCGGTGAAGCCGCGCATCGCCACAGCGTTGACCTTGATCGGCCGCACCCGCTCGTGCCGGGCGATCGCCTCGAGCCCTCGCAGCACCTGCGGGAGCGAGTCGCGCCGGGTGATCTGGAAGAAGCGGTCCCGCTGCAGCGAGTCGATCGAGACGTTCACGCGCGTGATCCCGGCCTCCACCAGCGCGTCGGCGTGGCGGTCGAGCAGGTAGGCGTTCGTGGTGAGCGAGAGGTCCTCGATCCCGGGCACGGCCGCGAGCATCGCCACCAGGCGCGGGAACTCGCGCCGCACGAGCGGCTCGCCGCCCGTCAGGCGCAGGTCGGTCACGCCCATCGCGGCCATCACCCGCACCAGGCGCTCGATCTCCTCGAAGCTGAGGATCTCCTCTCGTTCGAGCCACGGCAGGCCGTCCGCGGGCATGCAGTACTGGCAGCGGAAGTTGCAGCGGTCGGTGACCGACACGCGCAGATCCGTGATCTGCCGGCCGTGGCCGTCGACGAGGGGCTCTCGGGTCACGGGTCGTAGGGTACCCCGCGTGGAGATCCCGGCTACGGAGATCCGCGTGCCCACGCGGGGCAACCGGCGCCTCGAGGCGCTGCTCACGGCGGCGAACGCCGACCGCCGCCTGCACGCCTGGTGGTACATGCAGCAGGTGAACGCCGACCGGCGCGACATGTCGGACCACTCCTGGGTGCACATCCAGATCGTGGTGAACATCGGGCTGCGCCTGTTCCGGCTGCTGACGCGGGCCGGCGTGGAGCCGGCGATGGTGACCGAGCACGGGATGTCGCCGCGCGACGCCGAGGTGGTGATCGCCGCGGCCTGCCTCTTCCACGACACCGGCATGTCGATCCACCGCACCGACCACGAGCAGTACTCGCTGTTCCTGGCCGCCGACCGGCTGCCGCAGCTACTCGAGCCCACCTACCGGGAGCCGGAGCTGACCGTGCTGGTCTCGGAGGCGCTCCACGCCGTGATCGGGCACCGCCGCCGCGGCGACCCGATCACGGTCGAGGCCGGCATCGTCCGCGTGGCCGACGCGCTCGACATGGCGAGCGGCCGCTCGCGCATCCCGTTCGAGACCCGCCGTCCCAACATCCACTCGATCTCGGCGGCGGCGATCGACGGCGTGACGATCGAGCCCGGCGACGAGCGTGCCGTGCGGATCGAGATCGAGATGAACAACTCGAGCGGCCTGTTTCAGGTGGACGAGCTGCTGGCCACGAAGCTGCGCGGGTCCGGGATTGAGCAGCACATCGAGGTGGTGGCCGAGATCGACGCCGAGCACGAGAAGCGGCTGGTGCCGGTCTTTAGGATTTGATTTAGGGCGGTTTCCCAATACCGCCCGATGGGGAGAACGGGTGCGGAATGGGGGACGACGGCCGCCCGCTGGTCGAGCTCGACCAGGTCCGTAAGAGCTTCGGCGACAACGTCGTCCTCGACGGCGTGGACCTCAACGTGGAGCGCGGCTCCGCGATCGTCATCGCGGGCCCGTCCGGCTCGGGCAAGTCGACGATGCTGCGCTGCATCAACGGCCTCGAGCCGATCGACGCCGGCGAGGTCCGCTTCGACGGCGCGCCGATCGACTACTCGGGCAAGGCGCTCAGCCGCCTGCGGGCGGACATCGGGATGGTCTTCCAGCAGTTCAACCTGTTCCCGCACATGACCGTGCTCGAGAACGTAATGCTCGGGCCGGTCAAGTCGAAGGGCGTCAGCCGCGAGGAGGCCCGGGAGCGGGCCCGCCGGCTGCTGGAGCGGGTCGGGATCCCGGAGAAGGCGGACGAGTATCCGGCCGACCTGTCCGGCGGCCAGCAGCAGCGTGTGGCGATTGCTCGCGCCCTGGCGATGGAGCCGAAGCTGATGCTGTTCGACGAGCCGACGTCGGCGCTCGATCCGGAGATGATCCGCGAGGTCCTCGACGTGATGCGCCAGCTGGCCCGGGACGGCATGACGATGATCGTCGTGACCCACGAGATGGGGTTCGCGCGCGAGGTGTGCGACCGGATCGTCTTCATCGACGCCGGCGAGATCGTGGAGGAGGGCCCGCCGGACGAATTCTTCTCGGCGGCGAGGAGCCCGAGGGCGAAGGAGTTCGTGGACAAGATCATCCACCACTGAGGAGGGATCCGGGATGACCAGAACCAACCTGTGGCGTGCGCTGCTTGCGATGGCCCTTGCAGTAGCGGCGCTTGCACTTGTCGCCTGCGGCGACGACGACGATGACGAGGGCGGCGGCGGTGGAGGCGGCGACCAGGCCGGCGAGGCCCGGCAGTACCCCGCGGACACGAGCCTCGGGAGGATCCAGCGGCGCGGCGAGATCACGATCGGCGTGAAATACGACGTGCCGCCATTCGGCTTCCGGAACCCGCAGACGGGCGATGTCGAGGGCTTCGACGTCGACATGGGCCGGTTCATCGCCGAGGAGCTGGGCGTGGAGCCCCGGTTCGTCGAGGCGATCTCGGACAACCGCATCCCATTCCTGCAGCGGGGGACCGTCGACCTGATCCTGTCGACGATGACGATCACGGAGGAGCGTGACCAGGAGATCGACTACTCGGAGCCGTACTACATCGCGCGGGGGCGGATCCTGGTCCCGCAGGACTCGGACATCAGAGGCCTCGAGGACCTGGCCGGCAATCGCGTCTGCACGGCGCTCGGCTCGACCTACGAGGAGACGATCCGCGAGGAAGCGCCCGAGGCCGAGCTGCGGCTCGTGGACACCTACTCCGAATGCCTCGAGCTCCTGCAGAACGGAGCGATCGACGCCATCTCGACCGACGACGTGATCCTCACCGGCATGATCATCCAGGACGACACCCTCGAGATGGTCGGGGACGAGCTCACGACCGAGCCCTACGGCGTCGGGATCCAGCAGGGCGACCGGCAGATGAAGCAGTTCGTCGATCAGGTGCTCCAGGACGTGAAGCAGGACGGCCGCTGGGAGGAGACCTACCAGAAGTGGGTGGGCCGCCACATCGGCCGCGAGGAGCAGCCGCCCGACATGACGCTCGAGGAGGCCCTCGAGTTGGCCCCGCTCTAGGACGGCGGGAGTGACCCGTGGCTGAGCTCTGGGGGGTCCTCACGGACCACTTCCCGGAGTTCAGCTCCGGGTTCTGGGTGACGGTCCGCCTCGTTGCGATCTCGTTCCTGATCGCCATGATCGTCGGCACGCTGGTGGCGGCGCTGCGCGTCGCGCCCGTGAAGCCGCTCAACTGGATCGGCGGGGTGTACGTCGAGCTGTTCCGCAACACGCCGCTGCTGGTGCTGCTGTTCATCTCGTTCGCCGGCCTGCGGCGGGCGGGGCTCCCGATCAACGCGTGGGTGGCGGGCACGGCTAGCCTCGGCCTGTACACGGCGGCGTACGTGGCCGAGGCGCTGCGCTCGGGGGTCTTCTCGGTCGGCAGGGGCCAGATCGACGCCTCCCTGTCGCTCGGGCTCGACTACCCGCGCACGCTGCGCTACATCGTCCTGCCGCAGGCTTTCCGGACGGTCATCCCCCACCTGGGGAGCCTCATGATCGCGATGATCAAGAACTCCGCGATCATCGGCGTGTCACTACTGGCGCTGCCCGACCTGCTCAAGCAGGCGCGCATCGTCCAGTCGCGCACCTTCGAGACCCACGAGACCTTCTTCTGGGCGGCGGTCGGCTACCTGATCCTGACCGGGCTCGCGACGCTGGCCGTTCGCCGGCTCGAGGCCCGCTACGCGATTCACAGGTGAAGCATGGGCTACCTGTTCGATCCGCAGAACTGGGAATGGGTGACGAGCGGGAACAACCTGCGCTTCCTGCTCGAGGCCTTCCTGATCAATCTCGAGATCGCCGCGATCTCGATCGTGCTGTCGCTGATCGTCGGGCTGCTGCTTGCACTCGCGCGCCTGTCGAAGCCGCGCGTCGTCAAGGTGGCCGCCGGCGTGTGGGTGGACGTCTGGCGCAACCTGCCGCTGATCTTCATCATCCTCTACCTCTTCCTCGCCGCCCCGGAGTCGTGGTCACGGACGTGGGAGGACAACGCGCCGAGCTTCCTTCCGGAGGCGCTCCAGTCGGGAGCCGTGTTCGCCGCGGTGCTGGGGCTGGTGCTCTACAACTCGGCGGTGATCGCCGAGATCATGCGCGCCGGGATCCTCTCGCTCGACCGCGGCCAGGGGGAGGCGGCCGCCTCGCTGGGGCTGACCTACCCGCAGCAGCTGCGCTACGTGATCTTGCCGCAGGGCCTCCGGCGCATGGTGCCGGCGACCGTGTCCCAGCTCATCACGCTGAACAAGGACACGACGCTGGTCAGCATCATCGCGATCTCGGAGGTGATGCGGGCCGGCCGCACGCTGTCGAGCGGCTTCACCGCGTTCGTAGGCGGCGTCGAGGCCCCGCTGCTGCAGGTGTTCATCTTCATCGGCGCGCTGTTCGTGGTCGTGAACTACACGCTGTCCAGGGTTTCACGGCGCCTCGAGATCCGAGAGCGGAAGCGGACCGGCGGGACGGCCGGGCCGGTCACGGGGTTGGAGGACCAGACGGCGCTGGCGGCGGAGGCGCGCTAGGCCGGCCCACGGCTG
>DASZJZ010000191.1:0-9190 GCA_035947555.1 Thermoleophilaceae bacterium | reverse complement strand
GGAACCACACCACCGCCGCGACCCCGACCGCCACGAGCGTTCCGGCCTCGACCGGCGCCACCGTGCTCTGGGCGAAGCGCTTGAAGAGCTCGAAGGCGGGCGACTCGGCGAACGCCGCGCTCCCCGGGTTGGGCGCATTCGCGCGCGCGCCCGCGCGGAACGGGTCGTTCGACCCCCACCACTCGGGGAGGAACCAGAGCGCCGGGATAAGCGCCGCGAAGGCGACCATCCGCGCCCGCAGCCGCGGCTCCCTGAACCAGAGCCAGAGCCCGTAGAGCCCCAGGAAGGGCCAGGCCTCGGGCCGCAGCAGCGCCGCCAGGAAGCCCAGGTACAGGGCGTGGTCGCGGCGTCCGTCGAGGTGGCGCTCGAAGGCCCACAGCACGATCGCGGCGAGCAGCGGCTCGGAGTTGCCGAGCGCCGCGTCGCGCACGAACTTGTTGCTCGAGAACAGCGCCAGGAAGGCGCACACGCCCGCCACCGCGCCGTACATCCCGCCGCCGATCAGGCGGTTCGCCATCCGAAACGCCATCACGCACGCGAACAGCCCGCCGGCCCGCGCCACGACGAGCCACAGGTAGGGGGCGATGTCCTGGCCGAAGATCGAGAACGGGACGGTGAACAGGATCGGGAACGGCTTCCAGGACGGCCCGCCCTCGGTCACCAGGTCGAGCTGGGTGATCTCGCGCCCCCAGAGGATCCAGGCCCAGGGGTCGTAGGTCGGCGTGGAGGGAAACAGCAGCGTGACCGACGCCACCGCCAGGCAGCCCAGCATGATGAGCGCCATCTGAGCGCCGTGCGAGCGGCCCGGGCGGGCCGTCTCGGCGCGCACCCTGGTAGCGCTGCGGTCGCCGAGCTCCCTGCGGCGCAGGGCGCGTAGCTGTACGGCGAACGCCCGCATCGACGGCGGGCTCAGGCGCGGCTCGCCTCGGCGCCGGCGTCGAGCCGGACGGCCGAGCGGAGCCGCGACCAGCCGCCGTAGCGCGTGACAAGGACGATGAAGCCGACGACGGTGATGGGCACGTACAGCACGAAGCGCAGCAGGATCAGGTACGAGAGCGACGCCGAGCCGCTCGCACCCAACCGCCCCGCGCCGAAGGCCACCGCCGCGTCGAAGGTGCCGATCGACCCCGGTGCCGCCGGCAGCGCCGCCACGAAGTTCGTGAGCGCGACGAGGTAGAGCGCGCCGGTGGCGCTGATGCCGAGGTCGACCGACTTGGCGACGGCCAGGTAAACGCCCGCCTCGAAGCCCCACAGGACGAAGGTGGCGGCCAGGAGCAGAGCCCCCTCACGGCGGATGAGCGCGCGCGGCGCGTGGGCGAGCGGGCGCAGCCAGTCGCGGACGCGCTCGAAGACGTGGTGGCGCCGTAGCACCCACAGGGCCACGATCCCGAGGAGCACCAGCACCGCGCCGATCGCGGCCACGAGCAGCGGCCGGTCGGTGGGCAGCACGGTCGAGCTGAGCACGCCGTAGACGACCACGATGAAGATCGCTGCAAGGGCGATCACGTCAAGCAGCCGCTCGGCCACGACGGAGCCGAGCAGGGTCCGCTTGCTCGCGCCGCAGCGGCTCGAGAGCAGCACCACGCGAAGCGCCTCCCCGGCGCGCGCGGGCAGCACGTTGTTCCCCATGTAGCCCACCGTGGTCAGCGCGTAGCAGTCGCTCCGCCGCGCCTTCACGCGCGCGAGCGCGAGGATGTGATGCCAGCGCTCGCCCCGCAGCAGCGTGGCCACCGCGTACAGCCCGAGCGCGGCGCCGAGCCAGGCGATGTCTCTGGCTCCAGTCGGCAGCTCCGGCGCCTCCTGGTGCGCGGCCCACCAGATCACGGCAGCAAGCGCGATCAGCGATACGAGGGCTTGGATGAACGCGAAGCGTCGGTTCATTGGGGCTGGCTCGATGGCGCTCGCGGGCGGCGAGGGCCGGCGGGACAACGGTTTGCTGCGCAGGTGCGCCGGCCGGGGAGCCCGGCGCGGCTCTGCACGGTAGCAAGTACCCGCGGCGGAAATTGCGCAACCCAGAGCCTTTCGGGGTGTTCTCGCGGAGTCCGGCGCTACCCTCCCTCGCCGCCTCGCCTCGTGCCCGCTCTGTTCCTCACATTCCTGCTGCTGCTTGCGCTCGCTCCCAGTGCCGTGGCGCAGGGCGGCGGCCAGACGCCGCCGGCGGATCAGCTGCCCGCGCAGCCACCCCCGCCCGAGCTGTCGGTGGAGCGGCCCGGCGGCAAGCCGCTGATCTACGAGGGCCAGACCACGCGCGAGCTGCTGGGCGGCACGTGGTACTTCCGCCAGGACGACCTCCTCACCCAGGGCGACACCGAGCGCTGGTACGAGCAGGACGACCTGGCCGGCTGGACCGCGATCGGCGTGCCGCACAACTGGAACGCCCAGGACACGACGCTCAACCAGTCGTCGGTCGGCTGGTACCGCAAGGAGTTCCGCCTGCCGCGCACCCCGCAGAGCTCGTCCTGGAAGGTGCGCTTCGAGGGCTCGAACTACCGCACCTGGGTGTACCTGAACGGCGAGGAGATCGGCCACCACACCGGCTACTTCCCGTTCGAGGTCGACCTCGAGGGCCTCCAGCGGGGCCGCAACACGCTGGTCGTGAAGGTCTCCTCGCTGCGCAGCAGCAGGGACCTCACCCACTGGCGCCCGGCGGCCTACAACGGCTACGGCACCGGCGGATGGTGGAACTTCGGCGGGCTGCTGCGGGAGGTGTACGTGCGCCGGATCGACACGCTCGACATCGAGGACGTCCACGTGCTGCCGCGCCTGCGGCGGGTGGGCGGGCCGGCAAGGGTCGAGGTGCGGGTAAAGGTGCGCAATCTCACCGACCGCGCCCGCCGGGTCCGGCTCGCGTTCCGCGTCGCCGGCGACAACTTCTCCTTCGACACCGAGGAGGTGCTGGCCGGCAACACGCGTGAGCTGACGAACACCTTCACGATCGACCGCCCGAAGCTGTGGCAGCCCGGCCGGCCGACGCTGTACCCGATGACCGTCTATGCCGACGAGGATCGCGGGCGGCGCGGCACCCGTCGGCGGGCGGCGTACAAGCTGCGCTTCGGGGTCCGCAAGCTCGAGACGCGCCGCGGCGGTCAGATCCTGCTGAACGGCAAGCGCCTCAACCTGCGCGGCGCGAGCATCCACGAGGACGACCTCGAGGAGGGCGGCGCGCTCTCGCAGCGCACCCGCCGGCTGCTGGTCTCGCGGCTACGCGATCTCGGGGCGACCGTCACGCGCTCGCACTACCCGCTCCATCCGCAGTTCCTCGAGCTGTTCGACAGGTACGGGATCCTCTACTGGGTCGACGCCCCCGTCTACCAGCTGCCGAACCGCTTCTTCGAGGAGGCGGGCGTGCGCGAGGCGGCCGAGCGAGCGGTGGTCCTGACCGTCCGCAACAACCTCAACCACCCCTCGGTCATGACGTGGTCGCTCGTGAACGAGCCCGCCGAGAACGGCGCGGAGTTCGGCACCTTCGGGGCGGGGCTGGCGGCATGGATCCGCGACGCGTCGGCGGCGGCGCGGGAGCTCGACGACACGCGCCTGATCGCGATCGACCGCCACTCGCGCATCGGCGAGCCGGTCACCAGCTCCGTGTACCGCCATCTCGACGTGCTCGGCGTGAACGAGTACTTCGGCTGGTACCGCACCGTGCGCGAGGACGACGTCACGCGCGGGCCGAGCACGCTGGAGGAGCTCGGCCCCTACCTCGACACGATTCACGCGGCCAATCCAAACCTTCCGCTGGTGATCACGGAGTTCGGCGCCGAGGCGTCGCGATCCGGCCCGGTCGAGCAGAAGGGCACGTTCGAGTTCCAGCGCAAGTTCGCCGTGGACCACCTCCGCGTCCACGGCTCCAAGCCGTACGTGAACGGGTCGATCTGGTGGGCGCTGCGCGACTTCAAGGTGCACCCACAGTGGGCCGGCGGGGCGCCGGAGGAGTACGTCACGCGGCCGTGGCACAACAAGAGCCTGATCGAGGAGACGAACGCGCGGAAGCGTGTCTACTTCGACATGCGGAAGCGGTGGCGAAAGACGAAGCCGCTCGCGGGAGTGCGGCGGGCGCCGGCTCGCCGGGCGCCGCGCGGCTCTGGGCGCGTCTCGGCGCCTCGTTAGCCGTACCCCCGGCGCGCCCCAGCCGGGACATCGCCGGCCCCCGCTAGCCTCCGCGCGGATGAAGCCCGCGCTCGGCATGCCCGTTGTAGCCGCCGCCTGCCTGCTGGCGGCGCTGCCCGGCTGCGGGATCGGCTCGGATGACGCCGCCCCGGATGAGGACGGCGACGTCCGCGCGACCGTGATGTCCTGCTTCGAGGCGGAGGACATCCCGGCCCGGTTCGAGGGCGAGGAAGGCAACGAGGAGATCGTGATCGGCGACGGCCCGGGCGCGCCGCGAATCAAGTTCTTCCTCACCGCGGGCGAGTCCGAGGCGGCCCACTTCCAGGGTGAGGGCGAGGGCGCGGAGCAGATCGGAGCGACCTGGCTGTACGTGAACGAGGGCAGCGACGAGCTTCTGGAGGAGGTCGAGAACTGCCTCGCCGAGCAGTGAGAGGAGCCGGGGGCTCGGCCGGCCCGCCTACCCGGAGACCTCGATCACACGCCTCCGCCTGTCGAACGGCGGTCCGTCACGGATCACGCTCAGCTCCACCGACGCCACGTCGCCCCTCAGGCGCACCCGGTACCGGCGGCGCTCGTCGCCCGACACGGTGCGGATCAGCA
This sequence comes from Thermoleophilaceae bacterium, assembly GCA_035947555.1. Classification (GTDB taxonomy): domain Bacteria; phylum Actinomycetota; class Thermoleophilia; order Solirubrobacterales; family Thermoleophilaceae; genus JACVRW01. The sequence goes on along the minus strand of DASZJZ010000191.1, from coordinate 4,483 downwards.
GCGGGCGCTCACCGCGCCGGGAGAGCTGTCCGGTGGCGTCGAAGTGGAAGCCCTGCGCCGGCCGGTCCGTCTCCCACGTCACGAGCACGGTGCGCCCCTGCCTCATCGCCCGCACGTTCAGCAGCCGCGGCAGCGGGCGCAGCCGCTTGCGCGTGAGCTCGACGGCGACGGAGCGGCGCGCGGAGTGGCGTCCGTTCGGCGCCCACCCGTGCACCACGACCCGCGCCCGGCCGCCGCGCGGCGGAGCGAGGTGCTGCTGGAACTGCGGCCTGATCGCCACCAGCGTGCTCCCGGCGCGGCGGAGCGTGGCGGTGCCGAGGCCGCGGGCCCGGCGCTCGCCGCCGACGACGTAGGCGCGAAGGTCGCACGGGCCGTCGCAGCCCACGCGCACCCTGAGCCGCTGCTCGTAGCCGAGCCTCGCGGCCTGCGGGCGCCGTAGCGTCACCCGCGGCGGCGGCGCTCCCGCCTCGGGATCCCCCGGCGTGGCGACGTGGAGGCGCCCGAACCCCGTCGGCAGCTCGAACCCGAACGTGAGCATGCGGGTAGCGTTGTCCGTGTAGGTCAGGGCGGGTGTGCCGCCGGGCATCTCCAACGGCACCGATCCCTCGACCGGGCGGCACGGACAGCCGGCCGGCTCCGGCCGCGACGGCCTCTCCCCCGCCTGGCCGTGCACGATGCGGGCCTCGAGCAGCCGGTCGCCGAGCATGGTCTCGCGCTCCCTCGGCCAGCTGGCGAGATAGCGCCCGTCGGCACCCATCGCAACCCGCAGGGCAGCGTTCTCGGCGTCCGACGGTGGCGATTGTCTACCTCCCCCGAAGACAACGAACGAAATCTCACGGCCGGTGCCGGGCCCCTCGCGCGTGCGCTGCACCCTCACGGGGGCGGTCCATGGGCCCGTGCCGCCGCGGCTCGAGAGGAAGACGTCCTCGTTCCCGGCCGCCTCGTTGCCGCGCCAGCCCACCACCGCCGAGCCGTCGGAGGCGAGCGCGACCTCGGGCAGCTCCCAGCCCGTCCGGCCGCTCCGCCGGCGCCAGGGGCGGACCCGCGCGAACTCCGACGCCCCCGGACCGCGCTCGAACAGCTGGATCGTGTCCCCGCCGTCGTGGACGAGCAGGGCGCGGCCGTCCTGCCCGACCGCCAGCGCCACGCGCCGGGTGTCCTGGACCGTCGCGGCCAGCACCTGCGGCGGCCCGAAGGGCTCACCCGGCCGCGCTGCCGCCACCTCCACGCGGTGAAGGCTCGAGATGTCGCGGTCCGGGATGGCCTGCGCCCAGGCCACGGTGGCGGTGCCCGAGGCGTCCATGCCGGCGCTGACCGTCGCGAACGAGAAGAAGCTTGCGCGTCGCCACCGAGTCAGGAACCGTGGCCGCCCGAACTCGCCTCCCGCCGGCCGCAGCGCGGCGACGACCCGGGTGTGGACGTGCGTCTCGCCTCCACGGCGCGTCGCCCGTAAGAGCATCCAGACCACCACCGCGTCTCCGCGCGGGGAGATCGCGGCCACGACCCTCGACGGATAGCTCCGGGCGCGAGCGATGTCAACGGCCTCTCCGAAACCGGCGCCGGGCTCCGCCAGGGCGGCGCGGATCAGGCTCCGGCCCCGTTCCGTCCTCCCGGTCCCTGCCACGACCGCGTGGCCGCTTGCCGAGGCCGCCACCGCGGGGCACTCGTCGAGGAGACCGAGCCGCGCGGTGCCGGCGACCGTGACTCCGGAGGCCGACACGCGCAACAGGTCGTAGGGCGACATCCGGCTCCGCAGCGGCCCGATCATCCCAACCATGCCGGGGGCGCCCGTGGGCCGCAGGCAGGTGGCGACGGCGGATCGGGGGCTGTCGCGGACGAAGACGTCGCGGGCCGCCTCGGCGGGGACGGCCGTCAGCAGAGCCAGCGCAAGGACGACCGCGAGCCGAATCCGCACGGCGGACAGCCTACGCTCAAGGCGCGTCCAGCGCTACCGGCGGAGGAGCTTCGCGATCAGCCCGCCCACGATGGCGTACACCACCGCGGCCAGGCCGTAGTTCACCGCCACCCGCTCCTTGCGGTTGTCCATCGTGAAGACGTTGTCGAACGGCTCTGCGAGCCAGGCGCCCGCGTCGAGGAGCACGTCGACGATCGAGTTGTCGCGGTTCGCCTCGAGGAGGACCAGCAGGATCGCCACTACGAGCAGGACCACCACCACCGTGGTGATCAGACTCACCACGCGGGCAATCCCCGACATGCCGCGCCTCGTGACCCGGCGACCGCGTGCGGCCATCTTCCCCCTGCCTGCCGCGGCGCGCCAGCGTGCCAACGTCGCCATGGCCGATTTGTACCCGGCTAGGGCGCTTCGAACACCTCGACCCGGTTGCGGCCCTGACGGAACACGGTCGGCGGCACCATCACCGACACGAGCTCACCCTCGTCTCCCTCCACCAGCTCGAAGGTCGTGCCTACGGCGGCGATCGTGCCGTTCACCGCCACGGCTATCTGGCGCCCTACCCTGCCCTCGCTTCGCACGCGGCCCACCACGTGGTTGGGGAGGTAGGGCGAATCGAGGTCGACGTCGTCGTACTCAGGGCCGTAGACGAGGTCCACGTCGAGCCGGTCCCCCGCCGCCGATGCCGGCCTGCCCAGCAGCTCCTGGTTGGGCCCGAGCCGGTAGATCCGCTCGGGCCCGTCGCGGCCGGTGCCGAACAGCCGCACGTTGCGCTCCAGCACCTGCCGGCGCTCGCGCTCGAACTCATCGGCCGGGATGCGCAGCACCTCGAAGGTGTTGCGGATCAGCATGCGCAGCTCGTCGCGCCGCTGCACCTCCGCGGAGCTCGCCGGGTGCCCGTCCATCTCCACGCGCGGGTCGAGCTCGAGCACGTCGAAGATCGTCGGCAGGATGTCGATCGTCTCGACCCAGGCGTCGTCGATCCGGCCGCGTGTCTGGCCGGGCGCCTTGATCAGGAGCGGGATCGGCGCGATCTCGGCCGCGGTCCCGCGTTTGAGCCGCCGCCGCTGCACCGAGCCGAGCGGGAACGCCACGCCGTGGTCGGAGGCCACCACGATCAGCGCGTCGTCGAACATGCCCTGGTCCTTCAGGTGGCGCCACAGCTGCCGCAGCTCGTAGTCGGCGAAGCCGGTCTGGAGGATGTGACGCTGGAGCAGCACGTTGAGCTGGCCCTGGTCCTCATAGGACAGCGTGGAGAGGCCGGGCACGGCCTCGTTGGCGGCGCGCCGGTAACGGCGGGCGTCGGGCAGGTACTGCCACGGCACGTGCGGCAGCAGCGTGTGCTTGAACGCGAGCTGCGGCCGGCGGCCCGGCTCGATCGCGTCGATCCACTGCTCGAAGCGCGCCTCCCTGCCGCCCTGCAGGTTCCCGATCGTGTGCTCGCGCACGTCGACCGCCGGCGCGTCCGGCTGCTCCTCCTCGTCCCCACCGCCGAAGTTGCCCCAGTTCTCGGAGACCGACGGGAGGTCCGACTCGATGTCGGGCGGCGACACCACGTGGAGCCAGACGAGCCCCAGGTCCTCGCTCATCGAGCTCATCCGGCTCCCGTACGACTCGTCTAGCCGCTCGTCGTGGCAGAGGTCGCGCGAGCAGACGCTTGTGGCCTCCTCGGAGACGTTCAGCCGGTGGGTCTTGGCGAACAGCGAGAAGATGCTGTTCGGGTGGTCGGCCGAGGTGGGCAGCTTGTCCTCCTCGGGCAGGTTGCCGTCCATGATCGCGGGCTGGGCGCGCTCGGTGGAGTCGTAGACGGTGTAGGCGTTGCGGTACCAGGTGCCCGTGGCGGCCAACTCGCCGAAGCCGGGGAAGCGCGTTGCGTCGATCCGGCCGCGGTCGTCCATCAGCGTGGTGGTGGGCAGCTCGTCGAAGAGCACCACCACGATCGGCGCTCGGGTCACGCCGCCGATCGTGCGGGCCTGGGCCTCGTCGGGGAAGGCGAGCTTCGAGATCGGATCGGTGAAGAGGAAGAGCGCGAGGAAGACGACCGGCGCCGGGGACAGCACCCGCAGGAAGGACTGCACGGGCTCGGCGGCGGCGTACAGCGTGGCGAGGGCCGAGCCGATCGCCAGCGCGGCGACGATCATCACCGGGTCGGGCAGGTCGAGCGCCTTCTTGAGCGCCTGCGCGGCGATCAGGGCCACGAGGATCGCGATGAGGACGAGGTGGGCGCCCTCGCGGGCGGTGCGTCCGGCCAGCCCCACGAGCAGCTCGATCGCCAGCATCAGGAGCGGCGGCAGCACCACCAGCAGCACCGAGAAGCTGACGATGTCGAAGCCCGACGACCCGCGGGCGGCGAAGAACTCGGGGTTGTCCTTGAGGAGATCGAAGAGCGGCTGGGCGACGGCGAAGGTCCAGAGGACCGCCAGGCCGAAGTAGGCCCAGAGCGCGTCGCGCAGCGTGACCCGCGGCGGCCGCGTCGCCTTGGCGGTGAGCGTCCCGGCCGCAGCGCGCCGGGAGGGCGCGGCCTCGGCGCTGCTCATCGGCGCGCCGCCTCCGCCGGCCGCGCCGCCGCCC
>DASZJZ010000190.1:0-4422 GCA_035947555.1 Thermoleophilaceae bacterium | reverse complement strand
GACCGAGCAGGGCGGCCACCAGGGGCTGTCGTTCCTGATCCTCGAGCGGGAGATGGAGGGCTACGCCGTCTCGCGCAAGCTCGAGAAGCTGGGCTGGCGGGCGTCCGACACGGCCGAGCTGGCCTTCGACGACGTGTTCGTGCCCGAGGAGAACCTGCTCGGCGAGGAGAACCGCGGCTTCTACCTGATCATGGCCAACTTCCAGTGGGAGCGGCTGGTGATGGCGCTCGGCGCGGTGAGCTCGATGGAGCGGATGCTGGAGCAGGTGGCGGGCGCCCTGGGCGGGCAGAGCCGCTGGCGCCACGCGGTGGCGGAGATCGGGGTGAAGCATGAGGCGTCCCGCTGCCTGACCTACCACGCGCTGCGCCTGTTCGCGAACGGCGGCGACGCCCTCCGCGAGGTCACCGAGGCGAAGCTCCTGTCGCAGCGGGCCGCCTTCGAGGTGGCGGAGATGGCCTTCCGGATGACCGGCGGCGACGAGGAGATCGCCCGCGCGATGCGCGACACGCGTCTCGGCCCCATCGGCGGCGGCACCGACGAGGTGATGAAGGAGATCCTCGCCAAGCAGCTGGGCCTCTAGCGTCAGAGCCGTGTCGATTTTCGGCTGGCTCGCTCGACGCACTAGGTAGAGACCCGGAATCAACCCAGGAGGACAGCGACAAATGCGAGTCATGGTGCTGATCAAGGCGAACGAGCAGAGCGAGGCCGGGCAGATGCCGAGCGAGAAGCTCCTCACGGAGATGACGGCCTTCAACGAGGAGCTGGTGAAGGCCGGGATCATGCTGGCCGGCGACGGCCTCCATCCCAGCTCCAAGGGCGTGCGCGTGGAGTTCTCGGGCAGCGACCGCAAGGTCATCAACGGCCCGTTCGCCGAGACGAAGGAGCTCCTGGCCGGCTACTGGGTGTGGCAGGTCAAGGACATGGACGAGGCGATCGAGTGGGTGAAGCGCATCCCGAACCCCGACGAGGGCACCGAGGGCATCGTCGAGATCCGGCCGGTGTTCGAGTTCGACGACTTCGGCGAGGAGTTCACCCCCGAGCTGCGCGAGAAGAACGAGCAGCTGCGCGAGCAGGAGGCGCGGCTGCGCCAGGAGGCCGAGGCGAGCCAGTAGCGGCGACCGCGGCCGACAGCCGCAGGATCTACGCGAGCCGGTAGTGGCGACCACCGAGGTCAACCGCACGATCGAGGCCGTCTGGCGCATCGAGTCGGCGCGGTTGATCGCGGGGTTGGCGAGGCTGGTGCGCGACGTAGGCCTCGCCGAGGACCTCGCGCAGGAGGCCCTCGTCGCCGCGCTGGAGCAGTGGCCGGAGTCGGGCGTCCCGGACAATCCGGGCGCCTGGCTCATGGCCACCGGCCGCCACCGGGCCATCGACCGGCTGCGCCGGGCCGAGGTCCGCGACCGCAAGACGCAGGAGCTGGCGCGGGAGATCCAGTTGCGCGGCGAGGCCGAGAACGCGGACCTCGAGGCGGAGATCGACGATCCGTTCGACGACGACCTCCTGCGGCTGATCTTCACGACCTGCCATCCGGTGCTCTCGACCGACGCCCGGGTGGCCCTCACGCTGCGCCTGCTCGGCGGGCTCACGACGCGGGAGATCGCGAGCGCCTACCTCGTCTCGGAGTCCACCGTCGCCCAGCGGATCGTGCGCGCCAAGCGAACGCTCTCGGAGGCGCGGGTGCCGATCGAGGTGCCTGCACGCGACGAGCTCCCCGACCGCCTCGCCTCCGTGCTCGAGGTGATCTATCTCATCTTCAACGAGGGCTACGCGGCGAGCGCCGGGGACCGCTGGATGCGTCCGGAGCTGATCGAGGAGGCGCTGCGGCTCGGCCGGATCCTCGCCGGGCTGCTTCCGGCGGAGCCCGAGGTGCACGGCCTCGTCGCCCTGATGGAGCTGCACGCCTCGCGCTCGCGCGCCCGAACGGGGCCCTCCGGCGAGGCGATCCTGTTGCTCGACCAGGACCGGTCGCGCTGGGACTGGCTGCTCGTCCGTCGCGGCCTGGCGGCGCTCGAGCGGGCGCAGAGCACCGGCCGCGCGCTAGGGCCGTACACGCTTCAGGCGGCGATCGCCGCCTGCCACGCTCGCTCCCGGACCGCCGAGGAGACGGACTGGGAGCGAATCGTGGCGCTATACGACGCCCTCGCCGCGCTGACGTCGTCGCCGGTCGTGGAGCTGAACAGAGCGGTGGCGGTGGGGATGGCGTTCGGGCCCGCTCCGGCGCTCGAGCTGGTGGACGCCCTCGGCTCCGAGCCGGCGCTGCGGGAGTTCCACCTGCTGCCGACCGTGCGCGGCGACCTGCTGGCGAAGCTCGGCCGGCCGGAGGAGGCGCGGGATGAGTTCGCGCGCGCCGCGTCGCTGACGCAGAACTCGCGCGAGCGCGCCGTCCTGCTCGAGCGGATGGCCGGCTGCTCGCCGCACAACGGTCCGGCGTAGCGCGAGCGGGGCCAAGCACAGCGTGATCGGGTTGGCCGGGGCCGGCGGCTCGACCTAGCGCGGGCGGCGTCGCACCGAGCTCTCCGGCTCGTCCGGCCAGCGGCCGTGCTCGTCGAAGTAGCGGCGCGCCTCCTCCTCCCGATCCCGGTCACGGTCGCCCTGCACCCCCATCCGGTGTAGGACGTTCAGGAGCAGCACGGCGGTCGCTGCGCTCATGAAGAGGGCGCCTGCCGCAAGCGAGCCGGACACGCCGGCCACCACCACGCCGGCGACGAACAGGACGAGCGGGATGCCGTAGCGGACGGCGTTGAGGCCGAGCGGGGCCATCTGAGATCGACGTACCCGTAGGCTGCCCGTCTCAATTCATCCCGACAAAGGAGAACGTCAGTGGGAGTCCTCGACGGAAAGGCGGCCATCGTCACCGGCTCGGCCCGGGGCATCGGCCGCGCGACCGCGGAGCTGCTCGCCGAGCAGGGTGCGCGCGTGCTCGTCAACGATCTCGACGGCGACGTCGCCGAGCAGGCGGCGTCTGAGATCTCGGGCGAGACCGCGGTGTTCGGGGGCGACCTCACGCAGCCGGGGGTTCCCGACCAGCTCGTGCAGAAGGCAGTCGAGGAGTTCGGCGCGCTGGACATCATCGTCAACAACGCGGGCTACACGTGGGACGGCGTGGCCCACCGGATGACAGACGAGCAGTTCCAGGCGATGCTCGACATCCACACCGTCGTGCCGTTCCGGACCATCCGCGCGGCGGCTCCGTATTTCCGCGACCCCGCCAAGCAGGAGCGCGAGGAGGGACGCGAGGTCTTCCGCAAGATCGTGAACGTCAGCTCGGTGTCCGGCACGATGGGGAACGCCGGGCAGGCGAACTACTCCGCGGCCAAGGCGGGCGTGGTGGGACTGACCAAGACGCTCGCCAAGGAGTGGGGCCAGTTCAAGGTGAACGTGAACGCCGTGGCGTTCGGCTTCGTCGAGACCCGCCTCACGGCCGCCAAGGAGGAGGGCGGGAAGATCGAGATGGAGGGCCGCGAGATCCAGCTCGGCATCCCCGAGCAGATGCGGGCGATGGCGTCGATGATGATTCCCCTGGGGAGGCCCGCGTCACCCCAGGAGGCGGCGGGCCCTGTCTTCTTCCTCTGCTCGCCCTGGGCGAACTACGTGCACGGGCAGGTCTTGAACGTCACCGGCGGCCAGTTCGGCGGGATGTACTACTGAAGCGGACCGGGGCTCACGCCCCCGGACCCCCGGCTGATTCCTGGCTGGTTACTGGTTCCACTTATCCGCCGTCTTCTTCTTGTGACCTGAGCTCTTCGCGCGCGGGTCGGCGTCGTCCTGCTCGCGGTCGTGCCCGGCCAGCCGATCCTCCTCGGCCCGCGCCCGAGCCTCTTGCTTCTTCTCCTCGAGCGCCTCGCGAGCGCGCTCCATCTGCTTATCGCGGTCGGTCATATCGACCCCGTACCCGGTCGGGGCGGATTAGGCCGACGGCCCGGTGACGACCGTGTCCCGCTCGGGGGCCGACCCGTCGGCCTGCGCCTCGGCGCCGAGCTCCTTGTCCGGGTTCCAGCTGAACGCGTAGTCCGGCTTGTCGACCTCCTGCCACAGCGTGGTCAGCCGCAGCGGGCGGAAGGTGTCCCACATCACCGCGAGCTCGTCGGTCGCCTTCTTCCCGAGGGCCTTCTCCACCGCGCCCGGCTGCGGGCCGTGCGGCAGCCCCGAGGGGTGCAGCGTCAGGCAGCCCACGTCCACTCCCTTGCGCGCCGCGTAGTCGCCGGCGGCGTAGAACATGACCTCCTCGGACTGGATGTTCGAATGGTGGTACGGGAGCGTGACCGCCTCCGGGTCCCAGTCGAGCATGCGCGGCGCGAACGTGCAGATCACGAAGTTCGGCCCCTGGAACGTCTGGTGGGCCGGTGGCGGCAGGTGGAACCGGCCGGCGCGGGGCTCGAAGTCGTCCGCGTTGAACGTGTAGGGCCAGACGTAGCCGTCCCA
>DASZJZ010000189.1:0-22610 GCA_035947555.1 Thermoleophilaceae bacterium | reverse complement strand
GCTGATCGAGTCCGCCTTCTTTCCGCCGCTGGCGGGTCGGCGTCACGTGGTCACCGATGAGCACGTGGCGCGTGCTCAGCCGGTCGAGGGCCACAGTCGAATCGTCGTCCCGGCCGGCGAAGAGCACAAGACGCTTGTCGGCGCGGAGTACGTCTTGCGGTCGCTCGCGCAGGCCGGCGCCGAGCGGTCGGACCTCGTGGTCGCCGTTGGTGGTGGCGTTGTCGGCGACCTCGCGGGCTTCTGTGCCGCGGTCTACCAGCGCGGGATGCCACACGTCCAGGTCCCGACCACGCTCGTGGCACAGGTGGACTCGGCCTACGGCGGCAAGACCGGCGTGGACCTGCCTGAGGGGAAGAACTACGTCGGCGCCTTCCATCAGCCGTCGGCCGTCGTGTGCGACCCCGCCGTGCTCGACACCCTGCCCCCCGAGGAGGCGGCCTCCGGCTATGTCGAGGTGCTCAAGACCGCCCTGATCGCGGGGGGAACCCTCTGGGCGCGGGTGCGCCAGGGCGGTGCCGTCAGCGCGCGCGAGATCATGGGCTGCGCGCGGACCAAGCTCGCGGTCGTGGCCGAAGACGAGCGCGACGGCGGCCGGCGCCAGGTGCTCAACCTCGGCCATACGGTCGGCCACGCGATCGAGGCGGCCACCGGGTTCTCTCGCTACCGGCACGGCGAGGCGGTCGGCATCGGCCTGCTGGTGGCGCTGCGCCTGTCCGGGCGCGACGCCCTGCGCTCGGAGGTGGCCGACCTGCTGGCCGACCGCGGGCTGCCGCTCACCTACTCGGGCGCGGCGCCCGACGTGGTGGCCGCCGTGGCCGAGCGCGACAAGAAGCGCACCCGCGGACGGGTGCCGTTCGTGCTCGTGGAGGCGCCTGGGCAGGTCACGCCCGGACACGACGTGGACTTCGCGTCGCTCTATGCGGCGATCGAGGAGGTGCACGGCCGGTGAGGAACCGCGTGGAGGTGATGCACGGGGTGAACCTCGACGTCCTCGGGCGGCGGCCGACGGCGCACTACGGCGGCCTCACGCTGGAGCAGCTCGAGGTGCAGGTGACGCGCTTCGCCCGCGAGCTCGGCCTGGTGGTGACCTTCACCCAGACCAACCACGAGGGCGACTTCTGCGAGTCGCTCCACGGCACGACCGCCGACGGGCTGGTGCTGAACCCCGGGGCCTGGACCCACTACTCGTGGGCCATCCGCGACGCCCTCGAGGTCGCGGGTCTCCCGGCCGTGGAGGTGCACCTCTCGCGAGTGGACGAGCGCGAGGAGTGGCGGCGGGTGTCGGTGGTGCGCGACCTCTGCATCGGCACCGTGCAGGGGAAGGGCGTGGAGGGCTACCGCGAGGCGCTCGCGCTGTTGAAGGAGCGGCTCGGCTCGTGAGCCGGGCCGACCGGCTCTTGGCGCTGCTCGAGGAGCGCTCCCTCGACTGCCTCCTCGTCACGAACCTGGTGAACGTGCGTTACCTCACCGGCTTCACCGGCACGAACGGCGCCTGCCTCGTCGCGCCCGACGAGCGTCTCTTCTTCACCGACTTCCGGTACGTGGAGCGGGCGCGCCTGGAGGTGCGCGAGTTCGAGCGGGTGGAGGGCGGCCGCGACCTGCTGGCTGACGTGGCCGCGCGCCTTCGCGGCCGGACCGGCTTCGACGACGCCCACGTCAGCGTGCGGGCCCATGGGCGGCTGGCCGAGAAGGTGGGCGAGGACGTGGAGCTCGTGGCTGCCGGCGGCCTGGTCGAGCGGCTGCGCGAGGTGAAGGACGAGGGTGAGCTGCGTGCGATGCGGGCGGCGGCGGAACTGGCCGAGGCGGCCTACTCGGACGTCCGCGAGCGGGGCCTGACCGGCAGGACAGAGCGAGAGGTGGCGGTGTCGATGGTGCGGCGGATGGAGGACCTCGGCGGCGAGGGGCCGTCGTTTCCACCGATCGTTGCGGCCGGCGCCCAGGGGGCGCTGCCGCACGCGGAGCCGCGCGACGTGGAGATCCCCGCCGGGACGCTCGTGGTGATCGACGCGGGCGCGCGTGTGGACGGCTACTGCTCCGACTGCACGCGGACCTTCGCGACGGGGCCTCTGCCCGACCAGGCCGTGGAGGTGTACGAGCTGGTGCGGCGGGCGCAGGAGGAGGCGCTCGGGGCGGCGCGGGCGGGCGCAGCCCGGCGGGAGGTGGACGCGGTGGCGCGGCGGCTCATCGAGGCGGCCGGGCACGGCGAGCGCTTCGGCCACGGACTGGGGCACGGTGTGGGCCTCGAGATCCACGAGGACCCGCGCCTGACGCGCGTGGCCGAGGGCGAGCTGCGCGAAGCGCACACGGTCACGATCGAGCCCGGCGTCTACCTGCCGGGCAGCTTCGGGGTGCGGATCGAGGACCTGGTGGCGATCACGGCGGACGGGCCGCAACCGATGAGCGCGTTCCCGAAGGAGCTTGTGACTGTCGGGTGATGGCGCTCGCCGCCGTGGTTGCGTGGAGGTCGTGACCCTCCGGTGATGGCGCTCGCCGCCGTGGCCGCCTTCGTGGGCGCGGCGGTCCAGTCCGCGACGGGGTTCGGCTTCGCCCTTGTTTTAAGCCCGGCGCTGTTCGCTGCGATGGAACCGGTGGAGGCGGTGAGCGCGCTGCTCGTGCTCGGCCTCGCCCTCAACCTGCTGGTGCTGTTCGAGGGCGGCCGGCCGCGGCACGTGGACTGGCACGCCCTGGCGCCGATGCTGATCGCCGCTGTGCCGGGGCTCGCCCTTGGGGCGGTGGCGCTGACGCAGCTCTCGAAGGAGGTGCTGCAGGTGGCGGTGGGTGTGGCGGTGATCGCGGCTGCGGCATGGCAGCTGCGCGCCCCACAGCCTCGGGTCGCCCCGGCCGCCGCGTGGGCCGCCGGATTCGCGAGCGGCGCGCTGACGACGTCGATCAGTGTGAGCGGTCCACCGCTCGTGCTGTGGTTGACGGCGCGTGGCGTCCGGCCCGAGGAGTTCCGCGCCTCGCTCGCGGCGAGCTTCCTCATGCTCAACCTGGCCGGTGGGTTCATCCTGCTCGCGGTGGAGGGGAGCGGCGCGTTGGATGCCGTGGCGGTCGCCGTGCTGTTCGCGCTGGTACTTGCGGGTTACGCGCTCGGGGCGGTGCTCTTTCGCCGCCTCGACCGCGACCGCTTCTTCAAGATCGTCCTGGTCGTAGTGGCCGTGACCGGGGCGGCGAGCGTGGTGGCCGGCTTGGCGTGAAGGGTGCGTTGCATGCCGCCGGAGCGGGTGCGAACATGTGTTCGTCTCATGGTCGTGTGCGTCCTCTACCCCCGTTTCGAGCTCCTCGCCGCGCTGGGCGACCGGCGGGCGCTCCTCGCCGAGCCGGTGGCGCTGGCCCCCGAGGCCGGGCGCGAGCAGGTGGTGGGGGAGGTGTCGGCGCCGGCGGAGGCGTTCGGCGTGGTACGCGGGATGCGGCTGGGCGAGGCGATGTCGCGCTGCCCGGCGCTGCGGCTGGTGCCGCCCGATCCGGAGGGCGTGCGCTCGCTATGGAACACCGTGCTCGACCGGCTCGAAGCGATCGGAGCGGCGGTGGAGTCGGACGCCGCCGGAGCCGCGTTCTTCGAGTCCGCCGGCCTGCGCGGCCTGCACGGCGGCGACCTCGCGGGAGTGCTGACGGCGGCGAGCAGGGCACTGGGCCCCGGCGCGCGACTGGGAGCGGCGCCCTGCCGCTTCGCGGCCCACGCGGCGGCCCTGCAGGCGCGCCCCCGAAGGGGAAGACGATCAAGAGTTGTTGAGGAGCAGCAGGGGCGCGACTTCCTCGCGCCGCTGCCCGTCGCGCTGCTCCGCACGCGGCCCGAGCTGCAGGCGCTCCCCGAGGTCTTCGAGCGGCTGGGCATCCGCACGCTCGGGGAGGTGGCGGCCCTTCCGTCGCGCGCGGTCGCGGAGCGGTTCGGGCACCCGGGTCTGCTCGCGCTCGACCTCGCCCGCGGCCGGGACACCCCGCTCGCCCCGCGCCGGCCGCCGGAGCCGGTCGTGGAGCGGCTCGACTTGCCTGAGGCCGCGTCCGGGCAGCAGCTCGAGCGGGCGCTCGAGCTGCTCGTCGCGCGCGTGCTCGCCCGGCGCGAGCGGCGCGGACGGGCGCTGCGAGGGCTCGCCGTGTCGGCCCGGTTCGTGGCCGGCGGAACCTGGCGCACCACAATCGTGCTGCGCCAGGCGAGCGCCGACCCGGAGCGGATCCGGCTGGCCCTGGCGCCGAGACTGGCGGAGCTGCCTGCCCCCGCCGAGTCGCTCGCCCTCGAGGTGGAGGCGTTCGGCCCGCCCGCGCAGGATCAAGGCCGCCTGCTCGACGAAGCCGCCGCGGTGAGGCGCGCCCGGCTCGGCGAGGCGGTCCGCCAGGCCCGCCAGGCGGCGGGTTCGGAGGCCGCCCTGAAGGTCCTCGACGTGGACCCCGGCTCGCGGATCCCCGAGCGGCGCGCGGTGCTGGCGCCGTTCCCGGAGGCGCCGCAGCCGTGAGCACCTCGAGCTCGCGCCGGCTCGGCGCTCCCCAGCCCGCTTCGGTCGACGCCGACTCTCGCGGCACGCCAACCGCGGTCGGTGCCATGGCCGTCGACACGCTGCGGGAGGAGTGGGTGGTCGAGGATCGCTGGTGGACCGGCCGGCCGCTCCGGCGCCGCTATTTCGAGCTCGTCCTCGTCGACGGCCGCAACGTCGTCGTGTTCCGCGACGTCGTCGAAGGGGGGTGGTACCTCCAGCGCGCGTAGCGGATGCCGCCCCCAATCCTCCAAAGAACCGGCGGAACAGGACCCATCCGGGTGAATTCGCCCCGCGAGTCGGGTAGCGTCGCGCCTTCGCCCTCACCCCGTTTCACGCCCAGGGAGGCACACAACCGATGAAGCACCGCCTGCTGCTGGTGGGCCTGGTCGCCCTTGCGTCCATGGCCGCCGTGGCCGTGGTCGGCACCGCCGGCGCCAAGTCCGGCGACGACCGCCACAAGCGCTCGTACGAGGTCTGGCTGATCGACCAGGAGGACAAGCTGAACGCCGGAGTGGGCACCCTGCACGTCTTCGACGGCGAGGAGCTCGCCGACCGCGCCCGAAGCGCCGATCCGGAGTCGATCGACCTCGGCGGCGCCGTGCGGGCTCTGTGCGAGACGGAGACCGGCTCGACCCCCAGCCGGCCCCACATGCTCGTCTTCAACGGCGGCGACGACGACGGGCCGGGCGGCAACACGCACGCCGTGATCGCGTACGTCGCGAGCGGCCACGTCGCCTTCCTCGACGCCGCGACGCGGGAGCCGGTCGCATGCATCGACGTGGGAGTGCAAGCCCACGCGGCCTGGCCGACGCCCGACCAGCGGCACCTGATCGTGGCCAACCAGAACGGGAAGCTGCTGAACCGCATCGCCACCGACTACGAGGACGAGGTCTTCACGCTCGACGGCGCGGCCACGCTCGACCTGGCCAACTGCACCACTCCCAGCGGCGCACCGTGCCAGGACCCCGCGCTGCGGCCCGACAACGCGCCGATCTGCCCGCGGACGACGAGCGACGGCGCGTTCACGTTCGTGACCCTGCGCGGCGGCGGGATGTTCGTGGTCGACCACAACACGACGCCGATGCGGATCGTCGCCGAGTACACGCGCGAGCACGTGGACGACAACGGCTGCGGCGAGATGGAGGTGCGCGGGAAGATGTACCTGAACAGCGGCGCGGGACTGACGGCGCCGTCCGTGCCGGGCGACGAGCCCTACGGGCACGACGTGTACGCGGTCGAGCTCTCGGAGCTGAGCGCCACGCCGGCCACGACGCCGAATACGCCCCCGGCGAAGCTGGTCTACACGCGCGATGGTCGGGGAGAGCGTGAAGCGGGGGGAGGGCCCGGCGCCGAAGGGCCGCGTGACGGCGGACCCGGGACCGCCGAGCTGGACGCCCACGCCGTCGCCCTCACCAGGCGAGGCCGCTACCTCTGGTGGGGCGACCGCAGCCAGAACGACGTGACCGTCGTCGACCCGCGTCGCGACCGCGTCGTCGCGCGCTTCGACCTCGACAACCGCCACAGCGACGACCCGGCGCCGGACCTGTTCGACCTCGCCCCGCGCGGCGACTTCATGTTCGCCTCTCTGCGCGGCCCGAACCCCTCGTCCGGCCACGAGGCCTACGGATCCACGCCCGGCGTGGGTGTGATCGAGGTCAGGCGCGGTGGCCGCGGGGGGCGTCTCGTGGGCGTGGCCCGGGTCGGCAGCGTGCGCGGCACTCCCGACCCGCACGCCGTGCGCGTCCGCAATTTGGGCGGCGGATAGCCGCAAATTGCGACAAATTCAGGGGTAAAGGAAGGCCGCCTCAGCGGCCGATAAAGAGGGTGGTGGCATTGCCACGCCCCCCGCTGTCGATCCAGTCGCTTCGCAGCCTCCGCCTCCAGGTGACCGTCGCCGTGGTGGTGGCGGCCGCCGCATGCGCGTACGTGGCAAGCAAGAACTCGAACGACGAGCTGCACGGCGCCTACCGGGACTCCGCGCGGCAGGTGCTGCAGAACGCCACCACCAGCTTCGAGCGCAAGTACGCCTACGACGCCGAGACCTCCGTCCCCCGCCTTCAGCGCGAGCTGACGCGGCTGCTCGCCGACCACACGGAGCTCCAGTCCGCGAACCTCTACCGGCCCGGCCGGGCGGCCCCCGTGCAGGCGGGCGGTCCCGCCGACGTCCGCACCGAGCTGCGGCTGGCGAGCGAGGCGATCAGCTCCGGCGAGCAGGCCTCGGCGGAGACCCGCGGGAACGGCGTCCATGCCGAGACGCTCGTCACGCCGCTCGAGGCCGACGGCCAGGTGGTCGGCGCGCTCAGCCTGGGCTATGACCTGAAGCCGGCTCACGCCCTGCTCGACGAGCGCAGCGAGCGCATGCTCATCGTGCTCGGCCTCCTGCTGACGGGCTTCGCCCTGTTCGCGGCGGTGCTCCTGCAGCGCTTCATCTTCCGCCCCGTCGATCGGCTCCGCGTGGCCACGCGCGCGGTCGGCGCCGGCGACCTCGGCACCCGCCTCGAATGGCGCCGCGGGGACGAGCTCGGTGACCTGTCGCGCGACTTCGACGCCATGGCCGCCGATCTCCAGGAGAACAACCGCTACCTCGAGGAGCTCGCCCACCGCGACCCCCTGACCGGCCTCGCCAACCACCGCCGCTTCCAGGAGATCGTGGGCAAGGAGCTGGCTCTGTCGCGCAGCGAGCAAAGGCCGCTCGCCGTCGTGCTGCTCGACCTCGACGACTTCAAGCGCATCAACGAGGCCCACGGCCACCCGTTCGGGGACGAGGTCCTGACCGCCGTGGCGGCCAGCCTGCGCTCGGCAATGCGCGACCTCGGCATCGTCGGGCGCGTTGGCGGAGACGAGTTCGGCATCGTGCTGCCGGACGCCGACCCCTCGCGGGCCTTCGCCCTCGCCGAGGCGGCGCGGGTGGCGGTGGAGAACACCGCGCCGGTCCGCGGCGGGCTGCGCTGCTCGGCGGGCATCGCCGGATATCCCGCCGACGCCAAGGGTGCCGCCGCCCTTCTCCAGCTGGCCGACGGCGCGCTGCGCTCGGCCAAGCAGAGCGGCCGTGGCCGCACCAAGCGCTACGACCCGGAGCACGTCTTCGTGGTCACCGACGAGCAGCGCGAGCACTTCGGCGCGCTCATCGCAGACCCTGACGCCGTCCGCCCGGTGTTCCAGCCGG
Organism: Thermoleophilaceae bacterium; assembly: GCA_035947555.1. Lineage (GTDB taxonomy): Bacteria > Actinomycetota > Thermoleophilia > Solirubrobacterales > Thermoleophilaceae > JACVRW01. Next base: position 14,972 of record DASZJZ010000189.1, on the reverse strand, counting down.
TGGTGTCGCTGGCGAGCGGCGAGGCCGTCGGCTACGAGGCGCTGGCGCGCTTCGACGGCAGCCCGGGCCTCCCGCCGTCGTGGTGGTTCTCGCAGGCCCATCGCTTCGAGCTAGGCGCGGCGCTCGAGGCCCAGGCCCTGCGCGCCGCGCTCGCCACGGGGCAGCACCCGGACGGCCGCTTCCTCGCCGTGAACCTCAGCCCCTCCGCCCTCGCGGCGCCGGAGGTCAGGGAGGCGCTTCCCCCGGACCTGAGCGGCCTCGTGATCGAGATCACCGAGGAGGAGCGGGTGCTCGACGTCGAGGGGCTCCAGAACCACCTCGACCCGCTGCGGGCGCGCGGCGCCCGGATCGCGGTGGACGACGCGGGCGAGGGCTACGCGGGGCTCCAGCAGGTGATGCGCATGCGCGCCGACATCATCAAGCTCGACCGCGCGCTCGTGGCGGACGTCCACAGCGACCCCGCCAAGATCGCGCTGATCGGCTCGCTCGTGCACTTCGCCCGCAGCACGGGGGCGTCGATCTGCGCGGAGGGGGTCGAGACGCTCGACGAGCTGCGCGTGCTGATCCACCTCGGCGTGGCATCCGCGCAGGGGTGGGCGCTCGCCCGGCCGGGCCCGCCCTGGCCGCGCGTGAACGCCGAGGCCGCGCGCATCTGCCGCGAGCTGCGCTCGGAGCACGCCAAGATCATCCCCCTCGGCGCGAAGAGGATGGGGGCCTAGCGATGGCCGAGCGCCTCGCCACGCTGGCCCGCCTCGGCAAGATGTTCGAGCGGACGGCGTCGGTGCGCGACGAGGCGGACCTCCAAGTGGTGCTGGAGGACGTGGCCCAGACGATCAGCGAGGTGCTCGGCTACAAGGCCGTGGTGGTGAACGTCTACCGGCCCGCCTTCGACGACATGCTCACGGCGGCCGCCGTGGGGTCGGAGGAGTCGCTGGAGGCGCTGCTCGGCACGGTCTCGCCCTACGCGACCTGGGCGCCGCTGTTGGCCGACCGCTTCCGCCGCCGCGACGGCGCCTACTTCGTGCCCGACGGCGAGTTCGACTGGGACTCGCTCGGCATCGAGACCTACGTGCCGGACCTCGAGCCGAGCGACGACCCGGACGCCTGGCTCGCCGGCGACGCCCTGTTCGTGCCGCTGCGCGACGCGCGCCACCAGCTGCTCGGCGTGATCTCGGTGGACGAGCCCGAGACCGGGCGCCGGCCCACCGACAGCGAGCTCGACGCACTGGTGGCGATCTCCCGCCACGCGGCGCTCGCGCTCAGGATCGCCCAGGAGATCGCGGACGAGATGCAGCACCAGCGCATGCTCGAGCGCGTGCTCGAGGTGTCGGCGCGGCTGGCCGAGGCAGACGACGTGGACGCGGTGCTGCAGGCGGTGTGCGACGGGATCGAGGACGCGCTCGGCTTCAACCGCGTGATGATCTCGCTCGCCGAGGACCCGGACATGGCGCTCCAACCCGTCGCGACGACGGGCTGGGGCCCGGACGGTCCGAACATCCACGGCGCCACGCTCGACTCGCTCGCGCCGCTCTTCAGCGACGACTACGAGGTGGCGGGCTGCTACCTGCTGCCGACCGAGGTGGCCGAGCACCGGCTCGGGATCGACCACCTTCCGTACCGCTCGGAGATGAGCGGACGCGGGCCGCACGCCTGGGCGCACCACTGGCTGATCGTCCCCCTCGTGGAGGGCGAGCGGCAGGTGGGGATCATCTGGGTTGACGACCCGCGCGACCGGCTGCTTCCCACCCGCGCACGGCTGCAGGCGCTGCGGCTGTTCGCAAACCAGGCCGTGGCGGCGGTGCGGGCGGCGGACCAGACCGTGCGGCTGCGTCACGAGGCCACCCACGACACCCTCACCGGCCTGCCCAACCGGCGCGCCTTCCGCCGCCGCCTCGCGCGGGAGATCGAGGCGGGGGACCGCCTCGCGCTCGTGCTGTGCGACATGGACAACCTCAAGCTGGTGAACGACACGCATGGACACGAGGCGGGCGACCGGGCGCTGCAAATGCTCGCGAGCGCGCTGCGCAGCGAGCTGCGGCGCAGCGACGAGGCCTACCGGCTCGGCGGGGACGAGTTCGGCGTGATCCTCCCGGATGCCTCGCGGCTCGACGGCGAGCGCGTGGTGCGTCGCCTTCGCCACGCCGCGGGGCTCGGGGTGCTGGAGACCGGGGACCGGATCGAGGCGAGCTTCGGCGTGGCCGTCCACCGGCCGGGCGACGATGCCGACCGCCTTGTGGGACGGGCGGACGCGGCGCTCTACAGGGCGAAGCGGCAGCGTGAGGAGAGCGTCGCCTGACCGCTTGACGATGATGCGAACATTTGTTCGTGTCATACGTCGAGCTGCACTGCCACTCCGCGTACTCGTTCCTCGACGGAGGCTCCCACCCGGTGGAGCTGGCCGCGGCGGCAGCGAAGCAGGGTCATGAAGCGCTCGCCCTGACCGACCACGACGGCCTGCACGGCGCCATGGAGATGGCCCATGCGCTCAAGCCGCTCGGCGTGCGGCCGATCACGGGCGCCGAGCTCACACTCGACGACGGCACGCACGTGACGCTCCTGTGCGAGTCGCGCGAGGGCTACACGAACCTCTGCCGGCTCATCACCGCGTCGCACTGGCACACGCGCCGCTGGGCGCGCGAGGGGTGGAAAGAGGGTGGGCGGCGGCAGGACCCGATCGACGGCGAGCCGTCCATCGGCTTGGACACCCTCGAGCAGCACACACACGGTCTGGTCTGCCTTTCGGGCTGCGCGGGCAGCGGAGCGGTGGCCTCCCGCGTGGAGGCCGGCGACCATCCCGCCGCCGCGGCCGTGGCCCGCCGCCTCCTCGCCGCCTTCGGTCCCGACCGCTTCCGCATAGAGCTCCAGCGGCCTTACTGGCGCAACGACCGCCGCCGCAACAAGCTGCTCACGGAGCTTGCCGAGCGGCTCGGGGTTCCATGCGTGGCCACGGGGAACGTGCATGTGCACTCGCGAGACCGCATCGCGTTGCAGGACGCGATGGTCGCCGTTCGCCACGGGGCCACGCTCGACGAGACGGAACCCGTGCGACGAGGAAACTCCTCTCACGTTCTCGCCCCTCCCGAGCGGATGGCAGCGCGGTTCGGAAAAGAGGCTGTGGAGGAGAGCGGGAGGCTGGCCGAGCGGTTGACGTTCGACCTCACGGAGGACCTCGGCTACCGCTATCCCGGCTCGGAGGACCCCGACGCCGACCGCAAGCTCGCGGAGCTGTGCTGGGACCGGTTCGCCGAGCGCTACGGCCGCCGGGGCGACGCCGCGGCGCGGCTCGAGGAGGAGCTGCGCGTGATCCGCCATCTCGGCCTGTCGGGCTTCTTCCTGCTGCACCGCGACATGCTCGAGCTGGCGCGTGAGGTCGCGGTCGAGGTGCGCGGGCCGGACTCTGCCCGGCGCCTCCTGCCGCCCGGCCGGGGACGCGGCTCGAGCGTGTCCTCGGTCGTCTGCTACCTCACCGGCCTCTCGCACATCGACCCGATCGAGAACGAGCTCTTCCTGGGCCGCTTCCTGAACGCGGAGCTCACCGCTCTGCCGGACATCGACCTCGACTTCCCGCGCGACATCCGCGACGTCCTGATCCCGCGCGTGCACGACCGCTACGGGCGCGACCGCTGCGCGCTGGTGGCGGCCTTCTCGACCTTCCACGTGCGTTCGGCGGTGCGCGACTTCGCCAAGGCGCTGGGGCTGCCGCCGGGGGAGATCGAGCGGCTGGCGCGGGCGGTCGACCCCTGGAAGGAGCGCAACGACATCGAGGGCGACGTGCCGCGCGGCGGCTCCCCACGCTGGGATGCGCTGGTCAAGCTCGCCCGCGACGCATGGGGTCTCCCGCGCCACCAGTCGCAGCACCCCGGGGGCATGGTGATCTCGACCCAGCCGCTGATCGACCTCTGCCCGGTGCAGCCGGCCTCGCTCGAGGGCCGGCAGATGGTGCAGTGGGACAAGGACTCCTGCGGCGACGCCGGCTTCCTCAAGATCGACCTGCTCGGGCTGGGGATGTTGTCCGCTGTCGAGCGCTGCGTGGACGAGATCGCGCGCGTGCGCGGGGAGCGCATCGACCTGTCGCGGATCCCCTACGACGACAAGGAGGTCTACGCCCGCATCCAGGAGGCGGAGACGATGGGGGTGTTCCAGATCGAGTCGCGCGCGCAGATGCAGATGCTGAAGCGCACCCGCCCGGAGAACCTCGACGACATCACCGTGCAGGTGGCGCTGGTGCGGCCGGGGCCGATCATCGGCGGCGCGGTGCACCCTTACATCGAGAACCGCAAGGCGATGCGCGAGGACCCGGACTTCGAGGTGCCGTACGAACACCCGTCACTCGAGCCGGTGCTGCGCGACACGCTCGGCACGATCGTCTTCCAGGACCAGGTGTTGGAGGTGGCGATGGCGTTCGCCGGCTTCCGGGCCGGCGAGGCCGAGGGGCTGCGGCGGGCGATGAGCCGCAGGCGCTCGGAGGCGGCGATCAGGGCGTACGAGGAGAAGTTCGTGTCGGGCGCGGTGGCGCGCGGCGCCCCGCGCGAGACGGCCGAGCGGGTCTGGACGCAGATCGTGGGCTTCTCGGGCTTCGGCTTCCCGAAGGCCCACTCCGCGGCCTTCGGGCTGCTCGCGTACCAGTCGACCTGGCTGCGGGTGCACTACCACCCGGAGTTCCTGTGCGCGCTGCTGAACGAGCAGCCGATGGGGTTCTACCCGCCGGACTCGCTGGTGCACGAGGCACAGCGGGTGGGGGTGGAGGTGCAGCCGCCGTGCGTGGTCTCCAGTGGGGTGGACAGCAAGGTGCAGGACGGCGCCGTCCGTCTTGGCCTGCGCTGTGTGAACGGTGCTCGCGAGCAGGAAATACAAACACTCGTCGCCGAACGCACCCGCCAACCTTGGCGCTCGCTCGGCGACCTCGCCGCCCGTTCCGGCGCCTTCGCCGACACCCTCGGCAAGCTCGCCTGGGCCGGCGCCTGCGACGCCCTCGCCGACGGCCCGGCCGCCGGCAGGCGCCGTCAGGCGCTCTGGCAGCTGGGGGTGGCCGTGCCCGGCACGCCGGTGACGGAGGGGACTCAGCTGGCGCTGCCCCTCGAACCGCACGCCGGGCCGGAGCTGCGCGCGCTGTCGGCCTGGGAGCGCATGCTGGCCGACTACGGCTCGACCGGCGTGACGCTGCGCGAGCACCCGATGGAGCTGATGCGCCCGGACCTGCCCGCGGACCTCTGCACGAGCGCAGAGCTCGAGCGCGGCCGCCACGGCCGCCGGGTCCGGGTGGCGGGCCTGGTGGTGGCCCGCCAGCGCCCGGCCACGGCGAAGGGCGTGACGTTCATGCTGCTCGAGGACGAGCTCGGCACGATCAACCTGATCGTGCCGCCGCCGGTGCACGAGCGCTTCCGGCTGGCGGTGCGGGCCGAGCCGCTCGTGCTGGCATACGGCCGCCTGGAGCGGCGCGAGGGGACCACCAACGTGCTGGTCGACCGGATCGAGCGCCTGGAGCGGCCCGACCTGCCGAGCGCGCCGGTCAAGCACATCGAGCCGCGCCGCACTTGGAGCACGGACGACCGCGAAACCGGCCCGGCCGTGGAGGAAGCCGACCTGCGGGCGGTGGCCCCGGCGGGGCACAGCTTCGGCCGGCGGGGCCGCTAACGGCGTCCGCTACCCCTCTTTGCTGTCGTCCTCGCCGCCCGACCCCCGCACCCGCTTGAGCCAATCCCCAAGCTGCTGGCCCACATCCGCCACCGACGACCCGGCCGCCTGGAAGGCGCCCGCGATCCGCTCCCCGTAGAACGCGCTCGCCGCGTCGGCCTCCTCGCGCGCCGACGGCTCCTCTCCGCGGCGCAGGTAGTCGCCGCGCACCATCCGGTCGTACTCACCCTCCTGGACCCAGTCGAGCAGCATCCGCACCCGCCGCACAGGCATGGGATGGGTGATCTGAAGCTGCTGGAGCAGCCGAGTCAGGCGATCGAGCCCCGTCCCGCTGTCCGAGTAGTCCATGCCCTGCGCGATGAAGGCGTTCAGGTTCAGCTGATCCGCGGCCTCGCCGGCGGCGATCACCATCAGGGCCCGGCAGACGGCCTGCGGGTCGCGCGTGACCAGAGCCGCGGCGCGGTCGCACGAGAGCTCGGCTGCGCGCGACCACTCGAGCAGGGCGAGCTGGATGGCCAGCAGCGGAAGGCCGGCGAGCAACGGCAGCCGCACGGCGTCGCCGATCCGCAGCAGGATCAGCAGCGCGGTGCGGTACAGCTGGTGGTCCGAGTGGATGTGGGCCGCCTCGTGGGCCAGCACCACGCGCCTGCCCTCGTCGTCGAGGATGCGGACCAGCTCCGAGTTGAGCACCACGATCGGCTTCTCGGTGCCGATCGCGTAGGCGTTCGCCAGCGGGAACTGGGTCATGTAGAGCCCCGGCACGTCCTCCAGGTCGAGGCTGTTGAACACCTGCCGGTGCAGCACCCAGATCCGCGGCAGCTGCTCCTGCCCAAGCCTCACGGCGGCTCCCAGCGAGGCGGCGCGCAGCGCCCGCTCGTAGCCGAGCTCGATCAGCTTGCGCACCACCTGGTCGAGGTACGGCACCTTCGCGAGAGCAGCCGTGGCGGCCCGGTCCGCCGGGTGCTGGTACGCGCGCGGCGAGATGCGGTCGAGCTTCCAGGCGACCTCCGGGCTGTACGTTCCCTCCATGGCAGGACGCATTATCGTCGGAACGTCCAGCTGGGCAGATCCCGGCTTCGTCAAGGAGTGGTATCCGCCCAAGATGCCCGCCCGGGAGCGGCTGCCCTGGTACGCCGAGCGCTTCGAGGCGGTGGAGCTGAACTCGAGCTTCTACGCCGTCCCCGACCGCACGACCGTGCACAAGTGGGTCGAGGAGACGCCGGAGCGCTTCACCTTCGACGTGAAGATGCACCGACTGCTGTCGCGCCACTCCGCGCCGGTGGACTCGCTGCCGCCCGACCTGCGCGACGGCGTCCAGACCACCGAGCGCGGGCGCGTGCGCCTCACGCCGGAGCTCGAGACGGCTCTCGCCAGGCGCCTGGTGGAGGAGACGGCGCCGCTGGCCGAGGCCGGCAAGCTGGGCGCCTACCTCCTGCAGCTCACTCCGGCCTTCGGGCCGGGCCGCCACCGGCTCGAGGAGCTCGACCGCGTGGTGGATGCGATCGCGCCGCACCGGCTCGCCGTGGAGCTCCGCCACCGCGGCTGGGTGCGCGAGAAGCGCCGCGACGAGACGATGAGCTGGTTCTCCGAGCGGGGCGTCGCGTTCGTGTGCGTGGACGCCCCGGCGGGCGACGAGATCCCGATCATGCCCTCGGACCTCGACGCGGTCACCCGGGACGACCTCGCCTACCTGCGCCTGCACGGGCGAAACGCCGAGGGCTACCTGCGCGGCAAGTCGGTGGCCGAGCGCTTCGCGTACCGCTACGACGACGACGAGCTCGAGGACGTGGCCGAGCGGACCCGCGCGCTCGCCGAGCAGGCTGCCGAGGTCCATGTGGCCTTCAACAACAACCGGGGCGACGACGCCCCCACCGCCGCGCAGCGCTTCCGGGCCCTGCTGGGTCAGGCGCCCGCGGGCGAAGAACAGCTGAGGCTCTAGTGAGCTAGGTCCGCCGCAGCTCGAACCAGACCTTGGTGCCGTTGCCGTCCCGGTTCACGCCCCAGCGCTCGGCGAGGCGCTCCACGAGGAACAGCCCCCACCCGGTGTGGTCCGCCTCGGGCGCGTCCTGCCCAGGATCGAAGCCCGGGCCGCGGTCTGTGACCTCCGTCCAGACGGCCGCGTTACCCACCAGCACCTTGAGCATGACCGCATCGGCGCTTGTGTGCCTCACGCTGTTGGTCACCAGCTCGGTCACCAGGAGGCGCAGCGTCTCCATCAGCGGAGCGTCAAGGTCCCCTCGCAGGTTCGCGAGGCCACGGCGGGCCTTCGCAGCGGCCCCCGGACTCCTCTCCAGCCGGAGATTCAGGCCGTCCTCCAAGCATTCTCCCGTTTGAACCAAGCCCCAGGGCTGTACCCGGTGCTCTGAGGCGCCCAACCTCCGAATGGGTTGTCTCAGCCGGCCACGCGCAGCACCAGCACGGCGATGTCGTCGCGTGGGTGCCCGTCCTGGGCGGACAGGGCCGCGTCCTCCACCCGAGCGGCGATGGCGTCGGCCCCGGCGCCGGCGCACCCGGCGAGGAGCCGGCGTAGGCCGTCCTCGTCGAAGGTCGCGATGGCGCCGCGGCCCTCGACCACGCCGTCGGTGTAGAAGACCAGCGCATCGCCGGGCGACAGCACGAGCGAGCGGTCCGCGAGGTTCGGGTCAGGCAATACGCCCAGCAGCGTGCCCGGCTCGCCGATGTCCTCCACCGTGCCGTCGGGGTGCAGCAGCAGCGGCAGCGGATGGCCGCCGCTCGCCACGCCGATCCGGACGCCGCCGTCGTGCGTCTCGAGGTACGCGTAGGCAACAGTGCAGAAGCGCCGGTCGTCGCGCTGGCGCAGGAGCGCCTCGTTGAGCAGCCGCAGGCAGCGGCTCGGCAGGCGCTCGCGCATGGCGGCGGCGCGCAGCGTGTAGCGGGCGAGAGCTGTGACGGCGGCCGCGTCCGGGCCCTTGCCGCAGACGTCGCCCATCACCACCGTCCAGCCGCGCCCGCCGGTCTCGAACATGTCGTAGAAGTCGCCGCCCACGTCGCCGCCCTTGCCGGTGGGAAGGAAGCGGGCGGCGGCCTCGATCCCGGGGATCTCGGGCAGCTCGGAAGGAAGCAGGCTGTCCTGGAGGGTGCGCGCGATGTAGGCCCGCTCGCTGTACAGCCGGGCGTTGTCGATCGCGATCGCGCAGCGCCGCGCGAGCTCCTGCGCCAGCTCGAGGTCCTGCGCGTCGAAGCGCCGGCCGGAGGGGCCGCTCACGAACGACAGGGCACCCACGCTCCGGCCGCGCGCCACCATCGGCACGACCATCGCCGAGCGCATGCCGATGTTCTGGACCAGGCGGTAGTGCTCGTCGTCCACGCTCGCCTGGCGCAGCAGCTCGTCCGGGATCTCCTGGTACAGCTCGGGGCGGCCGCTGCGCAGCACCGCCGGCACGCCCGTGTCGGAGCGGCCGTCGGGCGGGTAGCGGCGCCGCAGCTCCTCGGCCATCTCGAGCATGTCGGGGTCCTGGTGCGCGAGCGCCACCCGGTCAATCTCGCCGTCCACGACCATGTCGACGGCGCACCAGTCCGCCACCTCGGGCACCGCGAGCGACGCCACGTGCCTCAGCACCTCGGAGGTGTCGAGAGACGACCCCAGCACCGCACTGCTCTCGGAGAGGAAGCGCTGCGCGAGCTCCGCCCGCTTGTGGTGGGTGATGTCCTCGATCACGTTGATTGCCATCGTCACGGCGCCGCTCGGATCCTTGATCGGGGTGGCCTTGACGGCCGACCAGCGCTCCTCGCCGGTGGCGCGCACGCGGAAGCGCACCACCACCTCGCTGCCCTCCCCCTCGGCGAGCGCGCGGCGCCCCGGCAGTCGCTCCACCGGGAACGGACGGCCCCGCTCGTCGAGCAGGTCGAAGCGGTCCATGATCTCGGTGAGCGGGGCGGCCAGCAGCGCCTCGCTCGAGTCGTAGCCGAGCAGCTCCACCGCCGCGTCGTTGGCGAACAGGAGCCGGCCGTCCGGCCCCTGGGCGGTCACGGCGTCGGCTACGCCGCGGAGGATCGCCTCGAGCTGGTCCCGGGTCTGGGTGGCGTCCACGCGGGCCAGCTGCTCCAGGCGAAGCAGCTCCTCGCGCTCCCGCTCGGCGGTCCTCCGCTGGGTGATGTCGCGGACCGTGCCGGTGAACATGGGCGGCTCGCTGCCCGCGATCCTGTTGATCGCGAGCTCGACGGGGAACTCGGTGCCGTCGGATCGCATGCCGGTGAGCTCGACCCGCTGGCCGAGCAGCGTGGACCTGCCCGTCTCGACGCAGCGCCGCAGGGCCGCGCGGTGGCGGTCTCGCAGGGTCGGCGGGACGATGAGCTCCGCCAGCTCTTGCCCGACCGCCTGCTCGCCGCTGCGTCCGAAGATCCGCTCGGCGGCTGGGTTGAACTCGACGACGGTTCCCACGTGGTCGATCGTGATCACGCCGTCGAGCGACGACGCGAACACGGCGCTCTTGCGAGCCTCGCTCGACCTGACCTCCTCGGCGATGCGGAGGCTCTCGATGAACTCCCCGATCAGCGCGCCCAGAGCGTCGATGAGCGCGATCAGGTCACGGTCCGGCGGACGCACCTCGCGGCCGAAGAACTCGATGACCGCCGCGCACTCGCCACCCGCGCCAACCGGGAAGGCCGTGCCGCCGCCGAGCCCGTCCTCGGCCGCGGCCTGGGCGCGCGGGTAGCGCCGATCGGCCGAGAAGTCCGGGATCCAGGCGCTCTCGCCGCTTCGCCACACCTGCCCGGGGAGTGCGAGGTCGCCCTGCGGGTCGAGCCGCCGGGTGGCCTCCTCGAAGCGGGGGAACTCGGCGCCTTCCGCCGTCCACGATCCGACCAGCCGCAGGCGCTCGCCCCCGCGGGACTCCCACAGGTGGCCGACCGACCAGCCGAGCGGGCTTCCGATCGCCTCGAGCAGCCTGGGTGCCGCGGCCTCGAGCGACTCGGCGTCCGCCAGGACCCGCACCACGCCGTACTGCACGCTGAGCCGCGCGGTGTCGAGCTCGCGCTCGGTGCGCAGCTTCGCCACGCCGGTGGAGAGCGCGCCCACGATGGCCACTGCGGCCACGCCGATCAGGTGCTCGGTGGAGAGGAAGGCGTCGCCCGCCAGGCCGATCGGGATGGCAACCAGGAAGGCGATGACCCCCACGATCGCGGTGTCGCGCGGGCCGGCGCCGAAGGCGGCGATGATCGGGCCGACCACGAGCAGCTCGACGAAGACGGCGTCCGCCTCGATGGCGAAGTCGAGCGCCGTGACGGCGCAGAGCGCCAGCAGGGCGACGACGAACGTGCCCCTCTCGTTGCGGACTCCCGCGGTATGGGTGTGCGAGCCCAACCGACCTGAAGCTTACTCCGTGTAAAAAGGCCGATATGCAGGAGCTCGACCGCGACCCGCCGGGCGTGGTGCGCGTGCGCGCGCCGAACCCCTCGCCGCTCACGCTGGACGGCACGAACACGTACGTGGTGGGGCCCTGGGTGGTGGACCCGGGGCCGCGCGACGCGCGTCATCTCGAGGCCGTGCGGCGAGCCGCTTCGGCCGGCGTGGAGGGCGTGGTGCTGACGCACGGGCACGCGGACCACGCGGAGGGGGCGGAGGAGCTGGGGGCGCCGGTGACGCTGCCGCGCGACGGGGACTCCGTGGGTCCGTTCCGGGCGCTCGCCACGCCCGGACACTCGCCCGACAGCGTGTGCCTGCTGACCGGGCGGATCTGCTTCACGGGCGACACGGTGCTCGGGACCGGCAGCGTGTTCATCGCGCCGGGCGACGGGTCACTGTCGGCGTACCTCGAGTCGCTGCGGCGGCTGCGAGAGCTGCCGCTCGACGTGCTGTGCCCGGGGCACGGGCCGTACGTGTGGGATCCCGCCGCGAAGCTCGACGAGTACCTGTCGCACCGGCTGGACCGGGAGCGGCGGCTGGTGGAGGCCCTTTCCGCGGGCCTGCGCAGCCGGGACGAGCTGCTCGACGCGGCCTGGTCGGACGCGCCGGCCGAGCTGCGCGACTTCGCGGCGGTCTCGCTCGCCTCGCACCTGGAGAAGCTGGCCGAGGAGGGGCGTCTGCCCGAGGGGACCTGGGAGCCCGCCGGTTAGGCTTGCCCGCCGACTACCCTTCCGAGGCCGTGGTCAGCACCAACCAGTTCAAGAACGGCACCCACATCGACGTCGACGGCACCGTCTTCCGGATCGTCGAGTTCCAGCACGTCAAGCCCGGCAAGGGGGGTGCGTTCGTTCGCACCAAGCTCAAGCGGGTCGAGGACGGCGCCGTCATCGACAAGACCTTCAGGGCGGGTGAGAAGTTCCGGCCGGTGCGGACCGAGACTCGGCGCATGCAGTTCCTCTACTCGGACGGCACCGACGCCCACTTCATGGACACCCGCACTTACGACCAGATCGCGCTGCCGCAGGAGCAGGTGGCCGAGTCGCTCAAGTGGATCGTCCCCAACGAGGAGGTCGAGCTGCTGTACGTCGACGAGTCGCCGCGGGACGTGCAGGTGCCGAGCGCCGTCGAGATGACCGTGACCGAGACGCAGCCGGGGCTCAAGGGCGACACCGCCTCGGGGGGCGGGGACAAGCCCGCCACCCTTGAGTCGGGCGTCGTCGTCCGGGTCCCGCTGTTCGTGAACGAGGGCGACCGCGTGCGGGTGGACACCCGCTCGGGCGAGTACGTCTCACGCGCGTAACGTTCGGGGGGTGCGACGTAGCGAGCAGCGCCGGGCGGCAGTCATAGCCCTCTACCAGTCCGACGTCACCGGCAGGCCCGCCGCCGAGCTGCTCGACCGCCGCGCCACCCCCTTCACCCGCGAGCTGGTGGAGGGCGTCACGGAGCACCGCCCCGAGGTCGACGAGCTGATCGAGCGGCACGCGAGCGGCTGGTCGCTCGACCGCATCGCCCCGCTGGAACGCAACATCCTGCGCGTGGCCCTGTACGAGATGCTCCATCGCCCGGACGTGCCGGACGAGGTGGCGATCGACGAGGCCGTGGAGGCCGCCAAGGAGCTCTGCTCGGCCGACGCGCCCGGGTTCGTGAACGGGATCCTGGGAACCGTCCAGCGGGAGGAGGTGGCACCGTGAGGGAACCGGGGCGCGAAGAGGGTCGTCCGGCGAGGACCGAGGGGCCGGCGCGTCAGGCGGCAGCCCGATGACGAGCGAGACGCCGACTCTCGAGGAGCTGGCAGGCGAGCTCGAGGCGGTGGCCGACAAGCTCCGCTCCGAGGCCATCGACGCCGAGGAGGCCGCGGACCTCGTGGAGCGCTGCGCCGACCTCGCGCAGCGGATCGGCGCCGAGATGGACGCCCGCAGCCGGTCGGCCGGCGAGGCCGAGGGGCAGGAGCGGCTGCTGTGACCGCACTGCGCCGCCGGTGGCCCGTGGGCCGGCTGCGCGGTACCCGGGGCGCTCGGGTGGCCGCTTGACCAGCACTGAGGCGTCCGCCTATCCCGTCGAGCTGCAGCAGCAGGTGGACGCCTACCTGGAGGCGCTCCGGTTCGCCCGCGAGCCTGGCACCGCCCGCCTCGAGGAGGCCATGCGCTACTCGCTCCTGGCCGGCGGCAAGCGCATCAGGCCCGTGCTCGCGCTCGCCACCGCCGAGGCGCTCGGACGCCCGCCCGGCGAGGTGCTCCCGCTGGCGGCGGCGATCGAGATGATCCACACGTACTCGCTGATCCACGACGACCTTCCGGCCATGGACGACGACGACCTGCGCCGCGGCAAGCCCACCTGTCACGTGGCCTTCGGCGAGGACGTGGCGATCCTGGCCGGAGATGGCCTGTTCGCCGAGGCGCTGCGACTGGCGCTCGCCGAGCAGCGCGGCGAGCCGGCCAACGTGCTGGCCGCGGTGTCCGAGGTGGTCTCCGCCGCCGGAGTGGGGGGGATGGTGGGCGGCCAGTACCTCGACGTGGCAGCGGAGGCCGGCACCGAGCTGCGCCACCTGCACGAGCTCAAGACGGGCGCGCTGATCGCGGCCTCGGTCGGCTCGGTCCTGACGCTCGAAGGCCTGAACGGACCTGCCACAATCCCGTTCCGGCGCTTCGCTGCCGAGCTCGGAGTGGTCTTCCAGATCGTCGACGACATCCTCGACGTGACCGGGGACGAGGCCGAGATCGGCAAGCCGCGGGGCTCCGACGAACGCCATGGAAAGGCCACCTATGTGAGCGTCCACGGGCTCGAGCGGGCAAGGCAGCTCGCTCAGGAGTCACACGCCAGGGCCCGGGAAGCATTGTCCGAGGCGGAAGGCCGCGTCCTGACACTCGAACGGATAGCCGACTACATCCTGACCCGCAGCGCATGACCAAGCACCTCCACAAGATCGACGGGCCCGCCGACCTCGCGGGTCTCGGCGACGACGACCTGCAGGAGGTTGCGCAGGAGGTCCGCGAGCTGATCATCGAGACGATCGGCGAGATCGGCGGTCACTTCGGCGCCAACCTCGGCGCCTGCGAGATCGCCGTGGCGCTCCACTCGCTGCTCGACTCGCCGACCGACAAGATCCTCTGGGACGTCGGCCACCAGGCCTACCCCCACAAGGTCCTGACCGGCCGCCGCGACCAGCTCCATACGATCCGCAAGTACGGCGGGCTGGCGCCGTTCTGCTCGATGCACGAGTCAGAGCACGACATCATGGGCGCGGGGCACGCCTCCACGTCCGTGTCCTACGCGGTCGGCCTCAAGGAGGCCATGCGGCGCGGCACGGCGCCGGACGGCAAGGTCGTGGCGGTGATCGGCGACGGCGCCCTCACCGGCGGCGTGTCGTTCGAGGCGCTGCTGAACGCGGGCGGAATGGACGTGCCGATCGTGATCGTGGTGAACGACAACGGGATGTCGATCGCCCCGAACGTGGGCGCGCTGTCGCGCCTGTTCAACCGCATGCGGCTGAATCCGAAGCTCTACCACGCGCGCGAGGAGGCGGAGGAGAAGCTGACGAAGCTGCCGGCCGGCATCGGCAAGCGGGTGGAGCGGCTGGGGCCGATCCTGAAGGAGTCGCTCAAGGCGTACTGGGCGCCGGGGCTGTTCTTCGAGGAGCTCGACCTCGCGTACGTCGGCGTGATCGACGGCCACGACGTCAAGGCGCTCCGCCAGGCGATCGGCGAGGCGCTCGAGGCGGAGCGGCCCGTGGTGGTGCACTGCAAGACCGTGAAGGGCAAGGGCTTCGCCCCGGCCGAGGAGGGCGGGCTCGAGGGCATGGAGAAGTGGCACGCGGCCAAGCCGGGCGCGATCTTCCAGCGCCGTCCGGCCCAGCCCGCCGCCAAGACGCCCGGCGACCGCCCCAAGCCGCCGACGTACACGGAGGTCTTCGGCAAGGCGATGGTCGCCGAATGCGAGCGCGACTCGCGCGTCGTCGGCATCACCGCGGCCATGA
>DASZJZ010000188.1:0-9131 GCA_035947555.1 Thermoleophilaceae bacterium | reverse complement strand
GCCGGTCTCACCGACGCTGCCCCGACGCGCGCCGGGCGGGAGCGGATGGCGGCCTCACCGGCGCCTCCCCGCCGTCGGATGGCCGCTGCGGGCGCCAGGGCCGCCCCCGGCGGGCTCACGCCCGCCGAGGGCCTTCCCGGCCATCGCTAGTGGCGCGCACCTCCCCTCACGTCGCTCACGTTGCGCTGGACCACCCACGCGTTATTCAACGCGTCGGCGTCCCCCGCGCTCGCGCGGGCGTCGCCGCCGTCGCCGCCGTAGGCGTCGCCGCTCTTGGCGGTCGTGTCGCCGCCCTCGGCCTCTGCCTCGGAGCTGCGGCCGCCGCCGTACGGCTTCGACCACTGGCACAAGCAGGGGTGCATGGCCACCTGCTGCGACCGGCTCTCCTCGGTCACCTCAGAGCGGGCGTAGGCGTTGCCGTTGCCCTCCTGGGTGTTGCCGGTGTCGGCGTTGCCGCCGCGACCGCCGGTCGCCTCGGCGTCGCCGCCGGTGGCCGTGTTGTCGCCCTGCTTGACCTCGGAGTGGTTGCTCTGGGACGAGCCCTTGCGAAGGCCCTTGTCGTCGGACTCGTTTTCCTGCTTGACGAACGCGTTGTTGGACGCGTCGCCATCGCCACCCTTGGCCTTGGCATCGCCACCGTCGCCGCCATAGGCGTCGCCGCTCTTGGCGGAGGTGTCGCCACCTTCGGCCTCGGCCTCGGACTCAGACCTGCCGCCGTGACGGCCGCGATCCTTGCACGAGCACGCGTCGTACCGGTTGCCCTTGCCCTCGTTCTTCGAGCGGGCGTAGGCGTTGCCGTTGTACTTCTGCGTGTTGCCGGTGTCGGCGTTGCCGCCGCGACCACCGGTGGCCGTGCCGTCGCCGCCCGTGGCGGTGTTGTCGCCCTGCTTGACCTTCGACTCGTTGCTCTGCGACGAGCCGGAGTGCTTCTGCTTGTCCGGCTTGCAGCCGCACTCCCCGTCGTAGCCGTTCTCGGGCTTGCCAGAGCCCTCGTGCTCCGACTCGTTCTCCTGCTTCACGAACGCGTTGTTGGACGCGTCGCCGTCGCCACCCTTGGCCTTGGCATCGCCACCGTCGCCGCCATAGGCGTCGCCGCTCTTGGCGGAGGTGTCGCCGCCCTCGGCCTCGGCCTCGGACTCCGATCCGCCGCCGTGACGGCCGCGGTCCTTGCACGAGCACGGGTCATGCCCGTTGTCCTTGCCCTCGTTCTTCGAGAACGCGAACGCGTTGCCGTTGTACTTCTGGGTGTTGCCGGTGTCGGCGTTGCCGCCGCGACCGCCGGTGGCCTCGGCGTTGCCGCCGGTGGCCTCGTTGTCGCCCTGCTTGACCTTCGACTCGTTGGTCTGCGACGAGCCCGGGTGCTTCTGCTTGTCAGGCTTGCAGCCGCACTCCTTGTCGTAGCCGTTGCCGGGCTTGTGAGAGCCCTCGCGCTCCGACTCGTTCTCCTGCTTGACGAACGCGTTGTTGGACGCGTCGCCGTCGCCACCCTTGGCCTTGGCGTCGCCACCGTCGCCGCCATAGGCGTCGCCGCTCTTCGCGGAGGTGTCGCCACCCTTGGCCTCGGCCTCGGACTTGCCGGGGCCGACCGAGATTGCAATCGCGTTGCCGTTCCCGATCTGGGTGTTGCCGGTGTTGGCGTTGCCGCCGCGACCTCCGGTGGCCTCGGCGTTGCCGCCGGTGGCCTCGTTGTCGCCCTGCTCGATCGTGGACCCGTTCTCCTGCGTGGAACCGGATCCGTGACCGCCTGGCTGCTCGTTCTCCTGCACGACGCCGGCGTTGTTCGAGGCGTCGGCGTCGCCGCCGTAGGCCTCGGCGTCGCCGCCGCCTCCGCCGTAGGCGTCGCCGCTCTGGGCGGACGTGTCGCCACCCTCGGCGCTCGCCTCGCTCTTCTCGCCGCCGACGGACACGGAGACCGCGTTGCCGTTCAGCACCTGGACGTTGCCGGTGTCGGCGTTGCCGCCGTCACCGCCGGTGGCGTTGGCGTTGCCACCGGTGGCCTCGTTGTTGCCCTGGGTGACCTCGCTGCTGTTGCCCTGATCGGGCAGCGGCAGCTGTGCCGAAGCCGGCACCGCTCCCAGAGCCATGGCAGCGATCATCGCCACCAAGACCGTGAGTTTTCTCATCGGTGTTGCCTTTCTTGGCTCGAGTTGACTGTGTTCATGCCGGGCGGTTGTGCGGGCCCCCGACACGGCCCTGGACTAGACCGCTGGTGGGCTAGCCAGGGCGCTCGAGCGCAACGATGAACGGCGCCGGTCGCAGGAATTCCGGCACCGTCCGAAGGAAGCGAGAAAGGCTTGGGGCGGCGAGGACGAGCAGCGCGAGGAGCGCGAGCACGGGGCCGCCTGAGCCGGCCCCGGCGGCGCTGGCGGTTCCCGCACCGGCGGGTGCCGAGGGGCTCGGGGTGGGATGGTCCTCGGGGGAGATGGCGTCGAGGCGCGGGTCGGGCGCCGCCGCCGCAAGCGCGGTCCATCCCGGTGCATCGCCGACGGCCGACTGGGAGCCCCAAACCCCGGCGCCGGGGAAATCAGCCGGCCACGGAAGGATTCCGATTTCGCCCCGCGAGGCGGAGGGGCCCGCGACGGGGCCGGCTGCGGGCTCAGCGGGCGGGCCGATGGGTGGGGGCTCCCCGGGCGCGACGATGGACGCGAGATCGGGTGCAGGCGCGCCGGCCCCGATGCCGCCGGCCGGCCGCCCGGCAGCGCCGAACTCAGAGCCACGGTGATCGGAGCCGCTGCGATCGAACCTGCCGGAAGGACCGCCGAAGCCGAGATGGAGCAACCCGCCGGACGAGCGAGACCCGTCGCCACCCGACCGCGAGGAGCGGCCGCCGGACGACCCGCCGACAACCGGCTCGGTCATGTCACGGACGACATCCACGAGCGGAACGTCAGGGCCAGACCCCCGAACGACCGTTCCGGCCACGAACCCGCCGGCGCGGTCGGCGACCTGGACGACCGGGCCGCCGGTACCGCGAAGTGGAGTCGATTCGAGAACCGGCCGCGCAGCGCCAGCGAGCTCCTCGCCGGCACGCCTCACCGGCGCGGCCGCACCGACGAGATCCGTCGCGCGCCTCACCGGCTCCGCCGCACTGACAAGATCGGTCGCGCGCCTCACCGGCTCGGCTGCACCGACGAGATCCGTCGCGCGCCTCACCGGCTCAGCCGGGCGGCTTGCCTGCTCCGCCGCGGGCTGCACCCTCGCCGCTCCGGCCCGGGGGTGCGCCGGCTGTGCGGGTCGGCCTTGCGCAGTCGTGTCCGTGGCCGAGACGGTGGGGGCCGTCACGGCGTTCGTCGCCATGCCCGCCGGCTCCCCTGTTTGGGCCACCTGCTCGGCTGCCTGGGTCACCGGCTCCGCTGCGCCGGCCGAGTGCTCGCCCGCGCCGCGCACGGGCGCGGTCGCTTGTGTCACCGAATTCGCCGCCTGCTCGGTCTCCGTGTTCACGTCGAGTCCGAGCGGCGCCTGGGCGAGGGCGGGGGCGGCCGCGACCGCGGTCACGACGGATGCGAGGGCGGCCGATGCGGCCCGCGCCGCCCGCCTCCGTCGCCGAGAAGTGATGCCCCTGCCCATCACCTTCTCCATGCCACGATGCGAAGCCTTTGTGCCTCAAAATTGCGAAATCGCTGCCGTTTCGGGCCATCCGGGCCCTCATCACGGTGTATACGCACGCGTCGCCAGTGGTGCGGCCCTCGCGCCGCCGGCGGTCATCGTGCCGATGTGCGCCCGCCCGGTGATCCGGAGAGCCGGCCCGCCGCGCTCCTCCTGGCGGCCGTGCGCCTGGCTGCAACTACTGGAGCAGGTTGAGGTCCACGTCGATGCCGGCCGCTGCGAGCTCGGCGCCGAGTCTGAACGGCCAGTCGCTCTCCTTCAGCGAGATGTAGCCGATGCCGGTGGTGTCGCTGGGCTGCTCTACGCCAGGGCCGAGTAGCGGAGCGACATAGCGGCGCCCGAGTCGACCCATGAAATAGCCGAGCTCCAAGATCACATTCTGACGCGCCCGGTTGGGGTTCCCGGGCCACTCGTTCTCATCAGGGCCACGGGCCCAGTCGTCCGCCGAGAGGATGACAACGGCGAACGCAGCGTCTTCGGAGTGGTCCTCGAACTTCTCGATCACCGTGCGTCCCGCCGACGGCTGCTCTTGGAGGATGATGGGCTCCAGCTGCAGCTTTCCGAGCACCCGGGCGACCCGGTCGCGCAGCCCGAGGTCGCGCCCATGGACGACAAACACATTGCGCGAGGTGATCGCTCGCTCCGGAGGCTCTTGCTGGATCGGCCCCTCGCTGGCCGGCACGGCGAAGTCGAGTCGATCCTTGAGCGAATTCAGCGTGTTGATTCCGCGCTGGATCGCTCCCCTCAGGGACTCGAGCCTCTCGTCGCGGTCCATGCCGATTGGCTCCATGAGCCCCACCGTGATGGCGGCGTGGAACTCCTCCGCCGGTTCCTCGTCGCTGTAGAAGGTGCTGAGACCTTCCTTCGTGTAGGCGGCCCACCGCTCTGCGTCGCCCGTCCCGAAGGCCAGTGCGATGCTAAGACTCGACTCCTCGCGAAGAAACTCGATGCCCTTCGCGACCTGCTCATCGAGGAAACCCTCGACCTCTCCTCGAGAGCGCGTCAGCCGCGGCGGCGCCATTGGGCCGCGAGTCTAGCCACGGGCCGCGGCCAGGTGTAGGAGCCGCGAGGCCGCTCGCAGCGCGGATCACCACGCGCCGCCCCGCCCATGCTCGCTGAGACCGGGAGGAGGACCCAGTCGTTTCGAGGTGAAGCGCCCGCCGCCGATCCTGGCCATCGGAGACGACCGCATCGTGCCGCCGATGCCGCCGATCGAGGCGCGCTTCCCTGGATCGGGGGACTGGTCCGCGAAGTCCGGTGGGAACGCGCGCGAAGCTTTCCGCAGCGGGCTCGACGTGCTGCTGGCCGCGTGTTCGATAGACACGTGTTCCCCGCCGCGGTGGACGCATGTTCGTTTCGCGATCTGTCCTGTGCCCGCATGCTGGGCCGTGCGCCACGTTGGCGCACCCCCAAAGGACCCGCAAGGGCGCATGTGGGGCCGGCTCGGGGTGGAGCCGGCCCCGCGCGTTTCTGGGGCGGAACGGGCCCAGTCAGTTGATGCGGTGGCGAGCGGTCAGGCGTCGTGCGGTCAGGGGTCGTGCGGTCAGGCCGCGAGCGCCCCGGCGCGTGGCAGCTCGGCCTCCAGGGCGCGTTCGATGGCGGCGAGGCGCTCCTGGCATGCGCGGTAGGCGCTCGACGTGGTCAAGTCGCCGCGGTTGCCTTCGCGCAGACGGCATGTCCGTCCGCTCAGGTCGAGCTCCACCAAGTCGAGCTCGACGAGCACGGTGAGCAGGCGGGCGCACGTCTCCGGCGTGCGGGGATAGCGGCCACCTCCCGTGAGTGCGGCTTCGACATTCTCGACGCCGGCGTCGTCACGCAGCGCGCGCAGCGCGCGGTAGGCCTCCGTCAGCGCGGGCCTCAGGTCGAGCGACGCCCGGTACACGAGCAGCGCGAACTCCGACTCCGCCGGGCCCCACGCGAGGTGGGCGCGCGGACCGGCGCGCAGCAGTCGATCCGCGCGGCCGCCCGGAGGTGGATCGAGCGCAACGAGATGGTCGAACGACCCAACCAGCCGGGGATCGGCCGCGATCGCCGGCCAGGAAGCGACCGCCATGCCGTCCGAAGCGAGACCCGCGACGATCTCTTCTAGGCCTCGCCGCCGCCTGGGAACGTCGGCCACGGCAACGAGAACGGCCGCGCCGCTCGTGAAGAGGTCGCCCGCGACGCCGGCGAACCCCTCGCCGCGGCGATCGACCGGCGCGGCTAGGCCCGCGCCGCCGATAGGCGCAGCGGCGCCGGGCGCCTCTGGGGCCATACGCGTGGCGGGCGCGGCGGCGCTGACTTTCTCTTCGTCGAGCGCGGCCCCGTCCGGTCCTCGCATCGCCCGCTCCAGCCGCTCCCAGAACGAGCCGTCCTCCCCGAGCACGCGCAGCTCACCCGGCTTCGTCGGGCACAGCGCTCGCAGGATCACGCGCGGCTCGACCATCCCGTTCCAGCGGTTTCGCTCCAGCCGCAGCGCGATGTCGTGGTTGTCGGCCGAGGCCGGCGCCAGCACCTTCGGCGGCGACCCGAACGCCACGCCCCGCGAGCGTGCCCCTCCCGCGGTGACCAGCGTGAAGCGCGCGTGCTCGCCCTCCTCCCCCATCCCCGTCACGTGCTGGAAGCGGGCGGCAGGGACGAGCAGCGTGGGCTGCGGGTTGCCCATCCCGAACGGGCGCAGCGCCTCGAGCTCCTCGGCCAACTCGAGGCCCAGCACCCCGCCGGGCACCACGGCGTCGACCCGCTCGACAGGGATCAGGTCCGCCGGGGAAAGGACCTCGCCTGCGTGGGCGGCCAGAGCCCGCCGGAAGGGCGCGACGGCGTCGGCACCAAGCTCCACTCCGGCCGCCATCCGGTGGCCGCCGAACCGGCTCAGGTGCGACGCGCAGGCCGCCAGGCCCGCGTGCAGGTCATAGGACGAGATGCTTCGGCCTGATCCCCGGCCGGAGTCGTCCTCGAGTGCGATCGCCACGCACGGGCGCCGCCAGCGCTCCACCAGCCGCGACGCGACGATCCCCACGACCCCGGGATGCCACGCCTCCCCCGCCACCACGATCGCGGCCTGGCTCGCCTGCGGCAGGCAGGCGGCGTCGGCGGCGAAGAGGATGCGGGTCTCCGCCTCCTGGCGATCGCTGTTGAGGAGGTCGAGCTCGCGGGCCACCTCGTCGGCACGGGCGCCGTCCTCGGTGAGGAGCAGCTCGAGGGCGGCGTCGGCGCGCCGCATCCGCCCGGCAGCGTTGATGCGCGGCCCGAGCCGGAAGCCGAGCGCGTGTTCGGTCAGCTCGGCCGGGGCCACGCCCGCCACGGCCATCAGCGCACGCAGCCCGGGCTTGCGGGTGCGGCCGAGCGCGACCAGCCCCTCCCGCACGATCCGGCGGTTCTCGCCCCGAAGCGGGACGAGGTCGCACACGGTGGCGAGCGCGGCGAGGTCGAGGTCCTCGTCGGCAGCACGGGGGTCGCCGCCGGCGGCCGCGTGAAGCGCCTCGGCCAGCTTGTGGACGACCCCGGAGGCGCAGAGCTCGGGACAGCCGTAAGCAGGCGACGCGACCTCGGCGCGCGCGGACGGGGAGCCGACCCTTCCGGCGTCGGCGCCGACCCCTCCGGAGCCGGCGCCTGCGGAGCGACCTCCCAGCGCCGGATGTACCACCACGCACTCCGGCAGCACGGCTCCGGGCCGGTGGTGATCGGTCACCACCACGTCCAGGCCCGCCGCCTTCGCCGCCGCCACCTGCTCGACCGCCGTGATGCCGCAGTCCACGGTCACCAGCAGGTCCGCGCCGCGTGCGGCCAGCCGCTCGACGGCGGCTGTCGACAGGCCGTAGCCCTCGTCGAAGCGGCTCGGCAGCTCCCAGCCCGGATCGCCTCCGAGCGCACGCAGCGCCCGGACGAGAATGGCCGTGGAGCAGACCCCGTCGACGTCGTAGTCACCGAACACGGCGATCCGGGACCCCCGCTGCAGGTGCCGCAGGATCAGCTCGCACGCCTGCGGCACACCTGGAAGAGTCAGCGGATCGTGCCGCTCCTCGGCCGCGAGGAAGCGACGCGCATCCTCTACACGCGTGAAGCCCCTCCGCGCCAGAACGGCGCCCACGGGCCGCGACACCCCGAGCCCCGCCGCAAGCCGCTCGGCCACCGCGACGTCATACGGCTCGCACACCCACCTCGTCGGCCTCGGCTGCATCCGGCCCATCCTGTGAGGACAAGCGGACGGAACGGGCGAGCCGTCCCCTCACGCGCCGACGGGCCAGTGCTCTGTCCTCCATCGGGAAGTGCTTCGAATTGCCGGTGGCAAACATGGCACCCGCGCCCGCGGCTGCGGCGGCGATCAGGCACCAGGCGGCCTGCGAGAGGCGGACCCCGCTGCCGTATCCCGCGCCAGATCTCCTCGACATTGATGGCGCACACGAACGGAACGTCCCCCGACGACCGTAGGCCCCAGCACGCGCTCAGCCGCGCCGCGCAGGACATCGATCAACACGGTCGTGTCGAGCAGCACCGGCACGCGTCAGCCAACGCGTCCGACCGGCGCTGCGCCGCGACCCAGCCCGCTGGGTCGTCGTCCACTCGTGGCCGGCGCCCTCGAGTGAGCCGACGGCGGAGGCGATCTGCTCCCAGCGGCGCTCGTCCTCGAGCCCTCGTCGCAGCGTGGCGGCGATGTAAGCGCTGCGGCTGGCAGGATCCCGGCATGGCATCTACACCGATCGTCGTGCCGCCCGGGGCGGGGCAGCGGGTCGGCAACGTGGAGTTCCTCGCGCGGACCGCCGACACGCCCCGTTTCACCCTCGGGATCATCGACTTCGCCGCTGGCCGTGAGCTGGAGGCCCACGTGCACGACGCCGAGGACGACGCCTTCTACATCCTGGACGGCGAGCTGACGTTCATGCTCGGGCCGGACGAGGTGAGGGCCCCGGCCGGCACGTTCGTCCTCATCCCGCCGGGTGTGGAGCACGGGTTCCGGAACGACACCGAGCACCCGGTCCGGATCCTCAACGTCCACGCCCCCGCCGGGTTCGACAGGCGGATCGGCCTGCCCGCCTGAAACTCAGTGGGAGCCGGCGCGCGTGAGGCCGTGGTCGATGCCGCGCTCGCGGTCCACGCGAGCGCCCCACCAGTACGACAGCGCGAGCCCGAGCACCGCGCCCGGGATGGCGATCAGCGCCTGGACGAGGTCGGTGTCATCCCTGCCGGGCACCGTGGCGCCGTTCACGATGAAGCCGAACAGCATCGAGGAGACGAAGGCCGCGCAGAACGCCCCGACGATGCCGCCCCAGAAGCGGTCGGGCACGAACACGGTGAAGTGCCACACCGCGATACCCATCATCACCCAGACCACGAGGCTCATCGGCGACCGTGCTTCTTTCGCGCGCGCTGGCGCTTCGACTTCGAGGACTTGGATCGCGACGCGGGCGCCCCGTCACCAGTGGTGGAGGTGCGGGGAGAGGCGGCGCGGGACGAGGGGGCGCCGTCGCCGGCCGGAGCGGGCTCGGCGGGGCGAGCAGGCTCCCCGGCGGGCGCCGGCTCGACCTCACGAGGGGTCTCAGGTGGCG
>DASZJZ010000187.1:0-14575 GCA_035947555.1 Thermoleophilaceae bacterium | reverse complement strand
TCGGCCGCTTCGCCGGCGCGCGCGTCGGCCGCTTCGCCCTCGCGCGCCTCGACCGCTGCGCCCGCCCGCACCTCCACCACGGCGGCGCCTCGCTCCAGCTGCAGCGACCGCCGGTAGAACCCGCCGCCCGCTTCCTCCACGCCGGGGACCGCGCGCGCGGCGAGGAATCGCAGGACCTCCGTCATCTGGACCTCACAACGCCAACCGTGCCACCGTTTGTGAGGCGATGACCCTCTACGACACCATCGACTCGCCGCTCGGGGAGCTGCTCCTCGTCGGCGACGGCCATGCGCTCACCGCCCTCCGCATGGGCGCCGCGCCCGCCCCCGGCTGGCGCCGCGATCCCGACCGGTTCCACGAGGCCGCCGAACAGCTCCGCGCCTACTTCGCCGGCGACCTGCGCGACTTCGAGATCCCGCTCGCCCCGCACGGCACGCCCTTCCAGCAGCGCGTCTGGGCAGCACTCCGCGAGATCCCCTACGGCACCACGATCAGCTACGCCGAGCTCGCCGCGACAGTGGGACGGCCCGGCGCCGCCCGCGCGGTCGGCGCCGCCAACGGGCGCAACCCCGTCGCCGTCGTGATCCCCTGCCACCGCGTCATCGGCGCGTCCGGCACGCTCACCGGCTACGGCGGCGGCCTCGACCGCAAGCGCCTCCTGCTCGACCTGGAGGCCGGGATCGCACCGCTCGGGATCGCACCGCTCGCCTAGGCCCCGCGCGGCGTCGAGTCCTCCAGCACCACCCGCATCAGGTCGCGGATCGACAGCATCCCCACCACCTGCTCGCCCTCCACGATCGGCATGTGCCGGAAGCCGCCGTGGATCATCAGCACGGCGGCCTGGCGGATCGGCTCGTCCGGCTCCATGGTCTCGGGGTCGCGCGTCATCCAGTCGGCCACCAGGGTGTCGTCGTGGATGCCTCCTGCCACCGCGCGCAGCACGTCGCGCTCGGTGAGGATTCCCACCAGTCGCTCGTCCTCCAGCACGAGCACGGCGCCGACGTCGCGCGCCACCATGCGCTCGGCCACCTCCTTCAGGGGAAGTCCCGGCTCCACGGTCAGCAGGCCGCGCGACATGTGGGTGCGGGCGTCGGCGATCCGGGCACTCTAACCGGGCGCGGTTGCACCGGCTTCGCGCGCGGAACCACCCGCTCCCCGGACCGCGCGCGTATACGCGTCGATCGTTCGTCCACGCCGCGTCGACATTCGTCCATTTCACGTCCGGAATGCGCCCTTTGCGGGAACTTCGACCCTGGGCATGCAGGACGGTTTGGTCTCGCTGGCAGGATCGAAAGCAACGAGCGGCTACTCCGCGATCGTTCTCGATCGGCTGGCGCGTCAGGCGTGCCAGCTGGTGGAATCGGCCGGCAGCACGATCTTCGCCCGGGACAGGGAGGTGCCGGACACGGCCATCGCCGCGGCCGCGTGCGGGCGCAGCGCCGCGGTGGTCGGGAGCCGCTTCCCGGCCTTCCGCGGGTTCGCCCGCGCGGTGGTGGACTCCGGCGTGCGCGCCACCGTGCCCGCCCGCTGGGACGGCGAGATAAATGGGGCGCTCAGCGCTGAGAGCGTCGACGGTCGGCGCTTCGACGGCCGCGACCTCGCCGTGCTCGCCGAGCTGGCCGTCACGGCCGGAGCCGCGCTCAACCACGCCGAGCGCCGCCACCACGCGCTGCGGGAGGTTCGCGAGCGGGTCCGCGCGCTCGTGCACGAGCTCGACGCCCACGACGGCTACACCGCCGGTCACTCGAGCGAGGTCGTCAGCTGGAGCTGCGTGCTCGGCGAGCGGATGCGGCTGAGCCTGCCGGACCTCCTCGAGCTGGAGCTCGGGGCGCTCCTGCACGACGTCGGGAAGGTGCGCGTGCCGGACCGCGTTCTCGGCAAGCCCGGTCCGCTCGACCCCGCCGAGCGCGAGCTCGTGAACCGCCACCCGGTCTGGGGCGCCGAGCTGATCGAGCAGGTGCCCGGCCTCGAGCCGGTGGCGACGATCGTGCGCTTCCACCACGAGCGCTGGGACGGGTCCGGCTATCCGGACGGCTTGCAGCACGACCGGATCCCGGTGGCCAGCCGCATCGTCGCCGTGTGCGACGCCTACCAGGCGATGACGTCGGCGCGCCCCTACCGGGCGGGGCTGCCCCCGGCCGCCGCGGCTCATGAGCTCAAGGCGGGGGCCGGCAGTCAGTTCGACCCCGCGCTGGTCGACTGCTTCGTCGAGGTGCTGGAGGAGCGTGGATGGCCGCTCGGCCCACCCGGCGAGCGGGAGTCAGTCGAGGCCGAAAGGGTCGTATGAGCTACATCCTGGGACACAGCGCGGCGGAGCCGGGCTGGTACGTGATCACGGTTGGAGGGGAGTGCGACCTGAACGCCGCGCCGAGCCTGAGCGTGGCGGTGGAGGCGGCTTTCCAGCGCGGGGTGGACACGATGGTCGTCGACCTCAAGGAGACGACCTTCATCGACTCGACGGCGATCGGGGTCCTGCTCGCGGCGCGGGAGCGGCTGCGCGGGTCGGGCGGGAGGTTCGAGGTGGTGTGCGGCACGCCGAACGTCGTGAGGGTGCTCGAGATCGTGGGGGTGGAGACGGTTGCTGGCGTGCCCTGAGCGGCTCGAGCTTCCCGCGGACCCCAGCGAGCTGGTCACCGCGCGGCGCTTCGCGGACTGCGCGGCGGCCCGCTTCGGGCTCGACGAGCCGGAGCGCTATCAGTTCACGTTCGCGGCGAACGAGGCGGTGAGCAACGCGATCGAGCACGGCGAGCCGTCGCCGGAGGGCACGATCCGGATCCACGTGGCCGAGGAGGACGGCGCACTGGTGTTCGAGGTCGAGGACCACGGCACGTTCGCGCCGAGCCCGGCGGCGCTCGACCCGCTCCCCGAACGCGGACGCGGCCTGGCCTTCATGGCCGCCACGGTCGACGAGGTGGACGTCCGCCGCAGCGTGAGCGGCACCGTCGTCCGTCTCTGCAAGCGCCGCGCCGCGGCGGCGTAGCGACCGGTCCCGGCGCTAGGCTCGCGCCGGCCCTGCCCCACTGCATCAGGAGGACCCGTGAAGCGACCCGTCGCACTCTCGGCCCTGGTCGTCGCCGCCACGCTGCTAGCGCCCGCGTCGGCCGAGGCCATCATCCAGCTCGACCGCGGCATCGCCGGCGCGCGGCTCGGCAACACCAAGGCCGAGGTCAAGACCGCGCTCGGGCAGCCGAAGCGCATCCGCAACGGCACGAACGACTTCGGCCCGTTCACCGTGTTCGTCTACGCCGGCAGGATCAACGTGACGTTCCAGAGCGGCAACACCGTCACCGCGGTGACCACCAGGGGCCTCGGCGACCGCACCGCCCGCGGCATCGGCGTGCGCTCCACGCGCGCGGCCGTCGAGCAGCGGGTGCCGGGCGTGGACTGCAACACTTTCATGGGCACCACGATCTGCCAGCGCGGCGAGGGACTCCCAGGCGAGCGGGTCACGGCGTTCTTCGTCCGGAACGGCCGCGTGGTGCGGGTGACCGTGGGGATCGTGATCGACTGAGAGGTGGCGCCTCAGCGGGCGAAGTTCTGCCCGCAGTGAGGGCATTCCAGCACCTCGCTGGTGGCGGCCCGCGCCCGGTCCGGCGGTCGCTCGCCATGCGTCCTGGCCAGCGCCAGCCGGGCCGCCACCCGCTCCCGCGTCTTGCGCAGCTCCGCCCGGAGCGCCCGTACGGAGAGGTTGCCCGCCTCGGCACGGTCCAGCCACAGCTCCTGGTCCTCCGGGGCGAGGCCGGCGACCTCCGCGTGGTGGCTGAACGAGAGGCCCCGGCGCCGGCGCGAGGCGTCGAAGCGGCTCGCGACGTACGCCATGTTCATCAGGCTCTGAATGTCGTAGCCGGTCACCCGTGAGGCGGCGGTGTATCTATCGCCGTAGCGGACGCTTCCATAGCGCACCCAGTCGCCGATCCACCAGCCGCTGCCCCGTCCGATCGCTCCCAGACAGCGCCCCTGCTCGACCCACTCCGCCACCGCCAGCTCGCACCCCGCCGCCCACGAGGTGGGCGTGAGCGCGGTCAGCGGTTGCACCGCCTCGGACGGGGCGGGGGTCTCTGCGAGCGAGTCCGTGGGGGTCGGCATGCTCTGCTTGACGAGGGCTCCGGGATGCCCTTCCCGCCGAACCTAACACCGGCGCTCGCGCGTGGACACGGCAAGTGGACGAGTGTACGAGGCACAATCCCTCCCGATGCCGGGAGGTGCTGAGCGGCCATGCGGGTGATCGTCCTGGGCGGCGGCGTGGCGGGGATGAGCGCCGCGCACGAGCTGGCCGAGCGGGGGTTCGACGTGCTGGTGTTCGAGGCCCGGCCGGCCGCGGGCGGCAAGGCGCGGAGCTTCCCGTTTCCCGGCAGCGCCGGCGACGGAAGGCCGGCCCTGCCCGGCGAGCATGGCTTCCGCTTCTTCCCGGGCTTCTACCGCCACCTGCCCCACACGATGCGGCGCATCCCGTACGGCCGGGACGGGCGCAACGTGTTCGAGAACCTCGTCACCGCGACCGAGGCCCAGATCGCGCGGGCCGACGGCCCCGAGCTGCTCTCGCCCGCCCACCTGCCTCGCAACCTGCGCGACCTCGACAAGGCGTTCCGCTTCGTCGCCGACTACGCCGGCAGCGTGGGCATCGGCCACGCGAACGCGGCCTACTTCCTGAACCGCCTGCTGCTGCTCCTGACGAGCTGCGAGGAGCGGCGCTTCGCCGAGTTCGAGAACCAGAGCTGGTGGGAGTTCTCGGGCGCGTCGGCGCGCGGCGGCGCCTACGCCAAGTACCTCGCCGACGGCCTCACGCGAACGCTGGTCGCCGCCCGGGCGCGTGAGATGAGCGCCCGCACCGGCGGCTACATCCTGCTCCAGCTGCTGTTCGACCTGACGGACCCCACGGGACAGGTCGACCGCGTGCTGAACGGGCCCACGAGCGACGTCTGGATCGACCCTTGGCTCGAGCACCTCAAGGGGATGGGCGTGGACTTCCGCACCGGCCACCAGGTGCAGGCGATCCACTGCGGCGGCGGGCGGGTCAGCGGCGTGACCGTGGTGGCGGACGGCGTGCCCTCGACCCATACCGCCGACTGGTACGTCGCCGCCCTCCCCGTGGAGGTCATGCGCCTGCTGATCGGCGAGCAGCTCATGCTCGCCGATCCGCGCCTGGCGGGCCTCCACCGGCTGCGCACGCGCTGGATGAACGGCATCGTGTACTACCTCGACCGCGACGTGCGGGCGGTGCACGGCCACACCGTCTACATCGATTCGCAGTGGGCGCTCACGTCGATCTCCCAGCCGCAGTTCTGGCAGGCGCGCTTCCAGCCCGAGCGCCTCGGGGACGGCCGCGCCCGCGGCATCCTGTCGGTGGACGTCTCCGACTGGGAGGCGATCGGCAGCGGGATCCGCAAGCAGGCCATGTACTGCTCGCGCGAGGAGATCGAGGCGGAGGTGTGGCACCAGCTGAAGGAGAGCCTCGACGAGGACGCCACACGCGAGCTCGACGGCGTCGACGTGCTCGCCGCGTTCCTCGACCCGAGCATCGTCCATCCGAACCCGACCGAGGCGGCGAACCTGGAGCCGCTGCTGGTGAACACGGTTGGCTCGTGGCGCGACCGCCCCGATGCGGAGACCGAGGTGGACAACCTCCTCCTCGCCTCGGACTACGTGCGCACGCACACCGACCTGGCCACGATGGAGGGCGCCAACGAGGCGGCCCGCCGGGCCGTGAACGCGATCCTGCGGCGGACCGGATCCGACGCCGAGCCGTGCGGGGTGTGGCCGCTGCGCGAACCCCCGCTGTTCGCGCCGGCGCGGGCGCTCGACCGTGTCCTGTTCAAGCTCGGCCGGCCGCCGCGCCAGCAGGTGAGGATCGACGACGGCCGCGTGCGGGCCGCCCCCTACCTGCCGCTCGCCGAGAAGTGGACCGGGTCCTGGGCTCCCAGGGCGTTGAAGATCTTCGGCGAGTAGGGGCACCTTCGCATCAGCTGGCCGAAGGTGACGTAGTCGCTCACGTCGACCGCGCCTGCCGGGTTGGAGCTGCCGGCGTGGTTCGACGCGCGTCCGGCGCAGCGCCCCGGGCAGCTCGGCGCCCCGCACATTGAGATGCAAAGCTTCTCGGAGTACGCGGGGTCGCGGAAGCCGCTGTTGAGCGTGCCCTTCCAGCCGTTCTGGCGCGCCCAGTCGAGGTAGGGCTTGAGCCACGCGGCGACCGGCCGGCCGTCGAACATGGCAACGCCGTTGCGCGGCGCCGCGGAGGCCCTGGCCGCCTTGCGCTGCTTGGCGCGGCGGGCGAAGGCCCTTGTGAGCATGGCCGGGGTCGAGTAGCGCGCGGAGCGGGGATGGCGCATGCGGCGGACGAACTCCGGCTTGACGGTGGCCGAGCGCTGGGCCTTTCCGGTGTAGCCGAGGTGGTACTTGACCGTGACGATCCGGCGCGCGGTGGCGTGCCCCTTGATGCCGTCGACGACGATCGGACCGACGCCCTCCATGTAGCGCTCGGTGAACCGGTTGAGGCCCTTCTGGAGACGGCGGACCTCGTCGGGGGAGAGGGTGGTGGGCTTGCGCTTCGGCCGCGGGGTCGTCCGCGGGGCCTCCTGGCGCGGGCGCACCGGTTCCCGCGGCCGCACCGGCTCGCGCGGCCGCTCGGGCTCGCGCCTCGGAAGGATCTGCGCGAGCTCCTTCTCGGCGCGCGCATAGCGAGCGATGAGGATCGCCCGGATCGCCCCAATCGCTCGATCCAGGCGCTCGACACGCCGCTCGAGCTCCTCGTCGGAGAGGTCGGCGACCCTGACGCGCCGCGCAGGCGCCGGGGGAGGGGTGGGTGGCTCGCCCCCGTTGGTGGCCGCAGCGGTGGAAGCGGGCGCGGAAGCGGAGGCCTCCGGTGGCGGAGCCTCCGCCGGTGCGCCGGCCGACCCCTCGGCGGACGCCGCCGCCGTCGCCGACGGCACCGGCGCTGCGGCCGGTTTGTCCGGGGTGTCCTCGGCCGCCGCCGCCTCCGCCTGCTCGAGCTCGACCAGGGCCTCCAGCTTGTCCTCGATCCTGAGGAGGACGGTCGCCAGATCCGACAGCTCGACGCTCTCGCCGCGGTCCCGCCGCCCGCGCAGCTCCGCGAGCAGCCGGCGCCGCCGGCTCCCGTAGGCCGCGAGCTCCTGCCAGGATCGATCGGTCTGGGCGTCGCGAAGCCGGACCGCACCGACGAGGTCGGTGAGCCGAAGGGGCGAGCGCGGTCCGTCGCGACCGGGCCCATCGTGCCGCGCGGGTTCGCGGCCGGCGGGCTCGCGCGCAGCCGGGTCTCGCCGCGGCCCGCGGCGCGCCGGCTCAGGCTCCCGCGGACCCCGCCGTGAAGGCTCAGGGCCGACCGGCCCGCGGCGGGCCGGCTCGCGTCCTGCAGGCTCGCGCCGCGTGGGCTCGCGCCGCGTCCGCTCCCGCCGGCGTCGCTCTCGCTCCAGCTCCACCGCCCGGTTCAGCGCGCGGGCGCTTCTCCTGCCGAACACGCCGTCCGCGTCAAGCCGGTGCTCGCGCTGGAACGTCTTCAGGGCTGCTTCAGCTTCGCCGTCGAACCGCCGGCGCGCTCCGTCCAGGTACGGCCGTCCGGTCGCCCGCGACCTCACCAGCGACAGCCGGCGCGTTATCCGGTCCACCAGCTCGCCCTCGTCGCCGCGGCGCACCAGCCGCGGGCCACCCGCAACCGCCGCCGCCTGACCACCCAGCTTCGCCTCCCACACCTTCGCCTTTGCAAGCAGGTCGCGGCTGTATGCCTCGGCGGCCGGGCCGCTGCCGTTGTACCGGCGCGCGCCGTCGGCCAGGCCATGTTGTGAGATCAGCGCGGCGAGATGCCGGAAGCCGACCCGCATGTTCACCTCCGGACGCCAGCAGCCGCCCTCGCGATCCGCGGTGTCCTGGAACTCCCACCACGTCAGCTGGCACGGCCCGACCCCCTGCATCAGCCGGTTCCCGCTGCCCACGCGGCGGCGCTTGTACTCGGCGTACTTGGCCCGCGTCACCTCGCCCGCGCCCACGAAGATCGTGGGGTCGTGCCCGAACACGTTGCGGCCCCGGCCCGATTCCTTCTCGAGCAGGGCGCACGCCAGCGCCAGCGGCAGCCCGGCCCGGCGCGCCTCCTCCACGACCGCGTGCGGGCGCAGGACGTCCTCGGCGCGGAGCCGTTCGATCAGCCTCGGCGACGCCATGCTCAGCCTCCCGTCCGGGCGGGCTCCTCTTCCTCCAGCAGGAGCTCCTCGTCGAGTTCGTCCAGCTCCTCGAGCGCGTCCAGCTCGTCGAGCTCGTCGAAGTCTCCGGAGTCGTCGAAGAACCCCACGTCGTCGCCCGCCTCGACGGCGATCAGCGTGGGCGGCGCGGCGTTGGCGATCTCCACCGCCGTCTGGGCGTCCGCCTGGCGCGCCTCCCACTTCTGCCAGCCATGCAGCCACTGCGCCGCGGGCGCAAGCGCCACCAGCGCGCCGGCGATGAAGATCTCCTCCAGCGCACCCTGGTCGATCGACACGCCCGGGACGTTGTCGGCGAGCCAGGTGGCTACCCAGCCGGCGGCTGCGGCGAACAGGGGCGTCGCCAGCGCGACCACGCGATTCAACGACATGTGGGGGCCTCCTTCACTGGGGGGTCGAGCGGACCAGCGCTCGTGCTGGTCGTAACTATGACCTGCGCTCCGGCGGCACTCAAGTAGGGCGCGGAAGTTGCGGCCGCTTGATCCGCGTCCGGCGGCCCGTAAAGAATGGGCCCCTCAACGCAGCCCCACTACAGCGGAGGCACCGAATGCCGAAGGCGAAGTCCGTCAAGAGGATCCTGAACGTCATGCCGTCGCGCGACACCGAGCGCGACTGGCGCCTGCAGCACGCCGATCACGCCGGCCTGCTTGCGGCACCGCGCAAGGCCATCCCGGCGTCGAAGGACCTGCGCACGGCCTGGTGGAGGATCGGCGACCAGGGCGGAAGCGGCTCGTGCGTGGGCTGGGCCACGGCGGACTCCGTGCTGCGCTGGCACTTCGTCAAGGACGGGCGGCTGAAGCAGAACGACAAGCTGGCGCCGCGCTTCACCTGGATGGCGTCGAAGGAGACCGACCAGTTCTTCTCCGCGCCCACCACCTTCATCGAGGTGGCCGGCACGAGCCTCAAGGCGGCGCTCGACGTGTCGCGGAAGTACGGCGCCGTGCGCGAGCAGGTGCTGCCGTTCAACGGCAAGCTCTTCACAGGAGAGGAGCAGGCCTTCTACGCGCGCGCCGCGCAGTTCAAGATCTCGAGCTACTTCAACCTCAGTCTGCGCCGCCCGAGCGACATCGACGAGTGGCGGCGCTGGCTCGCCACGAAGGGACCCATCCTCACGCGCCTCGACGTGGACCGCACCTGGCACGAGGCGAGCGACAACTCCGGCAATCTCGACACCTATATGGCCGACACCGCCCGCGGGGGCCACGCGGTGGCACTGGTGGGCTACACGCCCGACCGCTTCATCGTGCGCAACAGCTGGGGGACGGGGTGGGGAGACAAGGGCTTCGCCTACGCCTCGCTGGCGTATGCACAGGACGCCTTCACCGAGGCCTACGGCGTGTCGACCTAGAGGGGGACGAGCGCCGGGCCCCGTCCCGGGGGGCGGCCCCAGAGAGGGTCGCGCGACCCCCTTGCGATCCGTCGCCGGGGGCCCATACAGTCGCGCCATCAGGATCGCAGCCCCCATCGAGTCGGCCGCGCCGCGGGCGTACCCGCAGCTGACCGTCGTGGCGCTGGCCGAGTACGCCGCCCCCGGCATGGCGCAGGCGCGATGAGCGGCTGGACGTTCGAGACGCTCGCCGCGACCGACCGCAAGAACCTCGAGGAGGTCGTGCGGACCGGCGCGCGGCCCGACTACGGCGAGCTCGAGGGGTTCGTCTACTGCGGCTGGAACCACGAGCCGGTGGCGCGCCTCACGGGCGAGAAGTTCAGGAAGGTGTTCAGGCGCAGGGAGGGGCGTCCGTTCGGCTACAACGAGGTCGTCCGCCAGGACCGCCAGGGCTACGGCGGCAAGTGGGAGCTCAAGCTCGAGAACGGGCGTCCGGTCGAGATCGGCCACTACCGCGTGGCGAACGTCGCGGACGAGCCTCCCCGCCGCATCTACAGCCGCTACCGGCACGCGGGACTGCTCGACTACGACGTCACGGCCAACACCGGGCGCAACTTTCCGCTGCGCGTGATCCGCGACATCACCGTGCTGCCCAACCCCGGCGACCACGGGCTCGTGCTAGGCAAGGCCTACCTCCAGCTCGGCCCGCTCTACGTCTTCTACTCGTACTTCGTGCTCGGCCACCGCCGGCCGCTCGCCTGATGACCGACCGGGAGCTGCTCGAGCGGCACAAGCCGATCCTGAGGTTCGACCCGCAGTACGACTACCGCGCCCTGAGCCCGAGCTCCGCGCTCGCAAACCCGGGCAACGTGCTGCTTCGCGAGCACGGCGAGGTGGTGGCGCGCAGCACGGAGAGTGCGCCGCTTCGCCTCGACACGCTGATGGACTACGAGACCGAGCCCGGCGACTTCCTCGCGCTGGCCGCCGACCACCCAGGCGACTCCGGCCGGATGGAGTGGGAGGACGACCACCGCGGGCGGATCTACGGGCGGGTGGCGCGCGACGGCGGCCGGATCTGGCTGCAGTACTGGTTCTGGCTCTACTACAACCCGAAGCACCTGTTCGGCTTCGGCAAGCACGAGGGCGACTGGGAGATGATCCAGATCGGTCTGGGGGAGGACATGAGGCCGGAGGTGGCGAGCTACGCGCAGCACAACTCGGGCGAGGCGCGTCCCTGGAAGAAGAAGGCGATGGACTTCCACGAGGAGGACCCGAACCGGCCGGTGGCGTACATCGCGCCGTTCTCACACGCTTCGTATTTCAAGCCCGGATCGCACCCATACGTGCTGGGCGTGGATGACCCGCGCGGCGACGGGCCGCCGGCCGACCTCCCGCTCGAGGAGATCGGCGGCTGGGCCTCGTGGCCGGGGAAGTGGGGAAACCCGGAGCGCTCGCTCCTGGGCCGGATCGGGCGCGGCCCGTCGAGCCCGGCCCACCAGGGGGACAAGTGGGACGCCCCGGACGCGTGGCACAGGAGTCTGCGCTGGCGGAAGCTGCGGGTGTTGCTCGGGCGAGTGGTGCACCGGCTCGGGTTCCTCACGTATCCGCGTGAGCCGGCGGAGCTGCGGGCCTGGAGCGAGGACGGCCGGGTGTGGGTGGAGTGGGAGCTGGCGCCACGGCGACGCGGCCGGCACCTGTACGTGACGCTGCACCAGGACCACCTGGTGATCTGCACCCGCCGAGTTCGCGCGGCGAAGCAACGCGACCAGACCTCGCTGCGGATCCCGGACGGCCGGGCGCCGACCGAGGTGAAGGTGAGCGTGTACAACCGGATGCGGCAGCGGAGCGTGCCGAAGAGCGCGCCGCTGGACTAGCCGCGGCGGCCCCGCTGCAGCCGCAGTCGGCGCCGGGCGAGCCGGCGCGCCAGCTCCTCGTCGTCCGCTCTTGCCTCGCGCGCGAGCGCCGCGGTGGCGTCGTCGCCGGCCCGCTCCGCGAGGCGCTCCATGGTGTCGTAGGTGGCCACCTCGAGTTGCTTCATGAGCACGGCCTGCCTGAGTCGCTCCTCCTCGGTCGCCGCGCGGCGGCTGCGCGCGATGCCGCGGGCGGCGGCCAGGATCCCGGCGCCGGTGGCGGTGCCCCCGGGGGCGGCGGCGCCGAGCGCCTTCAGCCGTCCGAGCAGCCGCTCGCGGTGCCGGCGGGCGTTCTCACGGTGTGTGCTCACCAGCCCGGCGAGGCTGCCGTCGCCGCTCCCCTCGACCAGCGGATCGAGGGCCGTGGCCGCCGCGAGCTCCATGGAGCTGGCCCGGCGGAGCTGCTGGATGAGTCGCTGACGGATCTCCCTGCTGGTCACCGGCACCCACGCTAGCGACCCGGTCGGAGGCCCCGGTTCGCGCCGGGATGAGGCGATGCGCACAAGTCCCACTCGGACATGTACGCCGCCAACGCCTACAACATCCGCAAGCGCTGGCCCGTTCCGGGCGCGGACCACCGACGCCTGAACGGGCGGCCGGCCGGCGGGACTGTGCGCGATCGCTCACAAGTGGTCGCGCACGAATGCCACAGTTGGCACATGCCCGAGTGGACGGCTACAGCTCGAGCCAACGCCACGCCATGCGAGCTACTGCGCGTGCTGACGTTCCCCGACGAGATCCGCCGCTGGTCGCCGGTGGACTTCGACATCGACGATCTCGACGGCACCCGGCTGGCGGCCGGCACGCGCGGCCGGGTGACCGGCAAGCTCGCGGGCGTCAGGGTCGGATTCGACGTGGCGATACACGCCGCCGACGAGGCGATCCTCGAGCTGTCCGCCGACGGGCCGGTCGGCCTCGACGTCCGCTACGAGCTGACGAAGGACGAGTCAGGCGCGGAGCTGAGCGCGTCTGTCTCGCTGCGCCGCGGCGGCGGCCTCACCGGACGCGTCGTGGCGAACGCCATGGCGGCGCTGCTATCGGCCGGAGCGCTCGAAGGCGCCGCGGCGCGGATCGCCCGGGTGGCCGAGTCGCGGCCGCGCGCCGCGCTGGCATAGCGGCATACGAGCCGCGAAGCTGGACGCGTCGGCACCCCCCTCAAAGGGGGCGCCTGAGCGCTCGCGGCGTCACCTCGTGGCTCGACGAGCCGAGCTTCGGGGACGGGTCGAGCGCGTCCGCTGACGAGGGGCGTCTCGGCGCGATAGGGTGGGCCTGCGGTGGCGGCTGGCCCAAGCGTCATCCCGGCGACCAAGCTGCACATTCCCGGCGTTCGGGCGGGGATCGTCTCGCGCGACGGCCTGGTCGGCCTGCTCGTGCGCGGAGGCTCGCGCAAGCTGACGCTGCTCGACGCTCCGGCGGGCTTCGGCAAGACCACCCTGCTCGCTCAGTGGTGTGCCTCGGACGCCGAGGAGCGCTCCTTCGCCTGGGTGTCGCTCGACTCCGCCGACAACGATCCTGTCCGCTTCTGGACGTGCGCCATCGACGCCCTGGGCAGCGTCGAGCCCGGCACCGGCGCGCGCGCCCGCGAGGCGCTTCGGGCGAGCCCCGCCTCCCTGCAGGACGTGGCGCTCCCGCTCCTCGTGAACGACCTCGCCGAGCTCGAACGACCCGTCGTGCTCGTGCTCGACGACTACCACCTGATCCGTGACGAGCGCGTCCACGGCTCGGTCGAGTACCTGCTCCAGCACCTGCCCGGCGTCGTCCACCTCGCCATCGCGACCCGCTCCGACCCCTCGCTGCCGCTCGGCCGCCTCCGCGCGCGCGGCGAGATGACCGAGCTGCGCGCCGCCGACCTCCGCCTCTCGACCAAGGAGGCCGCCGGCCTGCTGCGCGCCGCGCTCGGCGTCGATCTCGAGCGCGCCGACATCGCGCGTCTCGTCAGCCGCACCGAGGGCTGGGCGGCGGGCCTGTACCTGGCCGCGCTGTCGCTGCGCGGCCGCGCCGACGCGCGCGGCTTCATCGGCTCGTTCACCGGCGACGACCGGCATATCGTCGACTACCTCTCGACCGAGGTGCTGGCCGGCCAGCCGCCGGAGGTGCGCGGCTTCCTGCTTCGGACGGCCGTGCTCCAGCGTCTCTGCGGGCCGCTCTGTGACGCCCTGACCGGCCGCGACGACTCCGCCCTGGTGCTGGAGCGGATCGAGCGCGACAACCTGTTCCTGGTGCCGCTCGACACGACCCGCCAGTGGTACCGGTATCACCACCTGTTCGGCGAGCTGCTTCGCCACGAGCTGCGCCGCTCCCACCCCGACTTGCCGGTGGAGCTCCACCGACGCGCGCACGACTGGTTCCGCGCCCAGGGCGAGATTCCCGACGCCATCGAGCACGCCGCCGCAGCGGGCGACTTCGACGACGCCGCCGAGCTGATCGCCGCGCACTGGAACGACTACTTCAACCGAGGGCACCTCGACACCGTGGAAGGCTGGCTGTCGGCGCTGCCGCCCGAGACGGTGACCGGCGATCCGCGCCACTCGCTGGCGCGCGCCTGGCTCGCGCTCGACACCGGGCGCGTCGCCGAGGCGGACCGCTGGATCGAGACGGCCGAGGCGCGGCTCTCGGCGGGCGATGCCTGGGGGCCGGCGTTGCGCGCCGACGCCGCCGTGCTCCGGGCCACCCACAGCTTCAAGGTGGGCGACCTCGACAAGGCCCAGCAGGCGGCCCGTCACGTGCTGTCGCTCGAGCCGGCCGGGGCGCCGTTCCCGACGTTCGTGGCCCACTGCATGCTCGGCGTGACGAGCTACTGGCGCGGCGATCTCGGCGAGTCGGCCTCCGCGCTCGAGCACGCCCTGGGGCTGGCCGAGCGCGACGGCAACGAGCTGGGACAGAGCTACGCGCTCGGCTACCTGGCGCTGGCGCGCGCCGAGCTGGGCGAGGCGGACGAAGCCGATGCATTGGCCGATCGGGCGATCCGGCTCAGCGAGGCGGGCGGCTTCGGGGAGCACTTCGTCGCGATGATCGGGCAGCTCGCGCGCGGCCGGCTCCAGGAGCAGCGCGGGGAGCTCGAGGCGGCTGACGGGACGCTGAGCCGTGCCCTGGCGCTGGCACGCCGCGGCGCAGGCGCGCTGGAGCTGGGGTCG
>DASZJZ010000186.1:0-1750 GCA_035947555.1 Thermoleophilaceae bacterium | reverse complement strand
GAGCGGCTGGCCGGCGAGCTGGTGGACGCCCAGTCGCAGCAGGGCGGGGCCTACAAGCGGAAGGACGACATCTTCCGCATGGCCCAGGCGAACAAGGCCTTCGCACACTACCGCTGGTAGACGCCCGCGGGCGTACGATTCCCGCGTGCCCCTCTACGAATTCGACTGCTGCACCTGCGGCGCGCGCTTCGAGGAGGTCGTGCCCGCTGGCTGTACCGCGCCGTGTCCGGCGTGCGGCGGGGAGGAAGTGAGGCGGACGTTCTCGCCGATCGCGGCGGCTGGAGTACAGGTCGGTCTGACCGGCGCAGCGGCCCGCGACTCGGAGGCCCGCCGGCGAGAGCGCGAAGCGCAGAAGAAGGAGCGCTTCGTCGCCGAACGGAAGCGGAAAAGGGGGGAGGGTCCGCCCGGCGGCCCGCCGGCCTAGGGGGGTGGGTAGCCTCAGGGCCGCATACGTGCCCTGGGACGACCCACCCCTCGCAGCGGGCCGTCCTCGTTGCCCGTCGTTCTGCCCGGCCGGCGCCCTATTCGCGCGCGGGCGCGAGTAAACGTACGGCGCCCGCGGCCAGGGCCAGCGCCCCCGCCACGATCTCGATCGTCAGGCCCGGGCCGGCGGCGGCCGTGGCCCCCTCGAAGTTCCGCCCCAGCACGCCGGTCTCGTTGGTCTCCGGAAGGTCCACCAGCAGCGCCCAGCCCAGCACGGCCACCCCGATCAGCGTGAGGATCAGCGCCGCCGGCCGGGAGCCGCCGAGCCCCGCGCCCCAGGCCATCGCGGCACAGAGCGCCGCCAGCACCAGGAACGAGCCGCCGTTTCGTTCGAACCCGCTCAGCTCACAGCGGTCCGCCAGCTCTGGGTTCGTGTCCTGGATCACCTGGCAGGACCCACTCGCCACGTCCACCGACGCCACCACCGAGAACTCCGTCACCACCAGCAGCACAGCCGCCACGAACCCCGCCGCCGTTACCCCGATTGCAAGCGGGTTCGCGCCCTGCAAAACCCCTCTGAGAGCGGCAACGTGCCTGCTACCATCACGGGTCGTTTCGCGGGTGGGCCCTCTCTGCCCGCGATCCCGCTGCGTCACGCGGTTACCCACCACGTGAAGGCGGGTTCTAACACTTCGATGGAGACCCCTACGACATAGAGCACCTCCGGGCGAGCACAGGTCGCAGCACCGGGCCCGGACAGGGCCTTTTTTCTGCTCGGATTCAGCACCCCATCAGGACAGGACATGGCACGCACGGTTCCACTCGAGAAGACGCGCAACATCGGGATCATGGCGCACATCGACGCCGGAAAGACGACGACGACCGAGCGCATCCTGTTCTACACCGGCCGCACCCACAAGATGGGCGAGGTCCACGAGGGTGCCGCCGTCATGGACTGGATGGAGCAGGAGCAGGAGCGGGGCATCACGATCACGTCCGCCGCCACCACGGCCTCCTGGCGCGACCACCGCATCAACATCATCGACACGCCCGGCCACGTTGACTTCACCGTCGAGGTCGAGCGCTCCCTGCGCGTGCTCGACGGCGCGATCGCCGTGTTCGACTCCGTCGCCGGCGTCGAGCCCCAGTCCGAGACCGTCTGGCGCCAGGCCGACAAGTACCGCGTTCCGCGCATCGCCTTCATCAACAAGATGGACCGCGTAGGGGCCGACTTCGCGAACTCGGTTCAGACGATGGTCGACCGCCTGGGCGCGCACCCGGTGCCCGTGCAGCTCCCGATCGGCGCCGAGGGCGAGTTCACCGGGGT
>DASZJZ010000185.1:0-23595 GCA_035947555.1 Thermoleophilaceae bacterium | reverse complement strand
ACCCGACCGGCTCCACCCCTCCCAGGCCCTTCTTTCCGGGCGCGATGAAGATCTGGAAGTAGAGGAACGCCGCCATCAGCGCGCCCACCACCGGGGCGACCGCGTACACGAGCACGAAGTCGGCGAACCGGCCCCACTCGCCCGACACCAGCGCCGGCCCGAAGCTGCGCGCTGGGTTGAAGCCGGCGCCCGTGAGCGGCGCGAGCACCATCACGCCCATGCCGAGCGCGCCGCCGATGGCGAGCGCGGCCCACTCCTTGGTGGCCCGGGGGTTCACGGCCACGCCGATGATCGCCCAGAGCAGGAAGAAGGTGCCGATCGCCTCCACGACCATGCCGGGGAAGATCGCGCCCTCGATCAGGTCGGAGACCGTCGTCGCGCCGTAGTTCTCGGTCTCGCCCTCGTCGAGCAGGATGCCCTTGACGAGCAGCGCCCCCGCCACCGCGCCCGCAAGCTGGGCGAGGATGTAGATGCCGGCATCCGCCACCTTGATCTGGCGCAGCACCGTCATCGCGGCGGTAACCGCCGGGTTGAAGTGCGCACCCGACACGACCGCGAGGGTCTGGATCAGCACGAACAGGACCAGCACGTGCACCAGGCCGATGACGGAGAAGTCGATGAACGGATTGGGGTTCTGGGCCGAGGGCTCCGCGCCGTACAGCGAGACGACGGCGCAGATGAAGAAGACGAGCATCAGCGTGCCGAGGAACTCGGCCAGATATGCGGCGGGTCCGCGATCCTGCACCCTGCGACCTCCTGAAACTGGCGGAATGGTTCGCCTTAGGGTTCGACGGCGTGCGCAGGATCCTTCTAGTTGTGGCGGCGGCGGCCGCGCTCGTAGCCGTGCCCGGCTGCGACCTCGACGACGCTCAGGAGTACCGCATGACGCTGGCGCTCGACTTCCAGCCGAATGCCGTGCACGCCGGGATCTACGCGGCGATGCGGGAGGTGAACGACGGCGACCTGCTCGAGCTCGACGTCCGCGTTCCGTCCTCCTCCACCGACTCGCTGAAGCTGCTCGAGGCCGAGCGGGCGGACCTGGCCGTGGTGGACATCCACGACCTGGGGCTCGCCCGCGAGCGAGGCGCGGACCTCGTCGGGCTCGGGGCGGTCGTGCAGCGACCGCTCGCCGCCGTCATCGCGAGGCCGGAGATCCGGCGGCCGCGCGACCTCGAGGGGAAGCGGGTGGGCGTGACCGGACTGCCGTCCGACGACGCCCTGCTCCGTGCGGTCGTAGAGCACGACGGCGGCGACTTCGACCGCGTGGAGCGTGTGACGATCGGCTTCTCCGCAGTCCCGAGCATGATCGCCGGGCGGGTCGACGCAGTGGTGGCGTTCTGGAACGCGGAGGGCGTGGCGCTGCGGGAGCGCGGCGTGGCGGCGCGGGAGTTCCGCGTGGACGAGTACGGGGCGCCCGCCTATCCCGAGCTCGTATTCGTGGCGAGGCGGGAGAGCCTGCGCCAGATCGGTGAGGAGCTGGCGAACCTGATGGT
The DNA here is from genome assembly GCA_035947555.1 of Thermoleophilaceae bacterium. Taxonomy (GTDB): domain Bacteria; phylum Actinomycetota; class Thermoleophilia; order Solirubrobacterales; family Thermoleophilaceae; genus JACVRW01. Next base: position 22,102 of record DASZJZ010000185.1, on the reverse strand, counting down.
GGCGCTGAAGGACGGGACGCGCGCGGCGCTCCGCGACCGGGCGGGCGCGGTGGAGGACGTCGTGGAGGCGTCAGGAGCGGACACGGAGCTGGTGCGGGCCCAGTTCGACGCGGTGGCGCCCGCCTTGCGTCCGCCGGTGGCGCTGGACCGTGAGGCGCTCGAGGAGTGGGCCGAGTTCGACGCGCGCTTCGGGATCCTGGAGCGCCCGCCGAGGGTAGGCGAAGCCTTTCGGGTGGGATTCCTGGGGCAATGAGGGGTGGTTCGCGTGGGGTGTGTTGCCTGAGGGCACATATGCGGCCCTCAGATGACACACCCCATGCTCCTGGTTGCCCCTTAGGCCAGCAGCCGCTCTACGAGCGCCGCGCCCTCGCGGTTCATCCGCGAGCGCGGCACCACGAGGTCGTAGCCGGCCGCCTCGGCGGCTTGGCGCACGTCCTGCTCCACGTGCGAGTAGAAGCCGAGCGCCGGCACCCCCTCCGGCGGGGGCGGGATCTCGCCTTGGGTGAGGTCCACCACGACCGCCTCCACGCCGTGGATGCCGTGCACCACCTCGTGTCCCGCCGCGCGCAGCGCTCCCTCCACCTTCGAGCCGAACAGCAGGTCCGGGCTGACGAGCCCAACGCGGGCCACGGCGCTACTGGACCCGGCGGCGGCGGAACTCCTGGCGCACCGACTCGGGCCGCCCCCACATCTGTACGACCTCGACCCGACCGGAGCGCGCCTCCCGGACGGCCAGCTCGCCCTCGATGCCTAGGTCGTCGAGCAGCGCCAGGGTGCCGCGCACAGTCTCGGCGGCCGCCGCGTGGCCGAACTCGTGCGCGACGCGGAGGCGCCAGTGCCAGTCGTGCTTCGAGTACGGCATGGCGTTGATCTGGGTGAGGAGCGTGGCGGCCTCCACGTATCGATCCTCGTCGAAGATCCGCAGGTCGAGCTCGAGATGGGTCCAGTCCGGCGGGAGGGACTCCACGACCGTCTCGAAGTAGTCCGCCAGGGCCATGCGGCGGAACGTTAGCGCCGCTCAGCCCTGCACCGGCTGCACGCGCATCGCCTGCGCCAGCAGATCGCCGAGGGCATGGTCGCTCCCGTTCGCTCGCACCGTGAACGGTCCTCCGAACGGCTCGCGGCCCACGCACTCGAGCTCGTCCCCCGGCGCGATCCCCCGGTGGGAGAGGTAGCGGAGCATGTCGGGGTTCGAGTCCGATACCCGCGTGAAGCGGCCCCGGTCGCCCGGGCCGAGCTCGGCCAGCGAGCGGGTCGGGACCTCGTCGATCTCGCCGTTGGCGGTTGGGATGGGGTCCCCGTGGGGGTCGTGGGTGGGATTGCCGAGCTTGGCCGCGATCAGCTCGGACAGCTCCGGCGAGATCGCGTGCTCGAGCACCTCCGCCTCCTCGTGTACCCGGTCCCAGGACATCCCGAGCGCCTCGGCGAGGTACAGCTCGAGCAGCCGGTGATGGCGAAGCACCTCGAGCGCCACCCGCTCCCCCGCGCGCGTGAGCCGCACGCCGTGGTAGGGCTCGCGCGCTGCGAGCCCCATGGACTCGAGCCGCTTGACCATCGCCGAGGCCGACGCGGGCGACACCTCGAGCCGCTCGGCAATCGCCGATGTCGACACGGGCTCGGTGCTCCGCTGTGCGAGCGACCAGATCGCCTTGGCGTAGTCCTGGACGGCGTCGGAGATCTCGGGCCGGACGGCCATCAGATCTCCTCCGGCTCGTCCGGGACGGCGGGCACGAGGTCAGGGCGGTCCGCCATCAGACGCTCACCAGCAGGCCGGTCGCGTACATCACCACGAGTCCGGTCAGGAGGCCGGCGCTCACCAGCGGGCTGAGCAGCCGGCCGTCGCGGCCGCGCACCTGCGGGAGGATCTGCACGATCACCTGAGCGATGGCGCCGGCGCCGACACCGAACAGCAGCGCCGCCACGCTCGGGTGGAACGCCGAGGCCCCGACCCACGCACCAAGCACCGCCGGCGCCCCGGCGAGGAGCCCGAGCAGCGCGAGCCGCCCGAGCGAAGGACGCTCTCGCGCCGCGGGCGCGACGATGGCGAGACCCTCGGTCGTGTTGTGCAGGGCGAAGCCGACGACGAGGGCGGCGCCAAGGGCGAGCGAGCCGACGGCGTAGGCCGAGCCGATGGCGAGGCCCTCGCCGAGGTTGTGGAGGCCGATGCCGAGGGCGACAAGGAAGGCGGCGTGCAGACCGGGCGCCCGCCCAGCGGAGCGGGCGAGCGACCCGGCCGCAGACCGGCCGTCGCCGCCCAACAGGCCGCGCCCGCCGACCGCATCGTCTTCGGCCGCGCCGCTGCCGAGCGGGCGGCCGCCCTCGAACGCGCCCCCGGCGGAGTCCACGCCGTCGTCGTCGAGCCGGTCTTCGCCCGTCCGCTCCATCCGCCCGCGCAGCCAGCCGTCCACCCCGGATAGCACCAGGTAGGCGCCGACTGCCCCCAGCCACACCAGGGCCGCTCCGCCCAGCGCCTCCGGTCCGGTGCCGGCCAGCTCGGTCCCCTCGAGCAGGGCGTCGATTCCGAGGAACGCCAGCAGGCCCACCGTGAACGCCAGCAGGAAGCGGATCCAGCGGGCGTCCACGTTTCGCACCCACGGCAGCCACAGCATCCCGATCGCCACCGGGATCACCCCCACGTAGATCCCGATCAGCGCCATCAGGCCGTAAAAGCCGAGGTCCGCATCCGGCGTCTCCACCGCGACGTCGATCGCGTGGTCGATCGTGCCACCGGTCGAGGTGAGGAGGATCACCTCGTAGGCCTGCCCCTCGATCCAGGGGTACTGCACGTCGACCTCCGTCGCGGCAAGCCGCCCGACCTCCTCCTCGGTCTGGGTGAAGGCGGCGAAGCCGTCGTTGACGATGGCCTGCTCGATCCGCACCGGGTCGGCCCCGTCGTTGCGCAGGTGCAGCTCGATCACGCCCGGCTCCAGGACTGTCCGCTCGACGGTCAGCTCCTCCTCCGGAATCCCGATCCGGTCGAGCCCCGGCGCGTCGAGCGCGACGAACAGCCCGATGGCAAGCGCGAGCACCACGAGCGGCGCAAGCCCGGCGAGCCAGGCCGGCCGCCGGCGCGTGCGGGTGGCGGCCGCCGCCTCCATCAGTCGACCTCGACTTCGAGGTCACCGGGGAAGCGGGGACCGAGGAGACCAAGGACGCAGGCCCGAAGGCGTGCTGGGCACGCCGAGGGCCGAGGACGCCGGTATCCGACGGTCATCCGCTTCATCCGGTGACCTCGAAGAAGCCCATCCAGCCGAGCTCCGCGAATTCCGACACGTGGGCGTGGAACATGTACTTCCCGGTGTACGGGAAGCGCAGCTCGAGGATGCCGCGCTCGCCCTGCCCCTGAATGACCGTGTCGGTGAAGTCGCGCGGCTCCAGCCGGGTGCCGGTCGGGTAGTAGTCGAAGAAGTTGGCGTGCACGTGGAACGAGTTGAGGAAGTCGAACTCGAGCACGTTGACCAGGTAGATCCGCACGAGCTCGCCCCGCCTCACCCTGACCGGCTCGTTTATGTAGGCGAAGGCGACCGTGTTGACCGCGTAGACCTCGTTGGCGCGGTCGAAGTTGGTGTCGAACCCGTTCATCACCATCACGAGCTCGTCGGCCTCGGCGCGGCCGCCGGCGGGATCGATCACGAACGCGCCATAGAGGCCCTTGGCGATGTGCTCGGCGAGCGGTGTCGAGTGGCAGTGGTAGAGGTGGAGGCCGAATGGCTCGGCGTCGAACTCGTAGACGGTGGACCCCCCGGGGGGGATGTTGCCCGGCCCCACCCCCGGGACCCCGTCCATGATGTCCCGGTGGATGCCGTGGAAGTGGATCGTGTGCGGATGACTCGAGCCGTTGACGAAGTTGATGCGCAGCCGCTCGCCCTCGCGGGCCCGCAGAGTCGGGCCGGGCACGCGCCCGTTGTAGGTCCAGGCGGCGTACCGCACCCCGGGCGCCACCTCGATCTCACGGTCCTCGGCGACGATGTCCCACTCCCGCACACCGCCCCGCAGCGTGCCCTCGTCGAAGTCGCGCAGGATCTCCTGCGGGTCGAAGCGGTTGACCCGCGGGTCGACGCGCCCGATCGCCCCGATGTGGCCCGAGCCCCGGTGGGCGCGCCGGTGGCGCTCCACGGCTGCCTCCGCGGCCGAGGTGCTGCCGTGAAGGCCCCGGTGCGGGATCGCCTCGTGGAGCACGGGCAGGGCCGCCCCTGTTGCGGCGGCGCCCCCGAGGAGCTTGCGCCGCGAGACTTTGCTCTCCCACAACTTGCGCATGAGGGGAGATTGAAGCAGGTTTTAGTTGAGCCTAAAAGTATGATGGACGAATGAGCGTCACCAGCCACTACGAACTGCTCACCGAGTCCGTGGGACTGCTGGACCGCTCCGAGCGCGCCAAGTTCGTCGTCCGGGGCAGCGAGGCGGTCGACTTCCTCCAGGGTCAGGTGAGCAACGACGTCGAAGGGCTGTACCCCGGCACCGGCTGCTACGCCACGATCCTCAACCACAAGGGCAAGCTGCGGACCGACCTCCGCATCCTCCGCGCCGGCGACTTCCTCTGGCTCGACACCGAGGCCGTCGGCCACGCCGTGCTGCGCCACATGCTCAGCACCTACACGGTCGGGCGGGACGTCCAGTGGGAGGACCTCACCGAGGACCACTCGATCCTCTCCCTGATCGGCCCGGCCGCGGACGACCTCGCTCCCGAGGCCCCACCCCAGGACGAGCACTCCTTCGTCGACTCGGGCTCCGGCCTCTGGGTGCGCACCGATCTCGGCATCGACATCCTCTGCGGCACCGGCCGGGCCGCCGAGCTTCGCTCCGACCTCGGTGTGGAGGAGGTCGCCGAGGAGGCCGCCGAGTGCCTGCGCATCGAATCCGGCCGGCCGCGGCTCGGGATCGACATGGACGCGGAGACCATGCCCCAGGAGGCCGGCATCAACAACCGCGCCGTCGACTTCGAGAAGGGCTGCTACGTGGGCCAGGAGACCGTCGCCCGGCTCCACTGGAAGGGCAAGCCGAACCGCCACCTGCGCGGTCTCCGCCTGTCCGAGCCGGTCGAGCGCCGCACCGACATCCTGCGCGGCGAGAGGGTGGTGGGCAGGGTCAGCTCCGTCTGCGTGTCGCCGCGCTTCGGGCCGATCGCGCTGGCGCTGGTGCGGCGCGAGGCGTCGCCCGGCGACACCGTGCGCGTAGGGGCGGCCGAGGCCGAGGTGATCGAGCTGCCCTTCGGGCGTGGCTGAGCGGCGCACCCCCACCAGCCGCAGCGGGCTGTCCCGCGAGAGCCCGCTGCTCGGCTACGACGCGCGCACCGGCGTGCTCGACCTCCCGCCCGAGCCCGAGCCGCAGCCACCCGAGGAGGTCGACCTCCGGGACCTGCGCGAGCTCGTGCCGGCGCGCGACCCGGGCCGGCAGATCGACGATTGGGGCCGGTCCGAGCGGGTCTTCGACGCGATCGAGCCGCTCCTTGATTTCTACTACCGCCACTGGTTCCGCGTGGAGGTGGAGGGGATCGAGAACGTGCCGGACGAGGACGGCGCGCTGCTCGTGTCGAACCACTCCGGCGCGCTTCCCCCGGACGCGCCGATGATCATGCAGGCCCTGCGGCTCGAGCACCCACGGTCGCGACCCGTCTACATGCTCGGCGAGCACTGGTTCAAGGGGTACCCCGGCGTGAGCATGCTCGTCGGCAAGATCGGCCTGGTGCCCGCGCACCCGGCGAACGCCCAGCGGCTGCTGCGCGACGAGGGCCGGCTGGTGCTCGCGTTCCCCGAGGGCGCGAAGGGCTCTCGCAAGCTGTTCTGGCAGCGCTACCGGCTGCGCCGCTTCGGCCGCGGCGGGTTCGTCCGCACCGCGATGCGGGCAGGCGTGCCGATCGTGCCCATCGCCGTGCTCGGCGCCGAGGAGGCCATGCCGATCTTCGCCCACGTGCCGCTGCTGCAGCGCCTGACAGGGTTGATCTACTTCCCCATCAACCACGCCTTCCCGCAGTTCGGGCTGGCGGCGGCGCTCATGTACCTGCCCGCGAAGTTCAAGATCCGCTTTCTCGAGCCGGTGGACCTGGGGCGCTACTCGCCGGAGGACGCGGAGGACGTTGCGCTCGTCCAGGGGCTGGCCGAGGAGATCCGCGGCCGCATCCAGGCGGAGCTGGACGACCTGCAAGCGGCGCGCCGCTCGGTTTGGTTCGGTTAGGGTTCCGCGGCGGAGCAATGAGGGTGCGAGGGGTTGCGACATTCGCGGCCGTGGGGGTGAGCGTCCTTGCGGCCGGATGCGGCGAGGACGACTTCGAGAATGAGCCGCGCCCGCCCGTCCCGCTGGAGCTGAGCGGGGTGATCCAGGAGGACAAGCTGACGGTGTCGCCCTCCCGCGGCATCGGCGCGGGCCCCTTCGTGATCACGATCTCGAACCAGACCGACGCCGAGCACACCGTCACGCTCGAGGGCGAGTCGATCGTCGAGGAGGTCGGGCCGGTGGCGCCGCTCGACACCGCGACGATTCAGCGGACGCTGACGCCCGGCACCTACGAGGTGCGCGCGGGCTCCGCGAGGGCGGTGCGCCAGGGGATCACGCCCGCGTCGCTCGACGTGGGCGAGCAGCGCGAGAATTCCAACTCCGAGCTGCTGCTGCCTTGACTCCGGCGCGCTAGCCGGAGTCAGAGTTCCATCTGGTCCGCTTCCGGCTCGGGGAGCGGCGGCTCGTCCGCGCGCACCAGCTGATCCACCTCGGCGAGGTGGCCGCGCACGCGCACCGCCATCTGGTCGACCACCTCGTAGGCCTGGTCGATGTTCGCCTTTGCGCCACTCAGCCGGCTCTTCACGCGGCGCACGTCCTCCATCGCGGCCAGCGCCCGCTCCACCAGGTCCTGGATCGCGGCGGCGTCCACCTCGCTCTCCGACCGCCTCATCAGCACCCGCGCCCGCGCCAGCCGGTAGCCCACCTCGAGCGCCAGCGACAGCTCGTCGTGGATCACCACCAGCTTGTCGCCGTTGTACTCGCGCAGTCCCTGGAGCTTCGAGGGCACCTCCTCCTCAGTCGGAACCACGAGCACGGCGAAGTCGGCGTCACGGTCGGCCATCGCCTTGTCGAGCTCCGCCAGCGCGCCCGGCTTCGACAGCCGGCGGTCCTTGGCCTCGAACACGATCCGGCCGCGCGGCGGCCCGCTGCAGGCGTCGATCGCCACCACCACGTCGCCGGTCTTGCCGGTGGCGCCCGGCAGATCGCCGACCGCCTCGGCCACGTCGCCCTGGGCGGTCGCGATCGCGTCGATCGCGTCGGCCACCTGCTCCTCGAAGCTGCGGCCCTTGGCGGTGCCGCGCTCGCGCTCGGCCCCCACCTCGTCGAGCTTCTCCTTCTCGAGCCGCAGCGCCTGAAGCTGCTTCTCGAGCTCGGCCATCTGGCGCAGCATCGCCTGCTGGCTCTCGTGCTGGCGCTCCTCCGCAGCCTTCAGCACGCGGATCGTGCCGGCCTTGAAGTCGGCCAGCGGGTTCGACCCGTCGGACGCCGAGAACTGCTTCATGAGGTCCTCGCGCGAGCGGACCAGCGTCTCCTGGACCAGCTCGCGGACGCGGTTCTGCACCGACGCCGAACTGCCGTCCGAGAAGAGCTTCTCGAGCTCCTTCTGGAGCTGGCCGTTCTCCGGACCCAACACCTGCTCCACGCGCTCGTTGAAGTACTCGGCGACCTGCCGCGCGCGATCCGTGAACTGCACGTTCAGCTCGCCCGCCGCCCGCTCGAACTCCGTCTTGACGAACTCGGCGTTGGCCGCGGCCTGCTCGCGGTCGAGCACGCGGGCGCCGATGGAGACGGCGTCCACCACCGTCTTGACCGGATCCTCGCCGTTCTGCTCGCGGTCGCGCACGAGCCGCACGGCGCAGCCGTCGTCGACGACGAGGCCGTCGATCGCGAGCCGATCGCCGATCACTGTGACGTGGGGCTGCCTGAGTGGGGTGGCCGCTTCCATGAGGGGAACGTCTCAAGGTACGGCCGCCACCTGACGGAACCGGCGCTTCCCGCCGCGAGCACCCCTGCTGAACGAGCGTTTTCCACCGCATCCGCTCGGGAAAAGTCCTCTCGATGCGCTCAGGCAGGGGTCTGATCACGGCGCTCGTCTTCGCGATCGCCGCGCTGCTCGCGCCGGCCGGCGCGCAGGCCGCGCCGCCCGCTCCCTTCGGGCACGCGTGCGAGCCGCGCAACGACGTGCTGTTCTGCCCCACGCGCACGCTGGCCGACCGTGTGCCGAGTTTCGACGGCACGCCGCTCGACGTGGACGTGACGCTGCCGGCGAACGCCGAGGCCGGCCGGCCGCTCCCGACCATCGTGATGCTGCACGGCTGGGGCGGCGACAAGAGCTCGTTCGAGAGCGACAACCCCGAGGGGTCGAACTCCACCACCTATCACTACAACAACACGTACTACGCACAACGCGGCTACGCCGTGGTCAACCCGACGGCCCGCGGTTTCGGGCGCTCCTGCGGCAAGGCGGGCTACACGCCCGACTGCGAGGCGCGCCGCAGCTACATCCACCTCGCCGACCAGCGCTGGGAGGCGCGCGACGTGCAGCACCTGCTCGGCCTGCTCGCCGACCAGCGCGTGAGCGACCCCGCCGCGCTCGGCACGACCGGCATCTCGTACGGCGGCGGCCAGAGCATCGAGCTCGCCTACCTGCGCGACCGCATCCGGCTCGAGGACGGCTCATTCGCGCCGTGGCAGAGCCCCGGCGGCCTGCCGCTCGCGATCAGCGCCGCCTATCCGCGCTGGCCCTGGTCCGACCTCGTCGACTCGCTCATGCCGAACGGGCGCTACCTCGACTTCCGCCCGCCGGAGGCCGCCGACAGCCGCGACCCGCTCGGGATCATGAAGGAGAGCTACGTGAGCGGGCTGTTCGCGATCGGCCAGGACACCGGCGTCTACTGCGGCATTCCGCCGGGGCCCACGCCCTGCCCCGACTCGACCGCGGACCTGCCGCGCTGGTACCTGCGCATCCAGGCCGGGGAGCCCTACGGGCCCGACGCCCGCCAGATCGCCGACGAGATACGCGAGTTCCACCAGGGCTACGGGATCGAGGGCCGCACGCCGGCGCCGATGCTGCTGCAGAGCGGCTGGACCGACGACCTGTTCCCGCCGAAGGAGTCGATCCGCGCCTACGACGACTCGCGCCGGCGCGGCGGCTGGGCGGCGCTGCAGCTCGGCGACCTCGGCCACTCGCGCGGGTCGAACAAGGAGAACGCGGACAGGCGCTTCAACGACGACGGCTCGGCCTTCTTCGACCACCACCTCCGCGGGAGCTCGGGCGGACCGGAGTCCGGGCAGGTCACGGCCTTCACCCAGACCTGCCCGCGCGAGGCTCCCGCCGGAGGGCCGTTCGAGGCATCGAGCTATGACTCGCTCGCGCGCGGGTTCGTGCTGTTCGGCAGCCGCCGGACCCAGCTCGTCGCCTCGGGCGGCGGCAACCCGCTCACCGGGGCGGCATTCGACCCCGTCGCCAACCCGGACGCCTGCCGCGAGACAGGCGAGGAGAATGCGCCCGGCACGGCGACCGTGGTGGGCCCCGTGAGCCGCGGTTACACGCTGCTCGGCCTTCCCACCGTGACCGCGCGCATCGCCACGACGGGGCGGTTCGGGCAGCTCGACTCGCGCCTCTGGGACGTGTCGCCCGACGGGCGCCAGCGGCTCATCAGCCGCGGCGCCTACCGGCTGCGCGACGGCCAGAGTGGACGCATCGTCTTCCAGCTGCACGGCAACGGCTGGTGCTTCGCACCCGGCCACCGCCCCAAGCTCGAGCTGCTCGGGAAAGACGAGCCGTTCCTCCGGCCCTCGAACGACGCCTTCACGGTGCGGCTGTCGGACGTCGGTGTGGCGCTGCCGACGGCCGAGCGGCGTCAGCGCGGCTGCATGAGCGGCTAGCCGTGGCGGTAACCTGCCGCCGCATGGCAGTCGACATGACGAAAGTGAACGAGCTCGACGTCGAGCCCGGCACGCTGCCCGACACGATGGCCGCCTGGGTCATCCGCGAGGAGACCCAGGGCGAGCCGCGCGACGCCTTCAAGCTCGAGGAGATCGAGGTGCCCGAGCCGGGCGCGTTCGAGGTGATCGTGCGCGTGATGGCGGCGGGCGTGAACTACAACAACGTGTGGGCGGCGCTCGGCGAGCCGGTCGGCGTCTGGCGCTACGGCGATCACCCCGAGTACGGCCACCACATCGGCGGCTCCGACGCGTCCGGGATCGTCTGGAAGGTCGGCGAGGGCGTCACCCGCTGGAAGCCGGGCGACGAGGTCGTGATCCACTGCAACATGGCCTCCTACGAGGACCCCGAAGTGCACGGCTTCGACCCGCTGGCGGCGCCCTCGCAGACGATCTGGGGCTACGAGACCACCTGGGGCTCGTTCGCGCAGTTCACAAAGGTGCAGGCCCAGCAGCTCCTCCCCCGGCCCCAGAACCTCAGCTGGGACGAGGCCGCCTCCTACGGGCTCGTGTACTTCACCGCCTACCGGATGCTGCTCACCCAGTGCAAGCTCCAGGCAGGCCAGCGGGTGCTGATCTGGGGCGCCGCCGGCGGCCTCGGCGTGTTCGCCACGCAGCTCTGCGCGATGTCGGGAGCGCATGCGGTGGGCGTGGTGTCGTCGCCCGAGAAGGGCGAGCTGGTCAAGCAGCTAGGCGCGGTCGACTACGTGGACCGCAACGAGTTCGCCGGCATGATGCGCCGCGGCGGCGAGACGCCGGACGAGGAGAAGGAGCGCTTCAAGGCCTCGCGGGCCTTCTCCAAGCGCGTCAAGGAGATCCTCGGCGACGCTCCGGACATCGTGTTCGAGCACGTCGGCAAGGCCACGTTCCCCACCTCGGTGTTCACCGTCAAGCCGTTCGGCAAGGTCGTGATCTGCGCGGGCACCACCGGCTACGACCTCGACTTCGACGTGCGCTACTTGTGGATGCGCCAGAAGCAGATCATCGGCTCCCACTTCGCCAACGCATACGAGTGCAACAAGGCCAACGAGCTGATCGAGTCCGGCCAGATCCGGCCGGTGCTGTGGCGCACGCTCGGGTTCGAGGGCGTACCCGAGGCGCACCAGCTCATGCGCGACAACCAGCATCTCGGCAAGATCGCGATCCTCGTGGGCGCCGAGCGCGAGGGCGAGGGCAAGACGGTCGAGGGGCCGGGCGCGATCCGGGCGGAGGTGGGCGCGTGATCCTCGTCCATCTCGTCTGGCACGTGAATCCGTTCCGGGGCGACCGGTTCGCAGCGGAATGGCGGCCCGCCGCCGAGGCGGCGCTCGACTACGGCGCCACGTCGTGGGGCTTATACCGCGCCCACGACGGGCGGCTCGACTTCATCCAGCAGGCCACCTTCCCCACCAAGGCGGCGTTCGAGCGTTACTGGTACTCGGAAACGGTGGCCGAGAAGCGGGTGGAGCTGGCGGGCACCTACAACGTTCCGATCGTGCCGGCCTTCTACGAGGTCGTCGGACAGGGTGAGGCGGTCAGCCTTGCTCGAGCGGAGCCATCGTGAGACCGCGGCCGTCGAGCTGCTCCCAGTAGTGCTCGGCGAGCTCCTTCTGGCCTGACCAGACGATCGCCTGGCCGGTGTTGTGGATGCGGTTGGCCATGGCCATGCCCTGGTCGTAGGACACGCCGGGCAGCACGGTCGAGAGCGCGCCGGCCACGCCCTCGAAGGTGTTGTGGTCGTCGTTGAGCACGATCACGCGCCAGTTGCCGCCGAGCCCCGTGCCGGGGCCGCCGACGCGGGGCTTCTCGATCGTCTGGCTCATCCGGCTCGCTTGCGCCAGTACCGCTCGAGGCCCTGGTAGAGCTGGTCGGGCGGGGCGGCCTGCTCGAAGACCTCGACGGTGGCGGGGTCGGTGTTGTCGCTCAGCTCCGACTCGAGCTTGGCGATGAAGCCCTCCTCGCCGTCGAGCCGGGCCGAGTCGGCCTGCGCGGTGAGCGCACAGCGCACGCGGTGGAGGTGGTCGGCCACGTCGGTGACCGCGCCGAAGTGGGTCAGGCGGAGCGACTGGGGGTTCCACGCCGCGATGGTGTGGAGCGAGTCGAGCCAGGCCTCGACGTCGATGTCCGGCGGCGGCGTGGGCGCGAGCGTGTGGTGGTAGGGCGGGATGCGGACTCCTGCGGTGTCTCCGACGTAGGCGTCCCCGGAGTCCTCGCGGAGGTAACAGACGTGGTGCGAGGCGTGGCCCGGCGTGTAGGCCACCTTGAAGCCCTCGACCGTCTCACCTCCCTTGAGGACATTCACGCGCTCCTCGGGGACGGGCGCCACCTCTCCCCACAGCTCCCACATGTCGTCACCGTGGAGCCGGCCCGCGCTCTCCAGGAGCTTCGACGGGTCGATCAGGTGCGGGGCGCCCTTCTCGTGGACGTAGACCTCGAGCTTGGGGTAGCGGCGGCACAGCACGCCGGTGGCGCCGGCGTGGTCGAGGTGGATGTGGGTCAGGAGGAGCACCTTGGGCTCGGTGCGGCCGAGCCGGTCGATCAGGGTGTCGAGGCAGGAGGCGGGGCCCGGATCGACGATCACGCCGTCCAGTGAGTAGGCGCAGATGACCCTGTCGCGCCCCAGGTGGAGGACGTCTATGAGGCGGCTCACCGGGAGCCGACCATACAATCACGTCGTGTCCGAACACCGTCTCCCCGAGCCCGACCGTCCCTGGGTGATGCGCACCTACGCAGGGCATTCGACCGCCCGGGAGTCCAACGAGCTGTACCGGCGGAACCTCGCCAAGGGCCAGACGGGCCTGTCCGTGGCGTTCGACCTGCCCACGCAGACGGGCTACGACCCGGACCACGAGCTCGCGCGTGGCGAGGTCGGGAAGGTGGGTGTCTCCATCGCCCACAAGGGCGACATGCACACCCTGCTCGACGGCATCCCGCTCGACGAGATGAACACGTCGATGACGATCAACGCCACTGCTGCGTGGCTGCTGGCGCTGTACATGACGGTGGCGGAGGAAAACGGCGTTGCGCGGGCGTCCCTTCAGGGCACCACCCAGAACGACATCATCAAGGAGTTCCTGTCGCGCGGGACCTACGCGTTCCCCCCCGAGCCCTCGATGCGGCTGATCGCGGACATGATCGCGTTCACGGTCGACGAGGTGCCGCGCTGGAACCCGATCAACATCTGCTCGTATCACCTGCAGGAGGCGGGCGCGACGCCGGTGCAGGAGATCGCTTATTCCCTGTCTACGGCGGTGGCGGTGCTGGACCGCGTGCGTATGCGCGTGCCGTCGGACGACGACTTCGGGCGCGTGTTCGGGCGGATCTCGTTCTTCGTGAACGCCGGGATCCGCTTCGTGGAGGAGCACGCGAAGCTGCGGGCGATGGGCCAGCTGTGGGAGGAGATCGGGCGGACGCGCTACGGGGTGGACGAGGACCGCTATCTGCGGTTCCGCTACGGAGTGCAGGTGAACTCGCTCGGCCTCACCGAGGCGCAGCCGGAGAACAACATCATCCGGATCGTGCTGGAGGCGCTCGGGGTGACCCTCGGGCGCTCGGCCCGGGCGCGCGCCCTGCAGCTGCCGGCTTGGAACGAGGCGCTGGGACTGCCGCGGCCGTGGGACCAGCAGTGGTCGCTGAGGATCCAGCAGATCCTGGCCTATGAGACAGATTTGCTCGAGTACCCGGATGTGTTCGATGGGTCTCGGGTCATGGACGGGCTGGTGGCCGAGCTGGTGGAAGGGGCCCGCAGCGAAATGTCCGCTGTCGCAGAACGGGGCGGCGCCGTCGAGGCCGTTCCGTACATGAAGACGCAGATGGTGGAATCGCACCGGGCTCGCATCCAGCGTCTCGAGAGCGGGTCCCAGAAGGTCGTCGGGCAGAACTGCTTCACCGAGGCTGAGCCCTCTCCCCTCCAGGACAGCGAAGATGGGGGCATCCTGCGTGTGAACCCGGCCGTGGAGGCGTCCGCCATCGAGGCCGTTCGCGCGTGGCGTAACGACCGCAACCAGCAGGCGGTCGACTCTGCCCTGCTGGCCCTCCGCGAGGCCGCGCAGGACCCCTCCGCCAATCTCATGCCACCAACGCTTGCGGCGGCTCAGGCTGGAGCGACCACGGGTGAGTGGGCGGGCACCCTCCGAGAGGTATTCGGCGAGTACCGGGCGCCCACGGGAGTGGGGGAGGCCGCGGCGGCGCCGGCCGACGACGCACTGGGGGCGCTGCGCGATCGGGTGGAGCGAGTGTCGGAGGCCCTCGGCCGTCGCGTGAAGATCCTGGTCGGCAAGCCGGGCCTGGACGGTCACTCGAACGGCGCGGAGCAGATCGCCGTGCGGGCCCGCGACGCGGGAATGGACGTGGTGTACGAGGGAATCCGGCTGACGCCGGCCCGGATCGCCCGGACCGCGGTGGACGAGGGCGTGCACGTGGTTGGATTGTCGATCCTGTCCGGCTCACACACCGAGCTGATCCCGGCTGTGCTGCGAGAGCTCTCGCACGCCGGCGCCGACGTGCCGGTGGTGGTCGGCGGAATCATCCCGCCGGCGGACGAGGCCGCCCTGCTGGAGGCGGGCGTGGCCCGCGTCTACACGCCGAAGGACTTCGAGGTCAGTCGGATAATGGGCGACGTCGTGGACGTGGTGGCGGAGCATCACGGCGTGGCTGCAGTTTCGTAACGCTCGTCGCCCACACCTTTGTGGTTGCCCGGAAAACTGCGGGCAATGAAGGGGGTCAGGCACGTTTCCGGAAAATACGTCCGGTTTCGTGACGAACCCCCTCGCGACGTGGCCATCAAGCGCTTGGCCGAGCGCCAGCACGGGGTGGTCTCCCTTCCCCAGCTCAGGACGCTCGGGCTCGGAACCGACGCTGTCGGGAAGCGGGTGGCCGCCGGCCGCCTCACCCGCCTCCACCGCGGCGTCTACGCCGTCGGCCACGGCGGTCTCACCCTGCGCGGCCACTGGATGGCCGCCGTCCTCGCCTATGGCCAGGCCGCGGTCCTCTCCCACCGCTCGGCAGCAGCCCTCCACGGGATCCGGCCCGACAACCGGCCCAAGACCGACATCACCGTCCCCAGCCCATCCGCCCGGCGCAGGCCCGGCATCGACGTGCACAAGAGCACCACCCTCGAACCGAACGACGTCACGACGGTCGACAGCATTCCCTGCACGACACTCGCCCGCACCCTCCTCGATCTTGCCGAGGTGGTGGACCGCCGCGGCGTCAAGAAGGCGGTCGATCAGGCGGAGGTGCTGCGCATCTTCGACCTGCGCGCCACGGACGACGTCCTGTCCCGCGCTGCCGGCCGGCGCGGCGCCGCCGTGCTGGCCCAGGTGCTGGCGGAGTACGACGGTCCCAACCTCACGGATCAGGAGCTCGAGGAGCGGTTCTTCGTCCTGTGCGAGGCCGCTTGCCTGCCGATGCCGGAGGTGAGTGTCTGGATCACGCTCGATGACGGGATCGCCTACAAGGCCGACTTCGTCTGGAGAGCCGAGCGTCTGATCGTCGAGACGGACGGATGGGGAAGTCACGGCACCCGCACTGCATTCGAAGACGACCGCCGCCGCGATCGCCGCCTGAAGCTGGCCGGCTGGGACGTGATCCGCTTCACGTGGCGGGACATCGAGCGCGAGCCGGAGGAAGTGACCGCGACCCTCGCGGCGTTATGGGCGACCCGCCACAGCGGGAGGAGGTCCGAAGCGGCGTAAAGACGGCACTCGCGGCGGCACGCACCCCCTCAATGCCCGCTGTTCGCTAGCGCGACTCAGCGGCGCGCGCGCCGAGCCGGGCGCCACACCGGCGACGCGCCCCCCTCAATGCCCGCCGTTCGCCCGCCCCGGCACCCGCCCACAGCCCCCACCCACCCCCGCCGCTCCGCTAGCGTCCGCCGCCCCATGCCCCCGGACCCCGCAGAGCTCGGCAGGCGACTTCGGTCCGGCGACCGTTCCGCCGCTCCCGCCGCCCTCAACGTGATCGAGAACCGCGCCGATCGCGACGCCGCGGCCGCGCTCCTCGCCGAGGTCTCCCCCGCCGAGCTCGGCGGTGAGGCGCCGGCGCACCTCGTCGGCGTCACCGGGCCGCCGGGGGCCGGCAAGTCGACTCTGCTGTCGGCGCTCGTGGCCGAGTGGCGCGAGCGCGGCCGCACAGTCGCGGTCCTCGCCGTCGATCCCTCGTCGAAGCGTTCCGGCGGCTCCCTGCTCGGCGATCGGGCCCGCATCGATCACGACCCGCGCGACGACGGCGTGCTCATCCGCTCCACCGCGGCCGGCGGCCGGCTCGGGGGCCTCGCCGTGCCCACCCGAGAGGCGGCCGACGCCCTCGCGGCGGCCTTCGACGTCGTAGTCGTGGAGACGGTCGGCGTGGGCCAGTCGGAGACGGATGTCGAAGCGGTCTGCGACACCGTGGCCGTGATCGTCCAGCCGGCCTCTGGCGACGTCCTCCAGTTCCTTAAGGCCGGGATCATGGAGGTGCCCGACGTGCTCGTCGTGACGAAGGCCGATCTGGGCGACGCGGCGCGCCGGGCGCAGCGCGACCTCGAGCAGGCCCTGGCCGCGCTCGGGTCCAGCGAGGTCCCGGTTGTGGCTGTGTCATCGGTTCCGCCGCCCAGCGGGATCGCCGGCCTGGCCGACGCCCTGGCTACCCACCGCGAGCGGATCGACGTCTCCGAACGGCGACTGCGCGCGCGGCGAGCGTCGGCGCTGAGGGAGTTCACGGCGGAGCACGGCGAGGGCGCCCTGCGAGCGCTGGGCGGCCGGCGCGAGGCGGAGCGCCTGCTGGCATCCGAGGATCCCGCGGCCGACGTGACGACCCTGATCGAGACCTTGAAGGCGCACGCGTGAGCAAGCGAAGCAAGCGGCGCCGCGACCCGCGGACAGCGGGGGAAGAGGGCGTCCGAGACACACAGCGTGCTCGGGAAGGCAGTTGCGCGCGGGAGGCAAGCGGCGCCTCCCGTGGTCGCCCGCCGGACACAAGCCGCGCCTCCCGTGGTCGCCCAGCCGAAGAGCCGCGCGCTGGCCGTGGCCGCTCCGCTGCCGCGCCCCGGGACCGCTCCCGCGGCGCCTCCTCCTGGAGCCTCGGCGTCCAGATCGCCGTCGCCGTCGCCGTCTTCGCCGCCGTCTCGCTCGTCGCAGAGCTCGCCGGTGCCGCCAACCTCGGGGTAGCTCTCGGGGTTGGTCAGGTCGCCTTTGCCATCGCCGTGATCTATCTCCTGGTTCGGCGCTGACCCGGGCTCAGCGGACCAGCAGCAACGGCGGACGCCTCTCCCGTGACTTGCTGACGGTGCGGCCGGTGCGCACGTCCACCACGTGGGTGCGCCTGGGGCCGACGGCCCTCACGTAGGCGTACGGCCACGACGCGCCCCAGATCCAGCCGCGCTCTCCTCGGAAGCGCGTGAAGCGGCGGCTTCCGTCGGTGGTCCATGCCAAGAGGCCTGTGGCCTTCGAGACGTGCTGTCCGGCCGGGACTGAGTCCATGCCGAGGAGCGCGTCACCGGCCAGGGTGAACCACCTCAGCAGGGGATGCAGCGTGGTGACCCTCCAGCTGTCGACGCGGATCAGCCTCAGGCCGTAGGGGTCGATCCGGACCGGCGATTGCCCGCGCCGCTGGGCGCGTCGCCAGTCCCGCCGCATGCGGGTGACCTCCCCCGACACCGCGATCGTCGCGTCGCCGACCCAGCGGGCCGAACGGAAGGCCCCGTAGGCAAGCCCCTTGGCCGCGGTGGCCTGCGGGGCGGGGTCACCCCCACCACGCAGGCTGTGGTAGGCGACGGCGCCGCTCGTGAGGTCGACGTCGGCGACGAGGGGCTCGTTCGCGGCTATCACGTACACCCGGCCGCCCGCCTCGTCCACGGTGACCGCCGGCGTGAGCTGACGCCCGAGCAGGCCGCCCCTGGGCCCGGAGTCGTAGCCCGCCCGGATCCGCCGGAGTGGCACCCGGCGCATGCCGCCGTCCGGGGTCGCGAGCGCCAGGATCGCCGACCCGATCCGGTTGTTCGGCGTGGACAGGATCACCAGGCCGAGCGAGGTGGTCTCGCTGGTGTGCCCTCCCTTGGGCAAGCGATGCGTCGCCACGATCCGGCCGTCGGGGATCGAGACGGTCACGACGCGCGGCGACCGGTAGTCGCCGCTCAGGGCGACCAACCTGTCCGGCTGGGGCCAGGCGATCTGCCCGGTGGCGGCGGATCCTCCGATGCGGACGGTCCCCATGTGGCGGCCGCGGTCGAGGTCGAGGAGGAAGATGCGGCCGCGGCGACCGGCGAACGCGACCGCGTCGCATGCTGGGGAGAAGTCCCAGCTCCAGCCGTAGACGCCGGCGGGAAGCCGGACCGGCGGGGAGGGACGTGGCCGCAGCGTGCGGCGGCCGATGCGAGCGAGCTCCCGTCCGTGGCGTCCGGCGCGGACCAGCCCAAAGAGAGAGCGATCCGCGCAGGAAGCGGCGGGCGGAGCCGAGGCGGTCGCCGGCGCGTAAGCGGCGGCAGCGGGCGGGTTCACGGCGGTTGCGGTCGGGTTCGCGGCGGTTGCGGTCGGGTTCGCGGCGGTTCCCGGTGCGCTCGCGGCGGTTCCCGGTGCGCTCGCGGCGGCCCCTGATGCGTGCCCCGCGGCGTCCGGCGCCGCACCGGGCGGCGCCGCCGCTGTGGCGGCCGCCAGTCCGACGCTTGCGCTCAGCATGATCGCGGCGGTTCGCATGACCCTCCTACGGAAGCCGCCGCCGGCGAGGTCCCTCCGGCGGTCAGATCCCGACGAAGAGCCCGCCCCAGATCTGCGCGTACGCCACCAGCCCGAGCACGCTCAACCCGAGCAGGAGGCTCATCAGGTTGCGGGTGGCCCTGCGGCCGTCGCGGTCCGCGTCGTATGCGAGGTAGCCGGCCAGCAGCGCTCCCATCAGCGGCGAGAACACCGCCGCGAGCACCGTCACGCCGATCCGGATGGCGTCATCGCCGAGGCGCGGCACGCGGGCGGACACCTGCGGGCACCTGGCGCGCCGCTCCGCGAGCTCCGCCCGTGCGGCCTGCAGGTCGGTGCCGCAGAGCGCGCAGCCGGCGGCGAACTGGCTGACCGGCTGCCTGCACTTCGGGCACCTGCTGATGGCGCGCGCCACGGCGGGAACGATAGGAGGCGCCCACGCCGCCCGGCGGGTCCGTGGACGGATGTCAGCGGGCGGTCCTGCGCGGCCAGGCGGCCGGCGCGGCGCCCGTGGAGCACGGTGGGATGTCCCGGGCGGCCGGGTCCGGGGGCTCGGCGTAGCACCAGCCCGCCGGGCGAGGGAACGGAGCGGTGACGCGCGTGGCCGCCCGGCTACCTCCGGCGAACTTGCGGCGGATGCCCGACACCACCTCCTTCAGCGGCGCCTTTGCCCCCGGCCCCACGAGCAGCCACTGGTCCGCGTCCGGCAGCCCGACCACGAGCAACCGGCCGTCGATCGACCAGGTGAGCCCCTCGACGGCACCGGGCCCGGCGTAGAGACGGTCCGGCGTGGCGTCGTGCCCGCGCGGACGAAGCGCGCGCGCGCGGGCGGACGGGCCGCCGGCGTCGCGATCGGCGTGGCCGCCCGCGGACCCGCGCGGCGACCGTCCGCGGGCGCCGTTCTTGGCGGACGCCGGCACGGGGGCAATCCGGTAGATGAGCACCTCGCTCGCCCCGCGGGCCGTCTCCTCCGCCGCCACGGCGAGGCGGCGGCCGGCGGGGTCGAGGGCCGACCCGGTCACGCGGAGTCCCCTCTCGAGCTCCATCCGGCGGAGCAGGCGGCCGCGGGCGTCGTGCACCCGGATCTCGCCGGTAGACACCGCCACCAGGCGGCTGCCGTCCGCAGTCCACCAGAGCTCGCGGGGCGCCGGTCCGGGCGGCGTCGTTCCGAGCAGCCGAGGCGCGTGCTCCTCCACGATCCTGATCCGCCGTCGCGACGAGAATGCGACCACCTGGCCCGGCGATCGCGCGCCCGGCTTCCACGCGGGCGCCGCCGGACCCACTCCGCGCGCGAGACGCTTCCGGCCGGTGTTGTCCCCGACCGCGATCCACAGGTCCCGGCCGCTCCGGTAGGCGATCCGGTAACCGTCCGGCGACCAGCGCGGCGTGGACACGCGCCCCGGCGTTGGCAGCGCCCAGCGCTCGTCCCCGTCGGGTTCCAGCGCAACGACCTCCCGGCCGCGGGCCGCCGCCACGAACAGACCGCCCGGTGACCAGGTCGCGTCGCGGAACTGGCCGAGGCGGCGGCGCCTGCCGTCGTCGTGCACGACCCACGGCCCCCCCGGCGACACCACGAGCAGCCGGCCCTCCGCGGGGAGCGACCCGAGCGTGGACGGCGTGGCGTCCGGCGCTGGGCTGACGACCTCGTCGATCCAATCCCCGACCTTCGCCCCCGCCGGGCTGAGGACGAGGACGGCCGCGACCACGGCCGCGAGGGCCGCGACCGCGAGCCGCCGGGCGGTCGTCGGCCGCCGCACCGTGCCGCGCTCGGCATGCGCCGCCCTGACAAGGGCCCAGGCGCGCCGCTCGGCGTCCTCGGCGCGGGGCGGCCGGGCGGCGCGAAGCTCGTCGCGAAGGCGCCGCTTGAGGCCCGCGCGGCTCACCGCGACGCCTCCGGGCCGCGCTGCCGGCGTGCGACGCGCGCGATCATCACGGCAGCGCCTCCCGCTCGCCACTCTCCTGGTCATGGCCCTCACCCGGGCGCTCCAGCTCCACCGCCAGGCGGTCCAGCGCTCGCCGCAGCCTCGAGTTCACCGTTCCGCGGGGCACCTCCAGCAGGTCCGCGATCTCTCCGGGCGTGTACTCGAGGAGGTGGCGCAGCACCACCGCGGCGCGCTGGTCCGCGTCCAGCACCGCCAGCGCGGCGACCACCTCCTCGGACCAGCCCTCGCTGCGCTCCGCGGGGGCCTCGCTCTCCACCGGCTCCGCGACCTCGCGCCGGAGCGTCCGCGCGCGCGACCAGTCGATCGCCCGGTTCACCACGATCCGGTGCAGCCAGGGGCCGAACGGGCGGCGGCGGTCGAACCGGTCCAGTGCGCGGATGGCGGAGAGGAACGCCTCCTGGGCGATGTCCTCCGCCGCGGCGGCGTCGTGGACGATCAGGTACGCGGCCCGGTGGGCCGATTCCCAGTGCACCCGGAAGAGCGCCTCCATCGCCTCATCCGACCCGGCCTGCGCCGCCCGTACCCAGGAACGCTCACGGCGCCGCGACGGCCGCTCGCGACCCAACGGTCCCGAGCGCGCCGCGACCACGTCGATTGCCGATGTCCGTGCCAGGGCAGCCAGAATCCTCTCGCCTGCCGTGCATACGGGCAATGGGTGGGAAGAGGTCCCGGTCTGGCACACTGCTCTCCATGGCCGCTCCAGGGCCGGAGCGCACCCGCCTCACGTCCGCCACCCGGACCCTCCCGGACCGGAACACCCGGATCCTGTGGTTCAACGTGTTGTTCTTCGGGACGCTTGCCTGGCTCAGCTCCAGCGCCCGGGCCTCCGAGGGTGGCGACTGGTGGCACCACTGGGGGCAGATACCGCTGATGTTCGCCGGGCTCGTCCTCTTCTGGATCGCCTGGTGGCACGTCGACAAGGGCCGCGACCGCCAGGCCCTCACCTTCGCCGGGCCCGCCACGGTGATCCTCTCGGTCTGGATCACGAGCGTGCACGGCGCCGCGCTCTGACCGCGCTCTAGATACCCGCCGCGAGCATCGCCTCCGCCTCGGCCAGCCCGTCCGGCGTGTCGACGCTGCGCAGTAGCGCGGGCGGCAGCGCCACGCGCGACGGATGGAGCGACTCGACGGTGCTCGTGAGCGGCGCGCCCTCCGGCGCGTCCCTGAGCACGTCGAGCGCGGCCGGCGCGTAGAGCCCGAGAGCGGGCTGAAGGACACCCGCCCCGGTGGCCACCACGGCCGGCGCCGAGCCGGTGGCCGTGAGGAGCGTGCGGCAGGCGTCGGCGGTCACGAACGGCATGTCGGCGGCGCAGACGAGCACCGGGCCGCCGGCCGTCTCGAGCGCGTGGACGATGCCCGTGACCGGGTGGCGCGGTTCGTCGGGCTCCTCCCAGCGCTCCGTGCCAGGCAGCTCGGGCAGCCGGGTCGAGCGCTTGCAGACCACCGCGACCAGGTCGCACACGCCCGCCAGCGCCTCAGCCGGATACGAGGCGAGCGGCCGCCCGCCAAGGAGCGCGGACGGCTTCGGGCCCCGCCCCAAGCGGTCGTTCGCGCCGCCCGCGAGAAGCACGC
>DASZJZ010000184.1:0-8846 GCA_035947555.1 Thermoleophilaceae bacterium | reverse complement strand
ACACGCGCGCCGCGGTTGTCGAAGCGCACGAGCTCCACGCGCCCGTCGCCGGCCAGCTCGGCGTCCATGCGGCGGGCAAGCTCGCGTCCCGCCTGCTCGCCTCCGACAACCCCGTAGACGGCGGGTCCCCACGAGCTCTGTCCCGCGCCGGCCGCGCCGAAGCGGACCAGCGCGTCGACCAAGGGCCCGGCGCGTGGGTGGAAGACACCGCCCTGAACCGCAGCGAACGCCTCGCCGACGAGCCGCTGTACACGCGTGAGCGCGGCGCCGAACTCGGTCAGGTCGCGCTCGGCAAGCCCGGGGAGCAGCGAGGTAAGCACGAGCTGCGCGGTGAGCGCGGCGCGGTCGGGGTCCGGGCGCAGCCGCGCGAAGGCCTCCTCCTCTGCCTGCCCCGAGAGCCCGGGCTCGGCGTTGGGGATCGCGAGCACGCAGCGCCATTCGTCGGGCATCGCGTGGCGGGCCAGCAGCGGGGCGGGCCTCTCGACGCCGGGGCGCACGCCGCCCTCCACCACCAGTCCGCCGAGGACGAACGTCCACAGGCCCACCGCCGAGCGCGCGCCGCGCCCGGCGGCGCGCGCGATCGCCTCCGGTTCTGGTGTCTGACCGGCCAGCGCGGCCATGGCGGCCGTGACGGCGAGAGCGAGCTTGGTGCCCGAGCCGAGGCCGACATGCGCCGGGATCGCCTCGAGCACGCGGACCCGCGCGCCGCCCGCGAGCCCGAGGGCCTCCCGGCAGCGCCGAGCGACGGCGAGCGCCCGCTCGGCCTCGGGGCCCTCGGCGGTAAGGTCGTCGTGAGGGCTTGCCTCCACCACCGCGGCAGGGCGACTGAGAGCCACGCCCAGCCCGCCGAACCGACGCGCGCGGTCCCCGGCGACATCGAGCATGCCCATGTGAAGGCGCGCGGGCGCTTCGACGCGGACTGACGTCATCCGGTGCCCACCGCGGCGCGCACGTGCCGCCGCACCAGCTCCATCGCCTCGCGCTCACGGGGCCCCGCCGTCTTGTCGACGAGCACCTGGAGGCGCTCCAGCTCCGCCCGGATCTCCGCTGCCGGCAGCATTCGCGCGCGCGAGGCGAGGATCGATGCCTCGAGCACCGCGTGACGGGCTCGGTTGAAGCCGAGGAACTCCCGCCCGGCCCCACGGCCCACGACGTGCGTGGTGACCCGTGCACGCGGCCCGCTGTCGTCGACGGCCTCGACGGTGACCTCACGCCACGAGCAGGCGTCCGCCAGCACGGCCCCGTCGATCGCCGCCGTGGGCCGTGTGGACGGTTGCGGATCGCCGAGGGCGGCCTGCGTGAAGAGCAGGATGTCGTCGGTGAGGTTGACCACCGCCGCTCCCGTCGCCCGCAGGTTGCGCAGCGTGCGCGTCGAGAGGTACGGCTTGATGACGATGATCTCGTCTCCCCACTCCACGCCCATCGCGGCGCAGTTGACCGTTCCGTCCGGGTTGATGGTCGTGGTGACCGTCTCGATGATCGCGTCCCCAGGCAGGCGCTCGCTCATCCCCAGAAGGACCGCTCGAGCACGCCGATGTCCACGCCGCCGGCGTGGAAGCTGCGCCCGCTCGACACGCTCGTCAGGCGTACCTCGGCCGGACTGAAGAGCAGCGGGTCGATCTTGTAGAAGTCCCAGTCGGCGTTCTCCAGCACGCTGCCGAAGGGCTCGCCGTGGTCGCGTGAAGCCGACGCCGGCAGGCGCGGCACGATCGCCTCGAGCTCCTCGTCGGGGGCGTCGACGGTGAGCTCGACCTGGCCGCCGTAGAGCACCGCGTCGTTCGTGCGGCCGATCGCCTCCGGGTCGGTGCGAGCGACCGGCGGCAGCGGGCAGCTCCCGAAGCCGCTCACCACGCGGCCGACGTCGAACTCGACCTCGTGGAGCTTGTGCAGGGCGGTCTCGACGACCCGCGCGGCCACCTGCACGCCGCCGGCCAGGCTCGCCGTCGGCGCGAACAGCAGGGTCAGATCCGCGGCCCTGACGCCGGCTCGCTCGGCCACGTAGCCGGCGACCGCCTCCGGCGTGGGCTCGCGCGTCTCGAGGCACAGTACGGCGGTCCGCGCGTGCTCCTCGACCTCGAGGTCGTCGTAGAGCTCCTCAGCCCGGATCAGCGCCCGGCCCGGGCCACTGGCCATCGCGAAGTAGTCGTCGCGGTCCAGGCGCCAGCCGGCGTACTGCGACCCGAGGCAGGCCAGCGCCGGCCAATCGGTGACCACCGTGAGCCCCGGGAGCCAGCGGGCCTCGAGTACGAGTGGCGTGAACGAAACCGAGCCCAGGCCAGCCATGCAGATCTCCGCGAAGCGCCGCCCCGCCTCGAGGCCCCCGCGAACGTCGCTGCCGCAGTCGATCAGCCGCGTGCCACCGGGGAGCGTCGTGACGTTCACGCGCAGGGCGTCGGTCTCGGCGGCGAGGAGGTCGGCGAGCTCATGGGCGCGATCGTTGAGCGAGAAAGTCACGACGCGCGCCTGAGCATAGGTCAGGCGCGCGCGCGGATTGCGCCGCGCTCACGAAGCTCAGCGCGCAGCGCCACGGCCCGCGCCTCGAGGTCGGCGAGAACCGCATCCGGAGACTCCTGCACGGAGACGAGGGTGCAGATCGGATGACCGGCCGCGATCTGCTCACGCGGGTGAGGCACGTCGCGGATGCCGCGCGCCGGCCAGCCGCGGGTGTCCCCGACGCGCACATCCTGGGTGGCGAAGAGGATCGCCTTGCCGGCCGCCCGGAATGGTGTCGGAGCGGGCGCGGTCGACGGGAGGCGCCCGGCGCAACCCTCCAGGTGGGCGGCGAAGACGCCCACCTCGTGCGCCGCCTCGACGCATTCGAGCGACCCCGTCGGACGCGGGTTGACCTCGACTACCCAGGCGCGCTCACCGTCCCACACGAGGTCGACGCCGAACAGCCCGCGCAGTCCGAACGCGTGCGCGAGATGCGCGCAGATCGCCCGCGCCCCGCCGGCCAGCGCGCGTTGCTGCGCCTCGCCGAGCCGCGGCGGCACTAGGTTGCCGCACCACGCGTATCCGCGCGCCCCGAACCCACGGTGCCCGATCAGCTGCTCGCTCACACCGAGCACGATGGCCGAGCGCCCGTCGGCGACGGCAGCGACCGAGCACGCGAGTCCGGAGACGTACTCCTGCACCACCACGTCCCCGTGCAGCGCCCCACCGCGCCACTCGCGAACGCCGCGGCCACCGCCGCCGCGCACCGGCTTGCGCAGCCAGCGGCGGGAGCGGTCCGCCAGCCGCCGTGCGTCGCGGCCCGCGAACGTGGTCGGATAGGCGAGCCCGCCCGGGCGCAGGGAGGCGCCGAGCGCAAAAGGGTCGCGCACCCGCTGGAGCGTCTCGGGCCAGCACCCGAGCAGCGTCCTGTCCGATGTCAGCCGGGCGACGAGCACGGGTTTGTTCTCGAGTCCCGCGCCGTAGATCACACTCGGCGCGTGGATCCTCTCCGCCGCGTCGACCAGCGCCTCCATGCCGCCGCGTCCGCCGAGGTCGCGCAGCACCGAGACGCTGGGGCAAAGCTGCTGGAGATCCAGGTCGCCGAAGCGGTCGAGCGCCACCACGTCGTGCCCGGCCCTCACCGCCAGCTCGGCGACCATGCGCGCGCTCACGGCAACCACCAGGATTGGCTTCAGAGCACGCCCTCCAGCAGCGCAACGAAGAGCACGGCGGTGACGAGATCGGCCGTGGTGCCCGGGTTCAGCGCGTTGCCGTCCTGTCGTAGCGAGGCGTCGAATCCGTCCAGCGCGGTCCTGCCCCGGGCACTGCGCACGCCGCCGGCGGTAAGCACCTCCCGAGCGCCCGCCGCCACGCGACCGGCCGCCTCGGCGCCGCGCTTGCGCGCGATGAGCGTGTCCGGGATCGTGGCGAGGAGGCGCAGGGCCAACTCCACGATCGCGTCACGCGGGCGCACACCCACGCGCAGCGCATCGGCGAGCGCGGGCACCCCGAGCTCGAACGTCACCGCATAGTCGTTGACGTACTCGGCGGCGATCGTGTCGCGGTGCGCGGCCGACGCCATGGCCTCGCGCAGCGTTACGCGCGGCTCCTCGCGTACGTCGTGCTCGACCGGCTCCTCGAGGCCGCCGGCCTCCGCCAGGCGGATCGCCCTGTAGGCATCGCGCGCGTCGTCGACGGTGAGCGCGTCGAGCACATCCCCGAGACGCTCGCGGAGCGGCCCACCGCTCAGCGCCGCCCGTGCGAGGGGCGTGAGCAGCAGCGCGATGCCGAGGTTGGTGTTGGCGCCCGCCACGCCGCGCGAGGCCCGCACGGCGGCGAGCACCGTCTCGCCGACCCCCCGCTCGCCCGCGCGGCCGAGCTCGGGGCCGAGCGCGATCCCGCTGCGCAGCATGTCCTCGTAGGAGGTGTCGTCGAAGTCGTGGCTCGGCGTGATGTTGCCCGGCTTCTCGGCGCTCGCCTCGAGCACGCAGGCCAGCTGTGTGGCGCGCACGACGAGGTCGGGCGCCAGACGAGCGGGGCCGTCCGCCGTCTGCTTGACCGGCATTTGCGGGATCGTATAGCCGGGATGGCGGACGAGATGGCCCAGAGCGGCGGGCGCCGGCTCGACGGAATACGGGCCGTGGTCACCGGCGCGAGCAGCGGCATCGGCGCCGCCATCGCCGAGGCGTTCGGCAATGCAGGCGCGACCGTGCTCGTGACCCATCGAGACAGCAAAGAGGGGGCGGAGGCGGTCGTCGAGCAGATCGCCGACGCGGGTGGCCGTGCGGTGGTCGCCCACGCGGACCTGGGGAGCCGCTGCGCCTGCGAGGCGCTGGTCGCGCAGGCCCGGGAACGGCTCGGCGGGCTCGACGTGTGGGTCAACAACGCCGGCGCGGACGTGCTGACAGGCGAGGCGGCCGACTGGGACTGGGAGCGCAAGCTCGACCTCCTGCTGGCGGTCGACCTCAAGGGGACCGTCGCGTGCTCGTACGCAGCCGGCGCCGTGATGCGCGAGCAGCCCGGCGGTGGGACCATCTTGAACATGAGCTGGGACCACGTGACCGCGGGAATGGCCGGCCAGAACCCGGAACTGTTCAGCGCCGTCAAGGGCGGCGTGCTCGCGTTCAGCAAGAGCCTGGCGCGCGACCTGGCGCCACGGGTCCGCGTCAACGTGCTCTGCCCGGGATGGATCGAGACCAGGTTCGCGCGGGAGGCCGACCGCGACTTCCACCGCTCGGTCGCCGAGTCCACGCCGCTCGCGCGCTGGGGCCGGCCTGAGGACGTGGCCGCGGCAGCGCTGTGGCTCGCGTCACCGGACGCGGAGTTCGTCACCGGTCAGGCCATCAACGTCAACGGCGGCGTTGTGATGTAGTGCTCTCGAAGGAGGCGACCCAAATGGAGACGACCGCAAAGCTCAAGCCGTACACCGAAGAGGAGGTCGAGGCCAAGATCCAGGAGCACGGCCTCGACGGCTGGTACCTCGACGGCGGGTGGCTCCGGCGCAAGTACAACACCGACGGCTGGCCGACGACGCTCATGCTCGTCAACACCATCGGCTACCTGTCCGAGGCGGCCTACCATCACCCCGACCTGGCGGTCACGTGGGGCAAGCTGTGGGTGAAGCTGCAGACGCACGCGAGCGGCGGCATCACCGACAAGGACTTCGCGCTCGCGCGCCAGATCGAGGACCACGTGCTGTGGCGGCCGGGCCCCGACAGCGCGCTCGAGGGGACGCCGAACAAGTTCGTCCATAGCAAGTAGAGCAGCGCCACACCCGGACACGCCCGTGGCCGAGCGGCTCCTGTTCGTGACCGGCAAGCTCGCCGCGCCGGCGCTCCGCGACACCCTGTGCCGCGCTGAGCTGCCGTTCGACTACGAGGTCGCGGTCATGAAGATCACGGTGGCCGCGCTGATGACCACCTCCTGGATCGCGCGCTTCCTCGAGCCCCCCGAGGCGGTCACGAGGATCATGATCCCCGGCCTCTGCGAGGGCGAGACCGACGTGCTGGCCGAGCGCTTCGGGATTCCCGTCCAGAAGGGCCCCGCCGACCTCAAGCAGCTGCCGAGCTGGTTCGGGCAGGCCGACGCGCGCGCCGGCTACGGCCCGCGCGACATCCGCGTGTTCGCGGAGATCAACCACGTGCCGAGGTTGAGCCGCGACCGCATCCTCGAGATTGCGGGCTACTACCGCGACGCCGGCGCCGACGTCATCGACCTGGGCCTTTCGCTCGACCGCCGCTGGCTCGACGAGGGTCCGGGGGTGATCGCCGAGATGCGCGAACGCGGTTTCGTCCTGAGCATCGACACGATGGACCGCGAGGAGATCCTGATGGCCGACGAGGCGGGCGTCGACTACGTCCTCAGCCTCAACGGGTCCAACCTAGACGTCGCCGAGCGCCTGCGCGCGACGCCCGTGCTCATCCCCGACACGCCCGAGGACCTCGACAGCCTGGAGGCGACGATCGCCCACCTCGAGCGGCTCGGCAAGCCCTACCTCGTCGACCCGATCATCGAGCCGATCGGAACCGGCTTCGCGGCCAGCCTGGGGCGCTACCTCGAGGTGCGCCGGCGCCATCCGGAGGTGGAGATGTTCATGGGGATCGGCAACCTCACCGAGCTGACCGAGGCCGACAGCACGGGGGTGACCGCGCTGCTGATCGGCTTCTGCCAGGAACTCGGCATCCGCAGCGTGCTCACCACCGAGGTCATCGACTGGGCGCACGGCGCCGTCCGGGAGGCGGTGCTCGCGGCGCAGCTCATGCACTTCGCGCAGGAGCGCGGCACGCCGCCCAAGCACGTCGACGGGCGGCTGCTGACGGTGAAGGACGAGGACCTCCGCCCCTACGCGGAGGCCGAGCTGCGCGAGCTGCACGCGCGGGTCACCGACCCGAACTTCCGCATCTTCGCCGACAGCGATTGGATCTACGTCTTCAACGCCGAGCTCTTCGTCAAGGGCACCGATTTCAACGAGATCTTCGACCAGCTCGGGGTCGACGAGGCCACCCACGCCTTCTACCTCGGCAAGGAGCTGATGAAGGCCACGATCGCCCGCGCGCTGCGCAAGAACTACCGCCAGGAGTCGCCCCTGGACTGGGGCTACATGAGCTTCGAAGAGCCGCGCCGAGAGCGCGTGAGGCTGACATCCGGCCGGGCTACGACGCGGCAAAAAAAGGAGTAAGGTCTTCCGCCGCATCGGACCCGAGGGAAGGAGAACCGTGGCTGCCGAGACCTTGCCGGATCTGGACAAGCAAAACGGAACGACCCTCGGACGAATACTCGGGCGTGGCAAGGTCGGACACGCCGAGGAGGGACCCGACGGAAAGATGCGCGCCACCGTGCGGATCCCCGAGGACGAGCTGGTCTACGAGCCCGGGATCCTCATAGTGCCCCACGGGGGCGTCCTCGAGCTCGAGCTCATCAACGATGACAAGAACACGCACTGCGCGTGCCTGCCGAGCAACGGTGACACCCAGTTCATCTGGCTGGTGAACCATTCGCGCGGAACCGCCACCCTCGAGCTCGACGGCCCGGGCTACTACTGGTACGGCTCCCGTACCGGCAACGACGAGGGCCGGGGCCTGACCGGGGCGATCGTCGTGTCAGGCGAGGTACCGGAGGAGGCCAAGCTGGACCGCCCGCCGCAGCCGCGCCCCTAGCGCGCCGGCGGGTTCAACCACGAGAGTGGAAGGGAGCACTTGATGGCAACGGAGTATGTGGACGCAGGACAGGCCGTCGCCTTCGGAAGCCTGAGCGGAATGGTCGGCAGCGCGCCGCCGGTCGCGAAGGGCGTCAACTACGAGCGCATCCTCAACGCCCGCTCGGAGCCGCAGAACTGGCTCACCTACTACGGCGCCTACGACGGGCAGCGCTACAGCCCGCTGGACCAGATCAACAAGGACAACGTCAAGCAGCTCACGCCCGCCTGGGTATTCCAGGCCGGCTCGCTGGGCCTGTTCTCGGGCGCGTCGACGTACGCGTTCGAGGCGTCCCCGCTCGTCGTGGACGGCGTCATGTACGTCTCGGGCTGGGACGGCTGGTGCTGGGCCATCGACGCCAAGACCGGCCAGGAGCTGTGGCGGTACCGGCATGCGTCCCCCTACGACGTGTCGCTGTGCTGCGGGAACGTGAATCGCGGTGTCGCAGTGGCCGAGGGGAAGGTCTTCATGACCACCCTGAACGCCCACGTGATCGCGCTCGACGCCGAGACCGGGAAGAAGGTCTGGGACCAGACGTACGGAGACGTGCGGGCCGGCGAGAGCGCCACGGTCGCCCCGCTGATCGTGAAGGACATGGTGATCGTCGGGAGCTCCGGCGGTGAGTTCGGGTCGCGCGGCCACGCCGACGCGTTCAAGCTGGAGACCGGCGAGCGCGTATGGCGGACCTACATGGTGCCGAAGCCCGGGGAGCCCGGCTCCGAGACGTGGCCCGACGGCCCGGAGTGGCAGCGGGGCGGCGCCAACTGCTGGGTCACGAGCACCTTCGACCCGGAGCTGAACCTCCTGTACTTCGGGACCGGCAACCCGTGTCCCGACTTCGACGGAGACGTCCGCCCCGGCGACAACCTCTACACCGACTCTGGCGTCGCCGTGGACGTCGACACCGGCGAGATCAAGGCGCACTTCCAGTACACCCCGCACGACGTGTGGGACTACGACAGCACGATGGAGCACATCCTGTTCGACCTCGACGGGCAGAAGCTGGCGGCCCACTTCGACAAGAACGGGTTCCTCTACATCCTCGACCGCACGAACATGGAGGCGGTCCGGGTGGTGCCGTTCGTCGACCGCATCGACTGGGGCGAGGTGGACGAGAAGGGCAACGTGACGCCCAAGGTCTTCCCCGACAAGGAGGGCGACCCGGTCCACTTCTGGCCGGGGCCGGCCGGCGCCAAGGAGTGGACGCACGCGTGCTAC
>DASZJZ010000183.1:0-15099 GCA_035947555.1 Thermoleophilaceae bacterium | reverse complement strand
CTCAGCGAGGAGGTGCGGCGGCGCTGCGCGGAGGAGATGCGGGCGGCGCTCACCGACCTGCGCGACGCGCTGGCCCGCCCGCTGGCGCCGCCCAGCCTCGACACCGGCGCGACGCTGCGCGAGGAGCTTGCCCGGCTCGGGCGCCACTACAAGGAGCTGCCGCTGGAGCTGGATTGGCAGCCGGGTGTGGAGGTGCCCGAGGACGTAGAGCCGCTCGCGCAATCGGTGCTGGCGGAGGCGCTGCGCAACGCCGACAAGCACGCGAAGCCGACGATCGTGCGGGTGCGGGTGGGAAGCGCCGAGGGCACCTTCGTGCTGGAGGTGCGCAACGACGGCGCCAACCAGCCCACCGGCGGCTCCCGCGGCACCGGCATGGGCCTGCGCCTGGCGGCCGCCGAGGCGCTGGGGCGCGGGGCGCTCGTGGAGTTCGGCCCGGAGGGCACCGACAGCTCGCAGTGGCGCGTGCGGCTGGTGGTGCCGACCGGGGAGGACGAGGGCGAGGACGAGACGTGAGCCCCGAGCGCAACCTGCGCGTGCTGGTCGTGGACGACCACGACGTCGTCCACTGGGGCTTCCGGCTCCTTCTGACCGAACAGCCCTGGGTGGAGCGCTGCCTGACCGCGTCGAGCGTGGAGGAGGGCCTCGCCCTCGCGCGGCGCTGGGAACCGCATGTGGCGCTGGTGGACCTGTTCGTGGGCGAGGAGTCGGGCGCCGAGCTGTGCGAGGCCATCCGCCGCGAGTCCCCGCACACGCGCGTGCTGCTGATCTCGGGTGCGGGCTGGATCTCGCCCCAGGCGGCCAAGGCCGCGGGGGCGTCGGGATTCGTGTCGAAGGACTGGGCGGCGCACGACGTGGCGATGGCCGTGCGCATGGTCGGCAAGGGCCTCACAGTGTTCGCCCCGAGGGCCGAGCAGCCCGCCACGCCGCTGTCCGACCGCGAGCGCGAGGTGCTTTCGCTGATGGCCTCGGGCGCGACGAACAAGGAGATCGCGGAGCGCCTGTTCCTGTCCCCGCACACGGTGAAGGAGCACACGAGCGCCCTCTACCGCAAGCTCAACGTGCGCAACCGGGCCGAGGCGGTGCAGCGGGCGGAGCGGCTCGGGCTGACCGTGTAGCGCGGGCAGCACCGCGCAGGGCCGCAAGCACGCGGCGGGGCCGCGTGCGCGCGGATACTCTCGGGTGGGCCGCACCCCCCGACCGGGGGGAAAGCGCTTGGCACGTGTGACTTCCGGCCTTCGAACGCGAAAGGGTCCATACATGGCTCGTAGCGGACATCTCGCCATGCTGTTTCCCGGCCAGGGGAGCCAGACCGCAGACATGCGCGATCAGGTCGAGCGCCATCGCCCGGACCTGCTCGAGCTCGCGCAGTCCGAGGTCTCGGACGACCTGTTCGAACGCGCCGAGGACGGCACGCGCTGGGCCCAGCCCGCCATCTTCTGCGCGGCGCTCGCCGGCTACGAGGTCCTGAAGGACCGCCACGAGCCGGATCTGATGGCCGGTCACTCGCTCGGCGAGATCACCGCGCTCGTTGCCGCCGGTGCGATCGGCGCCGAGGACGGCCTCCGCCTGGTCGCCGCCCGCGGCCGCCTGATGCAGGAGGCGGCCGAGGAGACCGGCGACGGCGGCATGCTGGCCGTGCGCGCCCGCGACCGCGCGCCCGTAGAGGAAGTGGGCGCCGCGGCCGGCGTGTCGATCGCCAACGACAACGCTCCCGACCAGCTCGTCCTGTCCGGCGCGCTCGCGGCCCTCGACGAGGCCGAGCGGCTGCTGCGCGAGCGCAACGTGCGCGCCAAGCGCCTTCCGGTGGCGGGCGCCTTCCACTCGCCCCTGATGGCGCCGGCCGTGGAGCCGTTCCGCGAGCTGGCCGAGCGCGTGGAGGTGCGCGACCCGCGCGTGCCGGTCCTCTCCTGCGTGACCGCCGCGCCTTTCCAGGACGTGCGCGGGCAGCTCGTGCAGGCGATCGTCAGCCCGGTGAGGTGGACCGACGTGATGAGCGCCCTGCACGACCTGGGCGCCACCCGTTATGTCGAGACCGGCCCCGGCCGCGTGCTCACCAACCTCGTGCGCAAGTCGCTCGACGACGTGGAGGCCGAGGCCCCGCTCGCCATGGAGGCCGCCGGTGCATAGCCCGAACGAGCTGCTCGACCGGCCCGCCGTCGCCGAGGACGGTGCGCCGGCGGAGTCCGTCGCCGTGCACGGGCGGCCGGCCACCGCCGTCCGTCCCTCGTGGGAGATGCGCCGCCCGCGCGCGGCCGCCCTGGCCTCGATCGCGATGGCCGTGCCCGACAACGTGGTCACCAACGAGGAGGTGGCTGCCGCCGCGGGAGTGACCGAGAAGTGGATCGTGCACCGCACGGGCGTGCACGAGCGTCGCCACGTGTCCGAGGGCGAGACGCTCGCGGCGCTGGCCGCGACCGCCGGCCGCGCGGCGCTCGAGGAGGCCGGAGTCGAGGCCGAGGAAATCGATCTCGTGCTGGTCGC
Source organism: Thermoleophilaceae bacterium (assembly GCA_035947555.1). Classification (GTDB taxonomy): domain Bacteria; phylum Actinomycetota; class Thermoleophilia; order Solirubrobacterales; family Thermoleophilaceae; genus JACVRW01. The sequence goes on along the minus strand of DASZJZ010000183.1, from coordinate 12,618 downwards.
CACTGTCGCCGCCGACGAGGTGCTGCCGAACGCGGCGCCGCTCGTCGCCCGCGAGCTCGGCACCCACCGAGCCGGGGCGATGGACGTGGGCGCGGCATGCACCGGCTACCTGTCCGCCCTGTCGCTGGCCTCCGCCCAGGTCGAGTGCGGGCGCTGCGAGCACGTGCTCGTGATCGGCGCGGACGTGCTCAGCCGCTTCACCGATCCGAGCGACCGCGGCACCGCCGCCCTCTTCGCCGACGGCGCCGGCGCCAGCGTGGTGAGCCCCGCGAACGGCGGCCCTGGCCGGATCGGCCACATCGCCCTGCACGCCGACGCCGCCGGAGCGGACGCCATCCGCGCGGCGCGCGCCGACCAGACCATCCGCATGCAGGGACACGACACCTTCAAGGCCGCCGTGCACCACCTGTCGGAGTCGACGCTCGAGGCGGTGGAGCGCGCCGGGCTCGAGCTCGACGACATCGGCCTGTTCGTCTTCCACCAGGCCAACGCGCGCATCCTCGCCGCGGTCGGCGAGCGGCTCGGCATCGAGTCGGAGCGCGTGATCGACTGCATCGACCGCTACGGCAACACGTCGTCCGGCACGCTCCCGATAGCGCTCGCCGACGCCCGCGAGCGCGGCATGCTGGCGCCCGGCATGAACGTTCTGCTGGCCGCCTTCGGGGCGGGCTTCACGTGGGGCGCCGGGGTGATCCAATGGGGGCCATGAGCAATGGCCGACCAGATGGGTGCGCCCTCGTCACAGGTGCCTCGCGCGGCATCGGCGCCGCGATCGCCAAGGCGCTCGCCCGGGAGGGCTGGCCCGTGGGCGTGAACTACCGCAGCGACTCCGAGGGCGCCGAGGCCGTGGTCAAGGAGATCACGGACGCCGGCGGCCGTGCGGTCGCCGTGAAGGCCGACATCTCGGATATCGACGCAGCCGACACGCTCTTCAAGCGCCTCGAGGAGGAGCTCGGGCCGGTGCTCGTGCTGGTGAACAACGCCGGCGTGCGCGCCGACGGGCTCTCCCCGCAGATCGACGACGAGGACTGGTCGAAGGTGATCGACACGAACCTGTCGGCCGCCTTCCGGCTCACCCGCCGCGCGCTGCGGCCGATGATCCGCGGGCGCTTCGGGCGGGTGGTGAACATCGCGTCGATCGTCGGCGCCGAGCGCGCCAACCCGGGGCAGGCGAACTACGCCGCCTCGAAGGCCGGACTCGTGGCGATGACGAAGACGGTGGCCGCAGAGGTGGCCCGCCGGGGCGTGACCGTGAACGCGGTAGCGCCCGGGCTGATCGAGACGGACATGACCGAGGGCATCGGCGACGGGCTGCTGCAGCACGTGCCGGCCCGCCGGGCGGGGACTCCGGACGACGTGGCGGCCTGCGTGCGCTTCCTGGTGTCGCAGGACGCCGGCTACGTGACCGGGGTGTGCCTCACAGTCGATGGCGGATTGACCGCTTAGAGAGAACGCGAACGCAAGGAGGAAGCGAATGTCTACGACCGTTACACGCGAGGAGATCGAGCAGCGGGTGTTCAAGGCGCTCGAGGAGTTCGGCGCCGAGCCCGATCAGATCAACCCGGACGCCGAGTTCGAGGCCATGGACGTGGACTCCCTCGACCTCGTGGAGCTGGCGCAGATCGTCGAGGACGAGTACGGCGTGCAGCTCAAGGGCGAGGACATGGAGGGCATCAAGACCGTCCGGCAGGCCGTCGACCTGGTGATGTCGAAGCTGGGATGACGCGTACCGTCGCCATCACCGGCGTCGGCGCCGTCACGCCCCTGGGCGTCGGCGCGCGCACCCTGCACGAGCGCTGGACCGCGGGCCGCTCCGGCATCGAGGACGGCTACGGCCGGGCCGGGGAGTTCGAGCCGAAGGAGCACCTCTCGGTCAAGGAGGTGCGCCGCGCCGACCGCTTCACGCAGCTCGCGCTGGCCGCCACCAAGGAGGCGCTCGAGGACGCCGGCTGGGCGGACGGCCCGCCCGGCGACCCCGACCGGGCCGCCTGCGTGATCGGCACGGGCATCGGCGGGATCGGCACGCTCGAGTCGCAGCACATCGTGATGCGGGAGCAGGGCGAGGATCGCATCTCGCCCCTCTCGATCCCGCTGCTGATGGCGAACGCGGCCTCGGGCGTGGTGGCGATGAAGCACGACCTGCGCGGCCAGTCGTTCGGGACCGTGTCGGCATGCGCCGCCGGCGCCCACGCGATCGGGATGGCCGAGCGACTGATCCGGTACGGCGACGCCGACGTGGTCGTCACCGGAGGCAGCGAGGCGGCGATCACGCCGCTCGCCACGGCCGCCTTCACCCGCATGGACGCGCTGTCCGACAGCGGCGTTTCGCGGCCGTTCGACCGCCGCCGCGACGGCTTCGTGATGGGCGAGGGCGCCGGCATCCTGGTGCTCGAGGACGAGGAGGCCGCCAAGGCGCGCGGCGCCCGCATCCTCGGCTACGTGCGCGGCTACGCCTCGACCTCGGACGCGCACCACCTGACCGCTCCGGAGCCCACCGGTCGCGGCGCCGCGAAGGCGATCGAGCTGGCGCTGAAGGACGCGGGCATCGCGCCGGAGGACGTGGTCTACGTGAACGCGCACGGGACATCCACGCCCCTCAACGACCGCTCCGAGACGAACGCGATCAAGACGGCGTTCGGCGAGGAGCGTGCGGCCGAGCTTCCCGTCAGCTCGACGAAGTCGGCGATCGGGCACCTGCTCGGCGCCGCCGGCGCCGTCGAGGCGATCGCCACGCTGCTCGCGCTGCGCGATCGCATCGCGCCGCCCACCCTGAACTACGAGGAGCCAGACGAGGGGCTCGACCTGGACTACGTCCCCAACGAGGCGCGTCCACTCGCCGGCGCGAACGGACGCGCGATCGGCATCTCGAACGCATTCGGATTCGGCGGGCACAACGCCGTGCTCTGCCTGGAGGCCCAATGAGCGCTCTCGCTGAACGGACGACGAACGGCCGCCCGGCTGTCGCGGTCGTCGAGGAGCCCAGGCCGCGCACGCTGGACGCGTACGGCCGGCTCGAGGCCCTGTGCGACCGGGGCTCACTGCAGGTGATCCGCTCGACGGTGCTGCCGCGCCGGGAGTCGAAGCGGATGCGGGCGGGCGACGGCGTGGTCGGGGCCGCCGGCAGCGTCGGTGGCCGGCCCGTCTACTGCTACGCGCAGGACCAGAGCTTCGCCGGCGGCTCGCTCGGCGAGGCGCACGCCGACACGATCGTCCGCGTGATGGAGCTGGCCGAGCGCGCGGCGGCGCCGGTGGTGGGCTTCGTCGCGTCCGGCGGCGCGCGCATGGACGACGGGATCGCTGCGCTCGCCGGCTACGGGCGCATCTTCCGCCACAACGTGCGGCTGTCCGGGCGCGTGCCGCAGATCTCGGTGATCAGCGGGGTGTCGGCCGGCGGCGGGTCCTACTCGCCGGCGCTCACCGACTTCGTGGTCATGACCGAGGAGTCGGCGATGTTCCTTACCGGGCCCGGCGTGGTGCGCGAGGTGATGGGCGAGGACGTCGACGCCGCGGGCCTGGGCGGTCCGGGCGTGCACTCGCAGAACGGCGTCTCGCAGTTCCTTGCGGCCGACGACCTCGACGCCATCCATACCGTGCGCGAGCTGCTGGCCTACCTGCCGCAGCGCGCCGGCGAGGAACCGCCGCTCGGCCCGCCCGCGGCGGTGCGCTCGCTGGACCCGAGCGCGGTCGTGCCGCACAGCGGGCGCAAGGTCTACGACATCCGCGGCGTGATCGAGGCGCTCGTGGACGGCGGCGAGCTGCTCGAGGTCTCGGAGCGCTGGGCGCGCAACATGGTGACCGCGCTGGCCCGCATCGAGGGGCGGCCGGTGGGCGTGCTCGCCAACCAGCCCTGGTACCTGGGCGGCGTGATCGACGCGGCGGCGTCGCAGAAGGCGGCACGCTTCGTGCGGACCTGCAACGCGTTCGGGCTCCCGCTTGTGGTGCTCGTCGACACTCCCGGCTTCCTGCCCGGGACCAAGCAGGAGGCGGCCGGCGTGATCCGCCATGGCGCAAAGCTGCTGCACGCCTTCGCGGAGGCCGTGGTGCCGAAGGTGACCGTGGTGCTCCGCAAGGCCTACGGCGGCGCCTACATCTGCATGAACTCCAAGGACCTCGGCGCCGACCTGTCCCTCGCCTGGCCGGACGCCGAGATCGGGATCATGGGCTCGAAGCAGGCCGTGGGGATCGTGCACAAGCGCGCCCTCGCCGAGGCCGACGACCCGGACGCCGAGCGCGACCGGCTCGCGGAGCTGTATGCGGACGAGCACGTGTCGGCCGCGGTGGCGGCCCGCGAGGGCTTCGTGGACGAGCTGGTGGAGCCGCACGACACGCGCCGCCGGCTGGCGGGGGCGCTCGGGGGCCTCTCGCACGCCGGGCTGTGTGGAAACGGCGGAGGGAACATCCCGCTATGAGGGCTGCCTCCTTCGCACTCGTCGGCGCCTGGCGGCGATCGACCGGCCGGGCGGGACCGCCATGACTACGTACGTCGCCCTCGGGGACTCCTTCACCGCCGGGCTGGTGCCGGGCGAGCCGCGCTGGGCCGACGAGGTGGCGCGGGCGCTCGGCCCCGACACGCGGTACGAGAACCTGGCCTGGGTCGGCGCCACGAGCGCCGACGTGGAGCACAAGCAGCTCGACCAGGCGCTCGGGCTGAGGCCCGACGTGGTGACCATCGTCTGCGGCGCGAACGACGTGCTCGAGTCGGTCCGGCCCGACGCCGACGAGTACGCGCAGCGCCTGTCGCGCATGTTCGCGCGCCTGCGCGGCGAGGCGCCGCAGGCGGACGTGGTCACCGCGACCTACCCCGACATCTCGCGCTTCCTCGACCTGCGCCCACGCACGCGCGCGCGGGTGGAGAAGGGCATGCGCCGGTTCAACGCCGCGTGCCGGGCGGTTGCCCGGAGGCACGAGGTGGCGCTGCTCGAGGGGTTCGACCACCCCGCCGCCGGCGACCGGACCACCTACGCCGAGGACGGCTTCCACCCATCCGAGGAGGGCCACCGGCGCGCCGCGATGGAGTTCCTGAGGGCGCTCCGCGCTAGGTTCCGCCCCTCCACCAATGTTGCTTGAGGGAAAGCGGCTGCTGGTCACGGGCGTCCTGACCCGCGGCTCGATCGCCTACGCGGTCGCAGAACGGGCCCAGCAGGAGGGCGCCGAGATCGTGCTGACCGGCTTCGGCCGGACGCGGCGGATGACCGAGCGCGCCGCGGCGCGGCTCCCGTCGCCCCCCGACGTGCTCGAGCTCGACGTCAACTCCCCCGACGACCTCGCCGCGCTCGCCTCGGAGCTTGCGTCGCGCTGGGACGGCGTGGACGGTGTCGTTCACGCCATCGCCTTCGCTCCCGGGGATGCCCTCGGCGGGAACTTCATGTCCGCTCCTCCTTCCTCTGCCGAGCTCGCTTTTCGAACGTCTGCCTACTCGTTCAAAGCGCTGGCCGAAGCGTTCTCGCCCCTGATGGGCGACGACGGGGGCTCGTTCGTGGGCATGGACTTCGATGCCTCGGTCGCCTGGCCGGTGTACGACTGGATGGGCGTGGCGAAGGCGGCGCTGGAATCGGTGTCCCGTTACCTCGCGCGCGACCTCGGGCCGTCGGGCATCAGAGTGAACCTCGTCTCGGCCGGTCCGATCGACACGCCCGCCGCCGGCGGCATCCCCGGCTTCGACGGCCTGGCCTCTCTGTGGGGCGAGCAGGCGCCGCTCGGATGGGACACCGGCGACCCGGCCGCGGTGGCCGACACCGTCCTCTTCCTGCTCTCCGACCTCTCGCGACGGATCACCGGCGAGATCGTTCACGTGGACGGCGGCTTCCACGCCATGGGGGCACCGCTGCGGACGGGATAATCCCGGCGCAGTGCTGCTCGCCATCGACGTAGGCAACACCCAGACCCACCTCGGAATGTTCCGCGACGACGAGCTCGTGGAGCACTGGCGCTTCGCCACGGTGCGGTTCGCCACCGCGGACGAGCTCGCTACGCGGCTGGCGACGTTGCTGGACCTGCGCGACCTGCGCCTGCGCGACGTGGACGCGGCGATCGTCTCCTCGGTGGTGCCAACGCTCGCACACGAGTACGAGCAGCTGATGGCGCGCTACCTGAACGGCAACGGGGCCCTGGTGGGGCCGTCGCTCAAGACCGGGATGCCGATCCGGATCGACACCCCGCAGGAGCTGGGGGCCGACCGGCTCGTGAACGCGGTGGCGGCGTTCGACCGCGTGGGCGGCGCCTGCATAGCGGTCGACTTCGGCACGGCGATCAACTACGACGTGGTGTCGAGCGCCGGCGAGTACCTGGGCGGGGTGATCTCGCCGGGGATCGAGATCTCACTGGAGGCGCTGGCGGCCCGGGCCGCCCGGCTGCCGCGCGTGGACATCGAGAAACCACGTCACGTGATCGGGAAGGGAACGCAGGAGGCGATCCAGTCCGGGGTGGTCTACGGCTTCGCCGGGCAGGTGGACGGGATCCTGGGGCGGCTGCGCGAGGAGCTGGCCGAGGAGGCGACGGCGATAGCGACGGGCGGCTTCGCCGCCGCGATAGTGCCCTTCTGCGAGCAGGTGGACGAGGTGGACGACCTGCTGACCCTGACCGGCCTGAAGCTGATCTGGGAGCGGAACCGGGCCTGAGCCCGCGCGGCCAGCGGAGACGCGCCGCAGCGCCCTGGCAGCGGAACCGGGGCTGAGCCCGCGCTACGGTTGCGGCAGCCCATGCCTCGCTCCCTCACCGACCCCTGGACCCTCGGTGGCCTCGCCATCGAGAACCGCGTGGTGCTCGCGCCCCTCGCCGGCATCGGCAACTGGTTCGTGCGGCTCCAGGCCAAGCGCTTCGGCGCGGGTCTCGTCGTCTCCGAGATGGTCTCCAGCTTCGGCCTCGCCCACCGCAACGAGCGCACCGTTCGCGAGTTCCTGCGCATCCATCCCGATGAGCACCCCGTCTCGATCCAGCTGTTCGGCCACGACCCGGCGGTCATGCGCGAGGCGGCCGCCATGGTGGCCGACGCCGGTGCCGACCTGATCGACCTCAACATGGGCTGCCCCGTGCGGAAGGTCTGCAAGACCGGAGCCGGCGCCGCACTGCTCGACGATCCCGCCAAGGCGGTCGCGATCGCGAGGGCGGCCGCGGAGGGCAGCGGGCTGCCGGTGACCGTCAAGCTGCGCCCGGGCAACCGGCCGGGCGACCGCGCGGGCGTCGATCTGGCCCGCCGGCTCGTCGCCGACGCCGGCGTGGCCGGCATCGCCTTCCACCCGAGGCACGCCTCCCAGCAGCACGCCGGGAGGCCCGACTACGCCCTGGCGCGCGAGCTTGCCGGCTCCCTCCCCGTCCCCGTGGTGCTGTCGGGTGGCCTCGCCGACGAGGAGCGGACCCTGACCGCCTGGGAAGAGAGCGAGGCCACCGCCGTGATGCTCGCCCGCGGGTCGCTCGGCAACCCCTGGCGCTTCGCCCGCCTCCTCGGCCGCTACCACGGGGAGCCGCCGCGGGAGGACATAGTCGTCGAGCTCGAGTGGGTGATCTCCCAAGCCGAGGACCACCTGGGCGCCGACCGCGCGGGCCGCTATTTGCGGAAGTTCTACCCCTGGTACGCCGACACGCTCGGCCTGACCAAGCGCGAGCGGGAGCCGCTCGTGACGGCGCCCACCACGGCCCATGCCCGGGCCGCGCTGGCGTCCATCGCGGCGCGCGAGATCCCTGTTGCGGCCTGACCGGGCATTGCTACACTGCTCCGTCCCTCCGGCTGTCGGCCCCCCTTACGGAGGGTTTTTCTATGGCAAGAGACACCGTCCTCACCCCCCAGGGCCTGGAGGAGCTCAAGGCTCGGATCGAGTACCTGCGCGGCGATCGGCGCCGCGAGGTGGCTGAGCGCATCAAGGAGGCGCGCGAGTTCGGCGACATCGCCGAGAACTCCGAGTACGACGACGCCAAGAACGAGCAGGCGATGCTCGAGAAGCAGATCTCGGACCTCGAGGAGAAGCTCCGCAACGCGCGGGTGATCGACGAGAGCGACGTGGACACCGACGTGGTCGGCGTGGGCGTGACCGTGCACGTCAAGGACCAGAAGACGGACAAGTCCACGAAGTTCAAGATCGTCGGCTCCGCCGAGGCGAACCCCTCGGAGAGCAGGCTTTCGAACGAGTCCCCGGTCGGGCGCGCGCTGCTCGGCCACAAGCGCGGCGAGACCGTGACGGTGCCCGTGCCCCGCGGCCCCGCGCGCAAGCTCAAGATCACCAAGATCGAGCGCTAGCCTCGCCCGCTAGTAGGTTCCCGCGCGTGGATGACCGCCGCGCGAAGCTCGACCGCCTGCGCGAGCAGGGCATCGATCCCTTTCCGCACGAGTTCGACGGGGTCGTGCCCGTCGTCGAGGTCCACACCGCCCATGACGGCCTCGAGGCCGGCGACGAGACCGACGCCGCCTACCGCGTAGCCGGTCGCCTGGCTGCTCGTCGCGGGCACGGCGGCGCCGCCTTCATCGACCTGGCCGACCGCAGCGGCAAGCTGCAGCTGCACGCCAAGCGCGACGTCTTGGGGGGCGAATCCTTCGACCTACTGACTTCCCTCGACATCGGCGACTTGATCGGCGTGGACGGCACCGCCTTCAAGTCGCGGCGCGGTGAGCTCAGCCTCCTCGTGCGCGACTGGAAGCTGCTGGCGAAGACCCTCCGGGAGGTGCCAAAGGAGTACTACGGAGTCCAGGACATAGAGACCCGGTACCGCCACCGGGAGGTCGACCTGCTCGCGAATCCGGAGACGCGCGACCTGTTCATCCTGCGTACGAAGGTCGTCCGGGCCATCCGCCGCTGGCTCGACGAGCGCGGCTTCTACGAGGTCGAAACCCCGATATTGCAGCCGCTTTACGGCGGGGCCCTGGCTCGCCCGTTCGTGACGCACCACAACGAGCTCGACCGCGACCTCTACCTGCGGATCGCCGACGAGCTGTACCTGAAGCGGCTGATCGTGGGCGGCCTCGAGCGCGTATACGAAATCGGCAAGGACTTCCGAAACGAGGGCGTCTCGCATAAGCACAACCCCGAGTTCACGATGCTCGAGTGGTACGAGGCGTACGCGGACTACGAGGACATCGCCGCCCGCCTCGAGGAGCTGATCTCGCACGTAGCGCAGGAGGTGGGCTACGAGGGGCCGACCGACTTCACGCCGCCCTGGCGCCGCGTCACGCTGCGCGACGCCATCAAGGAGAAGACAGGCCTCGACATCCAGACCGATGAGCTCCCCGGCGAGGGCACCTGGGCCAAGCGGGTGGACGACCTGCTCTCGAAGCAAGTCGAGGCGGACCTTCAGGACCCCACGTTCATACTCGACTATCCGAAGGAGCTGTCTCCCTTCGCCAAGGACCACCGCTCCGAGCCCGGTCTGGTCGAACGCTTCGAGGCCTTCGCGGCCGGGATGGAGTTCGCGAACGCCTTCACGGAGCTGAACGACCCGGACGAGCAGCGAGCTCGCTTCGAGCAGCAGCGCGCCGACGAGGCGGCGGGCGACGAGGAGACCCAGCCCTACGACGAGGACTACGTGACCGCCCTGGAGCACGGAATGCCGCCGACCGGGGGGATAGGCATCGGGATCGACCGCCTGGTGATGATCCTGAGCGGCCGCCGCTCGATCCGCGAAGTGGTGCTCTTCCCGGCGATGCGGAACTGAGTTGGTCAGCCCTCCTGGACTGCATCCTTGAGCGCGGCGTCCGCGTCGCTGATCGCCTCGCTGCTCTCGGAAAGGGCGTCCCGAGCCTCTTCGAACGCCTCGGGGTCGTTCGAGCGGGCCGCTCTGGCAGCCGCCCGCAGGTCCGCCACTCCTCCCTCCAAGGCATCCAGCAGCTCGCGGAACTCCGCCCGCGCATCCTCCGGCGGATCCAGCCCCGCGAGGTCAGCCCGGGTCCGCTCCCAGACGTCCGCCGTGCGCCGGAAATCGGCCGCGATCTCTCGGTTGGACTGGTTCTCGCCCTCCGAGATCTCGGCCTGGACCTCGCTCAACCGCGTCACGGCCGCGTCGTAGCCCTCCTGGAACCGGCTGGGCTCGTCGTCGCCACCGCAGCCGGCGAGGGCGATCGCAAAGGCGAAAACGGCGACGAGAACCCTGCCCATGGCGGCGCGAGCCTAGCCCAAATTCCCCTTCGGGAGGGGCATTTACGGCTCCGTTAAGGCGCAAAGTCCCCTAGGGGGCGTTGGTAGACTCGCCTCACGGGCCGGTGAACCCGCGTACTGCCTCTCATTGGATGCGGCGTAGCTGCCGATCTTGAGGGAAAGAGAACGGGCAACACCCGCCCCGACGCTCCCGACAGATAAGGCAAGACCAGTGTTTGAGCGCTTCACCGAACGGGCCCGGCAGGTGGTCGTCCTCGCCCAGGAGGAGGCCCGCATTCTCAAGCACAACTACATCGGAACCGAACACATCCTGCTCGGCCTGCTCCGTGAGGAGGAGGGCCTGGCCGCGCGTGTCCTCGAGTCCCTCGACATCACCGTGGAGCGCGTGCGCGCTCAGGTGGTCCGCATCGTCGGGTCGGGTGAGGAGGTCACCTCCGGTCAGATCCCCTTCACTCCGCGCGCCAAGAAGGTGCTGGAGCTGGCCCTGCGGGAGGCCCTGAGCCTCGGACACAACTACATCGGCACCGAGCACATCCTGCTCGGCCTGGTCCGCGAGAACGAGGGCGTGGCGGCCCGCATCCTGCTCGACTTCGATGCCGACTCCGAGAAGATCCGCAACGAGGTCATCCGCATGCTGTCCGGCCCGGGGGGCCGCCAGGGCCGCGCGGCCGCCGGAGCCGGCGCGCAGGGCGAGGGCAAGAAGTCCTCGAAGCTGCTCGACCAGTTCGGCCGCAACCTCACCAAGCTGGCCGCCGAGGGCAAGCTCGACCCCGTCGTCGGCCGCGAGACCGAGATCGAGCGGATCATGCAGATCCTCTCGCGCCGCACCAAGAACAACCCGGTGCTGATCGGCGAGCCGGGCGTCGGCAAGACCGCCGTGGTGGAGGGCCTGGCCCAGCGCATCACGAGCGGCGAGGTGCCGGAGCTGCTCAAGAACAAGCAGATCTACACGCTCGACCTGGCCGCCCTGGTGGCCGGCTCGAAGTACCGCGGAGAGTTCGAGGAGCGCCTCAAGAAGGTGATGAAGGAGATCACCCAGCGCGGCGACATCATCCTGTTCATCGACGAGCTCCACAACCTCGTCGGGGCAGGCGCCGCCGAGGGCGCGATCGACGCGGCCAGCATCCTCAAGCCGGCCCTCGCCCGCGGCGAGCTCCAGACGATCGGCGCCACCACGCTCGACGAGTACCGCAAGTACCTGGAGCGCGACTCCGCGCTCGAGCGGCGCTTCCAGCAGATTCGGGTCGACCAGCCCTCCACGGAGGAGACCGTCCAGATCCTCAAGGGCCTGCGCGACCGCTACGAGCAGCACCACCGCGTCGGCATCACCGACGAGGCGCTCGAGGCTGCTGCCGAGCTTGCGGACCGCTACATCTCCGACCGCTTCCTGCCCGACAAGGCGATCGACCTCATCGACGAGGCGGCCTCGCGGGCGCGGATCAAGTCGATGACCGCCCCGCCGGTCTACCGCGACCTCGAGGAGGACATCGAGAACACGCGGCGCGACAAGGAGGCGGCGATCGAGGCGCAGGAGTTCGAGAAGGCCGCCAACCTGCGCGACAAGGAGCGCCAGCTCACGAACAAGAAGCGCGAGCTCGAGGAGCAGTGGCGCTCGGGCGAGTCCGGCGAGCGGCCGGAGATCGGCGAGGAGGAGATCGCCGACATCGTCTCGATGTGGACCGGCATCCCGGTGTTCAAGCTCACCGAGGCCGAGACGCAGAAGCTGATGCGCATGGAGGAGGAGCTCCACAAGCGCGTGATCGGGCAGAACGCCGCCATCGAGGCCGTCTCGAAGGCGATCCGCCGCTCGCGCGCCGGGCTCAAGGATCCCAAGCGACCGACCGGCTCGTTCATCTTCCTCGGCCCCTCGGGCGTCGGGAAGACCGAGCTCGGCCGCACGCTCGCCGAGTTCCTGTTCGGTGACGAGGACGCCATGGTGCGAATCGACATGTCGGAGTACATGGAGAAGCACTCCGTGTCGCGGCTGGTGGGCTCCCCGCCGGGCTACATCGGCTACGACGAGGGCGGCCAACTCACCGAGGCGGTGCGGCGCAAGCCGTACAGCGTGCTCCTGCTCGACGAGATCGAGAAGGCGCACCCGGACGTCTTCAACATCCTGCTCCAGATCCTCGAGGACGGCCGGCTCACGGACGCCCAGGGGCGCACGGTCGACTTCCGCAACTCGATCGTGATCATGACCTCGAACATCGGGGCGTCGGAGATCGCGAAGAACACCGGCATCGGCTTCACCGTCGGCGACGAGACCGGTCTCTCGTACGACGACATGAAGAACCGGATCATGGGCGAGCTCAAGAAGGTGTTCCGGCCCGAGTTCATCAACCGGATCGACGAGGTCATCGTCTTCCACAAGCTCACCCGCGAGGAGATCGGCTCGATTGTCGAGCTGCTGCTGAAGCGGATCCGCGAGTCGCTGGCCGAGCGCGAGCTGTCGCTCAACCTGTCCGACTCGGCCTCGGACCTGCTGGTCGAGAAGGGCTGGGACCCGTCGATGGGCGCGCGGCCGCTGCGCCGGGCGATC
>DASZJZ010000182.1:0-9022 GCA_035947555.1 Thermoleophilaceae bacterium | reverse complement strand
GACGCCCACATGCACCTGGAGTCGACGAAGCTGTGGATCGACGAGTTCGTACGGGCCGTGCTCCCGCACGGCACCACCGCCGTGGCCGCCGACCCGCACGAGATCGCCAACGTGCTCGGCGTGCCCGGCATCGCCGCTCTCGTCGAGGCCGCCGCGCCGCTGCCCTTCACCTTCGGCGTGTACGCGTCGAGCTGCGTGCCCGCGTCGCCGTTCGAGAGCGCGGGCGCCAGCCTCGACGCCGGCGACGTGCGCCACCTGATCGAGCGCCACGGCGCCCGCGGCGTGGCCGAGGTCATGAACTTCCCCGGCGTGATCGCCGGCGATCCGGAGATGCTCGCCCGGATCGCCACCGCCGGTCACCGGCGCGTGGACGGGCATAGCCCCGGGGTGGCCGGCCGGGCGCTCGACGCCTACCTCGCCGCCGGCGCGGAATCCGACCACGAGACCACCCGCCTCGAGAACGCCCACGAGCGGCGGCAGAAGGGCATGTGGGTCTTCATCCGGCAGGGCTCGGCGAGCCAGAACCTCGACGCGCTGATCCCCGACGTGGTCGAGCACGGTCCGGAGTTGGCCGCGTTCTGCACCGACGACCGCGAGCCCGACACCCTGCTCCGGCGCGGGCACATCAACGACTGTGCCCGCCTGGCCGTGGCCGCCGGCGTGCCGGAGGTCGACGCCCTGCTGCTGGCCAGCACCAACCCCGCCCGCTACCACGGCTTCCACCACCTCGGGAGCCTGGGGCCGGGCCACCAGGCAGACGTGCTCTGTTTCGACGAGCTCGCGAGCTGGCGTCCGGCGCGCGTGTGGCAGGCGGGCCGGCTGATGGCCGAACGCGGAGAGGCAGTGCCGGGGGCTGTGCCGGCCGCCACTCTGCCCGAGCTGATGCGACGCACGGTCCGGCTGGGCACGCCGCCGCCGGCCGACCGCCTGGCGCTGACCCATCGCGACGGCACGCGCGTGCTCGCGGTGGGGGTGGAGAGCCGCAGCCTGACGACGCTGAGGAGGGAGGTGACGCTCGGCGAGCCCGGCGCGGACGTGGCCCACGCCGCCGTGGTCGAGCGCCACCGCGGTAGCGGCCGGGTCGGGCTCGGCTACGCGACCGGATTCGGGCTCCGCCGTGGGGCGATGGCCTCGACCGTCGCACACGACGCGCACAACTGCGTGACGCTCGGGGCCAGGGGCGCCGGCGGGCCGGAGGACATGGCGGCGGCGGTGGCCCGCCTGCAAGAGCTGGGCGGCGGTCAGGTGGCGGTGCTCGACGGCCGCGTGGTGGGTGAGGTGCCCCTGCCGCTGGCGGGGCTGATGAGCGACCGCCCTGCCGCCGAGGTGGCCGCCCAGATCCGTGCCTTGAACACGGCCGCCGCGGAGACGCTCGGCGTGACGCTCGACGAGCCGTTCATGCAGCTTTCGTTCCTCGCGCTCTCGGTGATACCGGAGCTCCGCCTCACCGACGGCGGACTGGTGGACGTGGGCGAGTTCGCCTACGTGCCGGTGGAGGCCTGAGCGAGCCGACCGGGCCGCGGGATAGCCTTGCTGTGCCGTGGCCCGTGGCGCCGACCTCGACGAGCTTCGCAAGCGTTCGTGGGTCCGGCCGATGGTGGCGGCGGCGGCGCTCGCCGCGATCGCGCTCGCCGCCATCGGCCCGGAGCTCCGGGATGACGCCGTCCCGCACCGCGATGACGCCGTCCCGCTCCGGGACGAGGCGCTCGCGCTCGCAGGACCGGTCGAGACCCTCGAGCCGAGCCGCGCCGACCCGAAGCCTGCGCTGCCGCGCCCCCTGCCGGGCGCGGCCGCCATGCAGGAGGCGTGGAAGTTCGCGCGCCGGCGCGGCGGCCAGGTCTCCTTCGCGGTCGTCGACACGCAAGGACGGATGCGAACGCGCGAAGGCGGCCGCCTCTACCCCTCGGCGAGCGTGGTCAAGGCGATGCTGCTCGTGGCCGAGCTCCGCCGGCTGAAAGACCTCGGGCTGCCGCTCGATCCGGCGACCGAGGATCTGCTCGAGGCCATGATCACCTACAGCGACAACGACGCCGCCGACTCGATCTACGCGCGCGTCGGCGACCCCGGTCTCGTCGCGGTCGCCCAGTCGACGGGGATGCGGCGCTTCACGGTCGCCGGCTACTGGGGCAACGCGCAGGTCACGGCCGCCGACCTCGCGCGCTTCTTCTCACGCGTGCGCGAGCTGCTGCCGCGCCCGTACCGCCGCAGGGGGCTTCGGCTCCTGGCCTCGGTGATCCCGGAGCAGCGCTGGGGCGTGCCCCGCGCTGCTCGCGGGAGCTGGACGGTGCACTTCAAGGGCGGCTGGCGCGACACGGAGCGAGGCGAGCTCGTCCATCAGGCCGCCTGGCTGAAGGACGGCGATCGCGAGCTCGCCATCGCGGTCCTGACCGACGCACAGCCCTCCCAGCTGCACGCCATCCACACGGTGCGCGGGATCGCGGACCGGCTGCTCAGGTCGCCTCGCCGCGCTTCGAGTCGCGGATCAGGAAGCCGAGCAGGAACGCCAGGATGGTCCCGGTAGCGCCGGTCAGCGACGCGATCGCCGTCTCCGAGAACATCCCAGGGCTGAGCGCGGCGACGACCGTCCAGATGATCGTGGCGGCGGCAGCTGCCGCAGCCGCGGCGTTGACCTTGGGCGAGATGTTGTTCATGGGGGCTCCCCTGTTGGTGGTTTCCGGACGCGGCGCGCCCGCGCCGCTACCCCGTCAAGAGCACGCTGCGCCGCTCCTGATACACCCCACGACAATTTCGCTCGACGTGTATCTGGACCTGCCCGGCCGGCTCTGAGCGGGTACCTACAAAGGAGCCCCCATGGCCAAGGACGCAGACCGCGGATCGTTTCCCGCGACCATCAGCCACCCGACGGCGGGTCGAAGCTCGCTCGAGCCCAGCCGCATCGCAGTTCGCTGGACCAGTGCCGGAACCGACGAGGAGCGCGAGTCGCTGCTCGCCGACGTCGGCCTGTCGCCGGCGGACGTGGAGGGCGAGCGGGAGCGTCCCGCCATCGCGGTCAACCGCACGAGCGGACTGTGGTGGGCGCAGGGTCCGGGCGGCGAGCCCATCCCCACGGACGCGATGGCGCAACTCGAGCAGAGCGACCTGGTCGAGTGGGTGAGCCCCGCCTACCGCGCCGAGGCCGAGCAGGAGGACGACGAGAGCACCCTGTACGCCGTCAACCCCACGCGCCTGTACGTGCGCGAGGAGGCGCTCGACGCGGCGGGCGGCGTGGCCGCGATGCCGTCGGGCGTGGGAGTCGACAGCGCGCGAGCCGCCCGGCTTCCTGGCCTGACCGTCCTGCGCCTGGAGGACGCCAGCGCCGCGGAGGGCCGCACGGCGATCCACGTGGCGGCCGAGCTCGGTGAGAGGCTGGCCGCCCAGCCGGGCGTGGACCCCGCACGGGCCGTTCGCTTCGAGAACATCCCCTACCTCTCCCCGACCACAGACTGCGCGCCGCCCACCACCGAGTTCCTGCCGGACGATCCGATGTTCGCCGACCAGTGGGGCCTGCAGCGGATCGAGGCGCCGCGCGCCTGGGAGATCGTGCGCGCCGACCCGTCCGTCACGGTCGCGGTGATCGACGAGGGCGTCGAGCTGGGCCATCCCGACCTCGAGCTGCACCCCGAGTCCTGGAACGCGTCATCCGACATCCCCGACGGCAGCCCGACCGGGAACCACGGCACGGCCTGCGCCGGCATCGCCGCCGCGCGGTTCGACAACGCGCAGGGGGTGGCCGGGATGGCCGGCGGGGCGCGGGTGATGGCGATCGCCACTGCCACGTGGGCGGACGTGGACATCGCCGAGGGGCTCTACTTCGCCGCCGACAACGGCGCCCGCGTGGTGAGCATGAGCTTCGGCGTCTACCCATCCTGGAACTTCTGGGACTTCGACCTGATCCGCGACGCGCTCCAGTACGCCCACGACCAGGGCCTCGTGCTGGTCGCCGCCTCGGGCAACGAGGACTGGGCGGAGTCGCGCTTCCCGGGCAGCGACGTGCGCACCCTGTGCGTCGGCGGCAGCAACCGCAGCGACGAGCGCAAGCGCGGCGGCGACTCCTCCAGCGAGCCCTGGTGGGGCGCGTCATACGGCCCCGACGTCGACGTGGTGGCGCCGTGCCTCGAGATCCCCACGACCGACCGGCTCGGCGGCGACGGATACGCCGGCGGCGATTACTACGACCGCTTCAACGGCACCTCGGCCGCCACGCCGCACGTGGCCGGACTGGCGACGCTCATGCTCAGCCTGCGGCCGTCGCTGTCCAACGTGGAGGTGCGCTCGCTCATCGAGAGCACCTGCGACAAGATCTCGCCGAACCTGTACGCGTACGCGAACGTTGCCGGCAAGCCGAGCGGCACCTGGAACGAGGAGGTCGGCTACGGACGCGTCAACGCCGAGCGGGCGCTGCTCGCCGCCTGCGCGTCGGAGCCCGTCGCAGAACCGGCGGGGTGCCGCGGCTGCGGCGGGGAGTGCAGCGAGGACACGCCCGAGGAGTGCCGGGGCCCGGCTCCGCTGCCGTGGCTCGACCCGCACCGCTGCATGTTCTTCTACGAGTCGCGCGTCTTCGACGCCGGCCGCCTGGAGGAGCGGCGCCTGCTGCAGCTCCGCGTGACCTACCAGCACTGCCTCCGGCTGCTTGGCCGCAGCCAGGGCGGGCTGCTGTACACCACGACGCTGCTCCCCGGCGAGGCGGTCCAGCTCTACGAGTACGACCGCTACCGGCGGGTGCGCTCGGACACCGAGCGCCTCTCGGTGCACTCGTCGTTCCGCCAGACGCTCAGCGCCCTCTCGCAGACTCGGCGCTCGGCGTCGGCGTCGTCGTACGTGGACACGCTCACGGAGGCCCGGACCCGCGCCGACACCTCCGTGTCGGCCGGAGGGGGCCTGGCCGGCTTCTTCGGCGCGCCCAGCGTCAGCGGCGAGTTCTCGTTCGGGGTCGAGACCAGCGTGGCGAGCGGCGCCTCGCTGCGGACCGTGTCGGAGCAGTTCACGCAGAACGCGATGACCTCGGCGCAGTCGACCGACGCCGAGCGGTCGCTCGTGATCAGCCGGTTCGAGGAGGCCGAGCACCGTGAGGCGACCAGCCGCACGCTGCGAAACGACAACGACTGCTACGCGGTGACCTACTACGTGCGCCGCGTCGACGAGGTCTACGAGGCGTCCACGAGCGCGGAGAGCATCGAGTGGCGGCTCGACGAGGGCCCGTGGCGTTCGCTCGACGACACGGCCGGCCTGCCGAACAGGACGCGCAAGCTCCTGGAGGACGCGGCCCGCGAAGTGCCCCGCCGCGGCGAAGGCATCCGCGACCCCCGCCAGGTCACCCTGCCCACCGACGGCACGCTCTACGAGGCGGAGCTGGCCCACTGCTCGTCGTGCGAGCCCGCGCGCGAGGAGGCCATGCGGATCCGGCTCGAGCAGGAGCGCCTGCGGGCGCGCCGCGCCTGCCTTGAGGCGGAGCTGCTGGCGCTCGAGGTGCAGCGCCGCCAGGCGCTGGCCAGAGGCGACCAGGCGGTGGCGCTCGACGTGGGCCGCTGGTCGCTGGAGCTCGAGGCGGGCGCCGCCGCCGCCGAGCTGCCGCCCGCCGGCGCTTAGTGCGGTGCCGGGAGCGCCGGCTCCTCGTCCGGCTCGGGTGGTGGCGCCGCGCGCGTCTGGATCACGATCGCGACGATCACGATCGCGCCGCCGGCGAGCGTGAGCGTGCTGGGGCGCTCATCCAGCGCGAGCCACACCCACACCGGTCCGAGGACCACCTCGAGCAGAGTGATGAGCCCCACCTGGGCAGCCGGGATCAGCCGAGCGCCGACGGTGAGCAGCGCGAAGCCCAGCCCGATCTGGCCGATGCCGAGCGCCGCCAGCCAGACGACGTCGTCACCGCCGATCTCGCCGGGAGTGGCGAAGGGAAGAAAGGCTGCGACGAGGATCGCCTGCGAGAGGCAGGTGGCCGGCGCCATCGATACGTCGTGGCGCCAGCGGGTGATCACGATCATCAGCGCAAAGGCGAGCGCCGTGAGGAACGCGAGGCCATCGCCCGCCAGGCTGCCCTCGCCGGGGGCCCCGAGCATCAGCGTGACGCCGGTCAGCGCCAGCGCCATCGCCACGGCCGTGCGCCGGGTGATCGGCTCGCCGAGCGTGACCCGGGCGAGCAGGGCGGCGAGCACGGGGGCGAGGGCCAGGATGAACAGGACGCGTGCGACGCTCGTGTGGTTGAGCGCGGCGATGAAGCTGCCCGACGCGGTCGCGACGCACAGCGCAACGGCGACGCCCGCCACGCCGGCGGACCTGAACGCCTGCACCACCCGCCCGCGCTCGACGAGCGCGACGTAGGCGAGCAGCGCGGCGCCCGCGAACGCCGCTCGCCCGAGGACCTGCGTCGAGGTGTCGAGGGTGAGCTGGCGCTGGAGGACGCCGGCGGTCGACCACGCGATCGCGGCAAGTGCCACGTAGATCTGCCCGCGCCGCTGGCGCCGCGACTCCTCGAGCGCCACCGCCGCCGTCGTCACGCCGTCAAGTGATAGCGAAGGCCCATAGCCTTCGCTCCATCATCGAGGGCAGGCCAGGCGCAAAGAGACCTCCCACGGGGCCCGCGCAGCTGGCGCGGCTGGTCGGGGCCGCCGGCGTCGGAGACGCGCGCGTCCTCGCGGCGCTCGGCTCCGTACGCCGTGCCGCTTTCGTGCCTGCTGACCAGGTGGATCGTGCCTATAGCGACGAGCCGATCCCGATCCCGCATGGCCAGGTCACGACGCAGCCGTCGCTGGTGGCTCGGATGCTCGAGGCATTGGCACTCGAGGGACGGGAGCGCGTGCTCGAGGTTGGCACGGGCTACGGCTTCCAGACCGCGCTGCTGGCGCGGCTCGCGCGCGAGGTGATCAGCGTGGAGCGGTTCGCCGACCTGGCGGCAGCCGCGCGGGACAACCTCGAGTCGCAGGGCGTGACGGGTGTCGAGATCCTTGTCGCGGACGGAAGCCGCGGGCTGCCCGCCAGGGCCCCGTTCGACGCGGTCGTCGTCTCGGCCGCGTTCCCGCGCGTGCCGCCTCCGCTGGTCGAGCAGCTCGTCCCGGGCGGACGGCTCGTGCAGCCGGTGGGCCCGGGTGGGCACGATGAGGTCGTGCTGTTCGAGCGCGGGCTCGCCGGCTTGGAGCGCAGACGGAGTATCACCCCGGCCCACTTCGTAAAGCTGTACGGGACCCACGGATTCCGCCGCGATGGGTCCTGAGCCCGCGAGCGCGATCTCCGGTCTCGGGCGACCCGCGCACCCCACGATCGGCCTGCTCGGCGACGTGATGCTCGGTCGGCTCGTGGCCGAGCGACTCGCCCGCGGGCGGCCGGAGCGGGTCTGGTCGGACGAGCTGGCCGAGCTGTGCCGCTCCTGCGATGCGCTCGTCTGCAACCTCGAATGCTGCATCTCCGCGCGCGGAAGCCGCACCACGCGCCTCGCTCACAAACCGTTCTTCTTTCGGGCCCCGCCCGCAGCCGTGGACGCCCTCGCCGCGGTGGGGGTTTCCGCGGTGTCGCTGGCGAACAACCACGCGCTCGACTACGAAGCCATAGCCCTCACCGACACGCTCGAGCACCTGGCCGGAGCGGGGATCGCCGCGGCGGGCGCGGGAGCCGACCGGCAGAAGGCGCGGCAGGGCACGGTCGTGTCGGCCGGCGGCCTTCGGCTCGGCCTGCTGGGCGCAACGGATCATCCGCTCGAGTACGCGGCGACGGTCGATGCGCCGGGCGTCGCGTTCGCCCGGCTGAGCGCCGGGCTCCCTGAGTGGGTCGCGTCGGAGCTGGGCCGCCTGCGCGCCGAGGCGGACCTGGTCGTGGCATTCCTGCACTGGGGGACCCAGATGGCGACCGCACCGGCGCGCTGGCAGCGCAAGCGCGCCGGCGAGCTCTTCGCAGCGGGCGCCGACCTCGTCGCCGGGCACGCCGCCCACGTCTTCCATGGCATCGAGCCAGTCGACGGGCGGCTCGCGCTCTACGACCTCGGGGACGCTCTCGACGACTACGCGGTCGATCCCAAGCGGCGCAACGACCTCGGGATCCTCGCCCTCTGGCACCCGCGCACCGACGCGGAGCTGGAGCTGGTCGGACTCGAGCTTCGTTTCTGCGAGACCGGGCTCGCATACGGCTCGGCGGCCGATTGGATCGCGGCCCGCCTCGAGCGCGCCTGCGCGCAGCTCGGCACCAAGCCCGATCGGGTAAGCGAGCAGCGCTTCGCCATCCGGCCATCCGGCGGCTGAGGGGAGAGCGCGTCGGGCTCGACGACGCTCGGTGGCGGCCGCACTTCTGGTATCACGCCAGGTGACGCGATTCAGGAGGTTGAGAGGATGGAGCTGAAGGCCGGAGATCGGGTGGAGGTGGAGTCCGAGTCGACCGAGCGGCCACCTCGCACGGGCGTCATCAAGGAGGTGGTGCGCGAGGCCCCGTCGGCTCGTTACCGCATCAGCTGGGACGACGGTCACGAGAGCATCTACACGCCGGCGGCGGGGGCGCTGCGAAGCGCCGAGCCGGCAAAGGGGACGTAGCGAGAAGTACCAGGGCTCCACGCGAACACGCGGCCCCGGAGCCAGACGGTCTCAGCCGGAGAGCTCTGACGGGGGAAGCTGTTCAATCAGCCGGGGCCGGGCATCGCGCCCTCGGCAAGCTTGATCCGGGTCCAGACGTTCATGTTGACGACGACGGCGACGATCTCGAGCATCTCCTCCGGGCTGAAGTGCTCGGCGAGCGCGTCGTGGAAGCGCTGGAACGCCGCGTCCCGGTCGGTGTCGGCGGCGCGGGTGAGCGCCTCGGTGTAGCGGAGCGCCGCCTGCTCGGCCGCGGAGTGAAGCTCGGTCTCCCACCACGCGGTCAGTGTGTCGATCTTGGCCCGGGGGATGCCGGCCTCGTAGTGCAGGTGGAGGCAGTAGGTGCTAGGCAGTCGTGTGCCGACCGCCCGCTTTCCACTTCGACCGTGGCCCGTCTGCGCTACCGCGGGCAGCTTGACCGGGTCGTGTGAGTGGTAGAGAGTCGTACCGTGCCGCCGCGCCGGAAAGCTGCG
>DASZJZ010000181.1:0-2747 GCA_035947555.1 Thermoleophilaceae bacterium | reverse complement strand
AGCGGCGGCGCGGAGGACCGAGCCCGGCGGGCGGATGAGCATCGCTCCGGCGCAGCGGCGGCCCGCGGCGCCGGCGGGCGGATGAGCTTCCTTCGCCGGCACGCGGTCCCCTTCGCGGCCGGTGTCGCGGCCGCGGCGGCGGCGTTCGCGGTGATTGCGGTCACCACGGACAGCGACAGCGACGAGCGGTCGTCCGGTGCGGGCCAGCAGGCCGCTGTGGCGGCGCCCGTTGGGCCGGGCGTTCCAGAGGGCCACGAGGCGGGCTTCGCGGTCTTCAACCGGATGGGCTGCGGCGGGTGCCACGTCCTCGCCGCAGCCGGCTCGAGCGGCCCGATCGGACCGGACCTCGACGAGCGTCTCGACTCCCACACGCGCGAGTCGCTGACGGCGGCGATCCTCTCGCCACCGTCCTGGGCGGCGATGCCGGACAACTTCGGCGAGCGTATGACCGACGCCGAGCTGGACGCGCTCGTGGACTTCCTGCTGGCGGTGCGCTGATGCTGACCGTTACGGTCGACCGCAAGCTCCGATCAACTCCCGCACCCGATTTCTACCTGGCCGCATGCGCCGCACTCGGCACCGACCCGAAGCGCTCAGCCGCCCTGGAGGACTCGGCGATGGCGTAGCGGCTGCCCGCGCCGCAGGCATGTACGTCATAGCCGTCCCCTACTTCCCGGACCTGCCGATCGAGGGCGCCTCGCTCACCGCGGAGACGCTCGCCGACCCACGGGTGGCCGTAGCCCTCGGCCTGGCGCCGGCCTAGCTTCGCCGGTCCGTGCGGCTCCAGCCGCGGCGGGCCGTGAAGTGCCAGCGCTGGCGCGCGGGGACCATGCGCGGGTTGCGACGCTCGCGCGCGGTGCCGAGCTCGTAGGCCCTGCGCTCGACCGTCACCGACCCTTCGTGAGCCTCGACCGTGAGCACCGTCGCGTCGAAGGGCGGCTCGACGAGCGCGCCGCAGCTGATCTGCAGGATTGGCCCGGCGGAGGCGCTGTCGCGCACGTGCATGTGCCCGCCGACCACCACCGTCGGGGTCCCCCGCCGCCGCAGGTCGTCCTCGATGCGCTCCCGGTTCAGCAGCCCCGCCGGGTGACGCAGGCCGGCCTCCCGCAGCTGTCGCTCACGAGCGAGGACGGGGAAGTGGCTGGCGAGGACCACCGGGCCGCGCCCCCATTCGGCGACCGCCGGACGCTTCGTGCAGGCCCAGCGGCCGGGCCGGCGCCGTGTGATCGGCAGGCCGGCCACGCGAACGCCCGCCACGTCCCTTCCGCGCGCGCCGATCATCCGCGCCGTGCCCGGCTCGGCGCGCAGCGCGCGTGCCAGCATCCCGATGCCGTCGTGGTTGCCGCCCACGACGAATGCCGGAGTTGTGGTGCAACCCAGCCGGAGCGCCCGCCTCAGGCTCGGCAGATCACCGTCCTCGGCGAGATCGCCCACCAGGACCACCACGTCCACCTGCCGGTCGGCGAACACGTCGAGGGCGCGCTCGCAGCGGTCCTCGAGGCCGTTGAAGTCGTAGCGGTTCTGCCACTCCTGCCGCCGGCGCGGGTCCGGGACGAAGTGAAGATCGGCAAGGATGCCCGCGCGCCAGGCCCTCGCCGCACGTCCTGGGCCGGATCGGGTACCCGCGTCCCGGGTCGTCGCCGCGAGGCGTGGGCCGGATCGGGTGCCTGCCTGCCGGGTCGTCGCCGCGAGGCCTAGGCCGGCTCCGGCTTATCGGGCGCCTCGGCGCGCATCTCAGCGGTGCCTCCGGCCAAGCCGGGTCGTGGCAGCGGCTTCGGGGCCCGCTCGGGCTTGCGCTCCGGAGCCTCCGGCGCCGGCGGCGGAGCCGGCAGCGCCGGCTGGTCCTCGCCGAATACTTCTTCTTCGGTCTTGCCGTCGAGCAGCTCGATGAACTGCTCGCGTTCGATCGTCTCGCGGCGCAGCAGGATCTCGGAGGTCATGTCGAGTTTCTCGCGATGCTGCTCGAGGATGTCGCGCGCCAGCTGGTGGGCCTCTTCGACGATGCGGCGGATCTCGTCGTCGATCTCGCGGGCGATCTCGTCCGAATAGTCCGGCTCGGACGAGAACTCGCGGCCCAGGAAGGGCTGGCCGTGGTCGTGGCCGAACACGCGCGGCCCCAGCT
Source organism: Thermoleophilaceae bacterium (assembly GCA_035947555.1). Lineage (GTDB taxonomy): Bacteria > Actinomycetota > Thermoleophilia > Solirubrobacterales > Thermoleophilaceae > JACVRW01. The sequence continues at coordinate 625 of DASZJZ010000181.1, read as the reverse complement.
TGTCCGACATCCCGAAGCGCATCACCATCTGCTTGGCGGTGGCCGTGACCTTCTCCAGGTCGTTGGAGGCGCCGGTGGTGACCTCGCCGAACACGATCTCCTCCGCCGCCCGGCCGCCCAGCGTCATCGCCATCGTGTCCTGCAGCTCGGCCCGGGTGGTCAGGAACTTGTCCTCGGTCGGCAGCGAGATCGTGTAGCCAAGCGCCTGCCCGCGCGAGATCACGGAGATCTTGTGGACCGGGTCGGTGTTGTGCAGGTAGTGGGCGACCAGCGCGTGGCCCATCTCGTGGAACGCGGTGACGCGACGTTCCTTCTCGGACATCACGCGGGTCTTCTTCTCCGGCCCCGCGATCACGCGCATGATCCCCTCCTCCAGCTGGAGGTGGTCGATCTCGCGCTTGCCCTGACGGGCGGCCAGCAGGGCGGCCTCGTTCACGAGGTTCTGCAGGTCTGCGCCGGTGAACCCGGGGGTCTGGCCGGCCAGGGCGTCCAGGTCGATCGCCTTCGCCAACGGCTTCCCGCGCGTGTGGACCTCGAGGATCTTGGTGCGGCCCTTGCGGTCGGGCCGGTCGACCACGATCTGACGGTCGAAGCGACCCGGCCGCAGCAAAGCCGGATCCAGAAT
>DASZJZ010000180.1:0-9993 GCA_035947555.1 Thermoleophilaceae bacterium | reverse complement strand
ATCGCCTCGTCGGGCATCAGCTCCAGCTCGGAGACCCCTTCGGGGTGGTCGTGCGGGTAGTCGTAGCCCTTGCCGCGCCCGAGCTTCTTGGCACCGGGATACGCGGCGCTCCGCAGGGCGGCCGGCGGCTCGGGCACGCCGTGCTCCCGCACCCAGTCGCGCGCCCTTCCGAGCGCCTTGTACGAGGCGTTCGACTTCGGCGCCAGCGACAGGTACACGGCGGCCTGCGCCAGGTTCAGCGCGCACTCCGGCATCCCCACGTGCTCTACGGCGTGCGCCGCGTTCACGGCCACCTCGAGCGCGCGCGGGTCGGCGTTGCCGATGTCCTCGCTCGCCAGCACCACCATGCGGCGGGCGATGAAGCGCGGATCCTCGCCGCCCTCGAGCATCGCCGCCAGGTAGAGCAGCGAGGCGTCCGGGTCCGAGCCGCGCGTGGACTTGATCCAGGCCGAGATCAGGTCGTAGTGCTTGTCGCCGCCCTTGTCGTAGAGGATGGCGCTGCGCTGGAGGGCGTCCTCGGCCACTCGCAGCGTGACGGTGCCGGTCTCGCCGACCGTCTCGCAGGCGAGCTCGAGCGCGGACAGAGCGGTGCGGGCGTCGCCGACCGCCCGGGCGGCGAGGAACTCGAGGGCGTCGTCCTCCACCTGGGGCGCAGCCGGGATCCCTCGCTCGTCCCCCAGCGCGCGGCGCAGCAGCGCCAGCACGTGATCGGTCTCGAGGGAGCGCAGCTCGTAGATGCGGCAGCGCGACAGGAGCGCCGAGTTCACCTCGAAGTAAGGATTCTCGGTGGTGGCGCCCACCAGCACCACGAGGCCCTCCTCCACGGCCGGCAGCAGCGTGTCCTGCTGGGCCTTGTTGAAGCGGTGGATCTCGTCGAGGAAGAAGATCGTGCCCTCGTGGGCGGTGCGGCGCCTGTGCTCGGCCCGGGCGAGCACCTCGCGCACCTCGGCGCGGCCTGCGTTGACGGCCGAGGCCTCCTCGAAGGCGGCGCGCGCGTTCACCGCCAGCAGGCGGGCGAGCGTGGTCTTGCCGGTGCCGGGCGGCCCGTACAGGATCATCGAGTGCGGGCGGCCCTCCTCTATGGCCGTTCGTAACGCCGAGCCGCGGCCCAGCAGGTGCTCCTGCCCGACGAACTCGCCGAGCGACGCCGGCCGCATCCGTGCGGCCAGCGGCAGGTCACCGGCCGGCACCGCGGTCTTGGCGCCGGCCGGCGAGTCCTCTAGGTCGAAGAGCCGCTCCACATGTGTAAGTCTCGCAGCGCTACCGGGCCCTCGCCGCGCCCGTGGGCCGCAGCACGAACAGGCCCTGCTCGATGCCGCTCACCACCACCAGGCCGGACCCGAAGTACGGGTAGTTGCTCCACGCCCCGTTGAACTCGGCCGCGTCGTCGGGCGGGTAGACGTCGAAGAACCCGACCTCGCCGAGCGTGCCCTCGGCCACGCCCGAGGTGTCGAGGATCCGCAGACCCGAGCGGTAGTTGGCCTGGAAGGACCGGTTTCGCAGCGTGTACTGGTTGTGGTCGATCGACTCGGCCTGGCCGTTGTACACGCCGATCAGCGACGGCGCGTCGAGCCTGCCCACGTCGAAGATGTACGTCTTCGTCTGGCCGCCCTGCTCCTGCTCGTCGAGCTCGTCGTCGACGATGAAGTAGCGCTGGTCAGGCGTGAGCCAGCCCTGATGCGTGTAGGCCGCCGTGTCGTAGCCGGTGCGCGACAGCTGGACCGGGGAGTCCTTGTCGGTCACGTCGGCGATCGTCACGGTGTCCTCGTTCGAGTTGAAGCAGATCTCGCGGCCGGCGAAGCGCTGGTCGGGACCGCTGTAGTTCACGCACTGGGTGTCGTGCGTGTAGCCGTCCTCCGACACGCAGCCCGCGAACTTCGGGTTCTTCGGGTCGCGGATGTCGATCATGTGCGGTCCACCGCCGCCGCACGTGCTCGTGCCGATCGCGTACGCGAACCCGCTCTCCTCGTTGATCGCGATGTTGTGCGCGTTGTCCGGCGGGTTGAGGATGCGCGTGGACGGCGGCAGGAAGCTGGCCGTGCCGTCGAGGACGAACGAGTAGTGCGCGTCCTCCGTCCAGGTGCGCGGCTCGCGTGCCCCACGCAGGCGAGTCAGGTCGAACACCTGCATGCCGTGCGCGGGCTCCTCGCTCACCACGTACGCGTGGTTGCGGTAGACCTTGATGTCGCGCCAGACGTTGAAGATCGTCTCGACCGGCTGGTGCGAGGGGAGGTCGCCGAGGTAGCGCGGTTGGCGATCGTCGGTGATGTCGACGAAGGCGGTGCCGTTCGTCTTGCCCACGAGCGCGTACTCGCGGCCGGTCCTGCGGTCCGTCCAGCCCCAGATGTCGTTCAGCTGCCCGCCGCCGATGCTGGCGAGTGGCAGGAAGCTCTCGAGGTTGACGTTGCTGCACGGGAAGGGACCCGCCGTGCCGTTGCGGCAGCGCTCACCGGAGAGCGGCTCCTGCGGCACGTCGCCGCCGACCATGGCCCGGCTCTCGATCCAGGCGCCGCCGGCGTAGTCCGAGTCCGTCACGTCCCAAGGCACCACGCGCACCTGGTAGTCGCCGCTCGCGTTCTCGATGAAGACGCGCTCGCTGGAGGTGCCGGCGTTGGCGGAGCTGCCCACCGGGTTGCCCTGCGCGTCGTAGACGTACAGGTCGAAGTCGTCCGTCTCGCTCGCCCAGGAGATCAGCACCTCCACGCCGCCGCGGTTCGAGTCCCAATGCGAGGCGTCCACGTCCGCGGTCAGGTCGAAGTGATCGCAGATCTCGTCACCGGGCACCGCGCACACAGCCTGGGCCGAGCGGGCCTCCAGCACCGGCGCCGAGGTGGACGCGTAGTGCTTGCCGGTCCAGCCCGTCTGGGTCTGGTCGAGCGACACGGTCCCCTGGTTCGGGTCCGCCGCTCCGGCGGTCATGGCGAGTACTCCGCCTGCTGCGATCACGACCGCAAGCAGCACGGCGAAGCCGGGCACGAACTGACGACGGCTACTCATTGCTCTCCCCTGCCGAGGTACCTACTTGGATAGGCCCTACCCGGAACGGGGCAGGGCCGAACCTGGCTAGGGGAGGCGCCTGAGGAAGGCGGTGACCGCCTGGGCGCAGCGCTCCGGCGCGTCCTCCCAGACGAAGTGGCCGGCGCCGTCCACGACCACCAGCTCCGTGTCCGGCAGCTCGCGCTCGAAGCGGTGCGCGCCCGCCACGGGGGCGAATTCGTCCTTCTCGCCCCACACCAGCAGCACCGGCACGACGAGGTCGGCGAGGCGGTAGCCGGCGAGCTTCTCGAAGTCGCCGGAGCGGTAGAGCTCGAGCTGGCCGCGCCGGCGCGGCTCGTCGGCGAAGGCCTTCCAGTACTCGTCGATCGCGTCGTCGCCGAAGCCGGAGCCTGTGGAGCGCAGCAGGCCGGCGAAGCCGTCGCGGTCGAGACCGTCGACGACCTGCTCGCCGGTGCCGGGCGTGCGCAGGGCGGTCGCCATGCCGTGCCACTTGCCGTCCGGGAAGAAGCCGGTCGAGCTGATCACGAGCGCCTGGACCGCCTCCGGGTGCTCGCAGGCCCAGCGCAGGCCGATCAGGCCGCCCCAGTCGTGCACGACCGGGACGCAGCGCTCGATGCCCTGTTCCAGGCGGAAGCGCTCGACCGACTCCACGTGGCGCTCCCAGGTGCCCGGCGCATCGGGCTCGGAGTCGCCGAAGCCGGCTAAGTCGGGGGCGACGGCGCGCCAGCCGGAGTCTCCGAGCTGCGGCATGAGATCGCGCCACATGTATGAGGACTCGGGATAGCCGTGCAGCAGGAGGGCAACCGGCCCGTCCGGGGGTCCGGCCACGCGGTGGGCGAGCCTCAAGCGGCCACCCCTTCGGTCAGGCGGGTGAAGAGGCGCTCGAGGGCTGGGCGGAGCACCTGCTGCTCGAAGTCCTCCGCGGGGTTCACGAGCTGGCCCAGCATGAAGCCTGTGATCGCCGCGACGACGAGCGGGGCGTCGCCGTGCGGGTCGGTGGCGCCGGCTGCGCGCAGGCCGAGCTCGGCCAGGGCGAGCTGGGCCTGGTGCCAGCGGGCGACCTCGGCGCCGAGCCATGGCCGGCGCGTGCCCTCGAGTACGAGCTCGGTGAAGGCCACATGCCGGGCCGGGTCCGACTGCAGGTCCTCGGCGAGCACCGCGGAGACGGCACGGGCCCATTCGAGCACGTCGAGCTCGCGGGGGGCGAGCTCGAACACCACGCGCTCGAGCCGCTCCACCTCCTCGCGGGCGGCGAGCAGGAGGGTCTCCTGGAGCAGCTCGTCCTTGGAGGCAAACCAGTAGGTGGTGGCGGAGAGGGGAAGGCCCGCCCGCTGGGCGACGGCGCGGTGGGTGACGGCGTCGGGCCCGCGATCGCCGATGATGGCGAGCGTGGCGCGGAGGATGGCCTCGCGGCGCGCCTCGCCGCGCGGCCCGCTGCGGCCGCCGCGCTCCTCGCGACGCGGCCGGGTGGCGCCGCCACGCGCCTGCTCGCGCCCGCTTGCGGCCCCTGGTACATTTGTCCCACTCATGAGTACAAATGTACCGGTTCGCACGGCCGCCGACAGGATCACCTACGACGACCTCTATGCGCGCTGGGAGCGGGGCAACTGGCGCGCCAGCGAGATCGACTTCACCGAGGACGCCCGCCAGTGGCGCGAGGAGTTCACCGAGTTCGAGCGCACGGCCGCCCTCTGGAACTACGCCCTCTTCTTCTGGGGCGAGGACGCCGTTGCCGACGGCCTCTCGCCCTACATCGACGCCGCCCCGCGCGAGGAGCAGAAGTACTTCCTCGCCACGCAGCAGGTCGACGAGGCCCGCCACGCCGTCTTCTTCAGCCGCTTCATGCACGAGGTCGCAGGCGTCGGCGGCAGCGACACCGGCTCCCGCCTGGCCGCGATCGAGCCCCAGCTCACCTGGGGCTTCCGCCAGGTCTTCGGCCGGCTCGAGACCATGTGCGCGGAGCTGCGACGCAGGCCCACTCGGGCCAACCTGGCCGCAGCGATCACGCTCTACCACGTGATCATCGAGGCCACCCTCGCCCAGCCGGGTCAGCACTTCATCACCAGCTACCTCGAACAGCGCGACCTGCTGCCCGGCTTCCGCTCCGGCATGGAGCGGGTGGCGGCCGACGAGCAGCGGCACATCGGCTTCGGTGTGAAGCTTCTCTCGGACCTTTGCCGCGACGACGAGGACTGCCGCCACGCCGTGGCGGACATGCTGCGCGAAGTGATCCCGTACACCGCCGCCGTGCTGGTGCCGCCGGGCTGGGACCGCCGCTACACCGAGGTGTTCGGCTTCACGCTCGAGGAGATCGGGGCCGAGGGCGCCGCGTCGATCGAGACGAAGCTGCGCAGCGCCGGCCTGCCGATGGAGGAGCTGCCGGGCCCGCCGATCTTCGCGCCCGACCTCGAGCCGCTCGAGCGGGCCAAGCTCGGCCAGAAGCTCGTGTTCGGCGGAGTGCTGGGGGAGAAGACCGGCCCACCGCGCAGCGATCGCGACACGATGGCCGCCCTGTTCGAGCTCATGCGCGGCGGGCTCGACCAGCGCGAGGCGCCGGCCGAGCCGGGCACGATCCAGTGGGACTTCGCGGATGCCGAGCCGTGGCACCTCGTGGTGGCGAACGGCGACACGCGGGTCGCGCCGGGCCGGGCCGAATCGCCCACCGTGACTCTGCAGTGCCGCTGGGAGGACTGGGCCGACATGATCGGCGGCCGCGAGAACGGGCTGAAGCTGGCGGCCACCCGCCGGCTGCGGCCGAAGGGCGACGTCCGCTGGCTGTGGAGCGTTCGCAAGATGTTCCCGCGTTAGGCGCCGACGCCCGCCCCCGCGCGGGCCCCCCGTCCCTTACCCTCCGTAGCGATGACAGCGCCCGTGCCCGAGGACAAGCTCCGACTCGGCGGTATGGCCCTCCGCAACGGGCTGCTCGTGCACGGCCCCACCCACTGGGCCGCCGCCGTGCGAACGGACGCCGGCGAGCTGAAGGTGGCTTCCGGCCGCAAGCCGGACCTCGGCTCCAAGGCCGCCGAGGCCATCCCCGGCGTGCGCGGCGTCACGAAGCTCGCGGAGGCGATGGCTGTGATCCCGCTCGTCAAGCGGGCGCTGCCCGAGGCCCGCCTGCCGATGCAGGACCTGAAGACGCTCGGCGCGATGGGCGCCGCCGCGGTCGGCGGCCAGGCCATCCGCAAGGCCGGCCGCGGCGCCGGCCGTGAGGTCGCCGTCGCGCTGGTGAGCGTGGCGCCCGCCCTCCTGGCGCTCCGCAGCGGCGACCTCGCCGCCTACCACGGCGTCGAGCACAAGGCGATCGCCGCCTACGAGGACGACTCCGACGCCGCCGACGCCACCAAGGAGCACGACCGCTGCGGCTCCCACCTGGTGGCCCCGATGCTCACCGCGGCCGCGGTCGGCAACGTGGCCGCCCGGCGCGCCGGCCTGCGCGGCCCGATGGCCGAGGCCGCCGTAGGGCTCGGCAGCGCGGCGGTGGCCGTGGAGGTGTTCGCCTGGTCCGAGCGTCACCCCGGCAGCCGCCTCACACGCCTGCTGCGCGTACCGGGGCACGAGATCCAGCGCGCGGTCGGCACCCGCGAGCCGACCCCGGAGCAGCTCGAGGTGGGCCGCGCCGCGCTGGAGGAGATCCTGCGTGTCGAGCACGCAGACGCGTGAGCGGCTGAGCCCGGAGGTCTTCCGCCTCCCGGTCGAGCGCATCCGGTCGGGCTACTACTCGGACGCCTACTTCAACTTCACCCGGCAGCTCCTCAAGGAGCAGGGCCTCCACCCGCGCGTGACCATGCAGGTCTTCCAGAAGCACCGCTCGCTTCTGGGCGGCGTGGACGAGGCCGTCGCCGTGCTCAAGTTGTGCAGCGACGACTGGGATGCGCTCGAGGTGTGCGCGCTCCACGAGGGCGACCCCATCGCCCCCTTCGAGACGGTCATGACGATCGAGGGCGACTACTCGCTCTTCGCCCATCTCGAGACGGTCTACCTCGGCTGCATGGCGCGGCGCTCGCTCATCATGCGCAACGTCCGCGAGGTCGTGGACGCGGCGAACGGCAAGCCGATCCTGTTCTTCCCCGCCCGCCACGACCACTGGCTCGTGCAGACCGGGGACGGCTGGGCAGCGCACGTGGCGGGGGCGATCGGGGTGTCGACCGAGGCCCAGGCGTCGTGGTGGGGCGGCGTCGGCGTCGGCACCGTGCCGCACGGGCTGATCGCGGCGTACGGCGGCGACACGGTCGAGGCCGCGCGCTCCTTCGCCGACCGCTTCGCGGAGGAGATGAACGTGACCGTGCTGGTCGATTTCGAGAACGACTCCGTGCGGACCGCCCTCGAGGTGGCCGACGCCCTCGGCGACCGGCTCTGGGGGGTGCGGCTCGACACGTCCGAGCGGATGGTCGACCGGGCGCTGTGGCACGAGATGGGCGACTTCAAGCCCACGGGCGTGAACCCGGTCCTGGTCCAGCGGGTCCGCGAGGCGCTCGACGAGGCCGGGCACCGCCACGTTCGCATCGTCGTCTCCGGCGGCTTCGACGCCGCCAAGATCCGGGAGTTCGAGGCGCTCGGGGCGCCGGTGGACTCCTACGGCGTCGGCTCGTCGCTCGTGCGCGGGGAGAACGACTTCACGGCGGACGTGGTGCGCGTCCGCGGGCGCGATTGCGCCAAGGCCGGTCGCGCCTACCGGCCCAACCCGCGCCTAGAGCGGGTGGAGTAGCGCTCAACCAGATGGACGCGCTTGCCGATTGGGGTATGAGATGAGGCGGGCGACCCTCCTGTTGATCCTTGCTGCCTGCGCTGCCCCACCCGCGGCGGCGGCCCAGGGCGGGTCCGCGGAGTGCACCGGCTCGCTGCAGGTGGCGAAGACCCAGACCGTGGGCGGCCTGACGCTCGAGTCCGGCGGCCACTCGATCACGATCCGCGACACCGCCGACCTGAGCTGCGACCAGGCGCGGGAGGAGCTCCGCGAGATCCTCGCCGCGCCGGGCGACGACCTCCCCGACGGCTGGCAGGTCGACCTGGGGGCGCGCACATTCGCCCGCACCGACGGCTCCAACGCCTTCAGCGTGAACCCGGTCGTGCCCACGCTGGCCGAAGAGGCCAGCGGCCTCACCTGGGACGACATCGAGAGCTGGATGGTCATCTGGCTGCCGATCATCTTCATGGCGCTGATCGCGACGTTCCTGCTGATGACGCTGCGCTACATGCCCCGCACGAAGCCGCAGCAGATCAAGCCGGCGTCGGCGAGCGCGGTGAAGTGGGAGGACGTGGCCGGGGTGGAGGAGTCGAAGGACGAGCTCCGCGAGGTGGTGGAGTTCCTGCGCGACCCGAAGCGCTTCCGCAAGCTCGGCGCCCGCGTGCCCAAGGGGATCCTGCTGCACGGCCCGCCCGGCACCGGGAAGACGCTTCTGGCGAAGGCGGTGGCGCACGAGTCGAAGGCGGAGTTCTTCGCCCAGTCGGCGTCGTCGTTCGTCGAGATGTTCGCCGGCCTGGGCGCGGCGCGCATCCGGCGCCTGTTCCGCCAGGCGCGCAAGGAGGCGCCGGCGATCGTCTTCATCGACGAGCTCGACGCGGTCGGGGCCACCCGCGGCAAGGACATCTCGGGCGAGAAGGACCAGACGCTCAACCAGCTGCTGGTGGAGCTCGACGGTTTCGACGAGCGCGACGAGATCGTGGTGATCGCGGCCTCGAACCTGCTCGAGAAGCTCGACCCGGCGCTGCTGCGCCCGGGACGCTTCGACCGCCAGATCTTCGTGGCGCCGCCCGACCTGAAGGGCCGCCGCTCGATCCTCCAGGTCCACACCCGCAACAAGCCGATGGCCGAGGACGTGGACCTCGAGCTGGTGGCGCGCCAGACGAGCGGCCTGACCGGGGCGGACCTGGCCAACATCTGCAACGAGGCGGCGATCTTCGCCGGCCGCGACCGCCGCGCCGAGGTCCATACGAGTGACTTCCAGGCGGCGCTCGAGCGGGTGATCGCGGGCGTGCAGTCGCGCCGCGTGATCACCGATCACGAGAAGCGCGTCGTCGCGTACCACGAGGCCGGCCACGCGCTCTGCTCGGAGCTCCTCCCCTCGGTCGAGAGGGTGCACCGCATATCGATCATCCCGCGCGGCAAGGCGCTCGGGTACACGCTCAACCTCCCGGAGGAGGACCGCTACCTGAAGACCAGAGACGAGCTTCTCGACTACATGGTCGTTCTGCTGGGCGGGCGCGTGACCGAGCACATCGTGTTCGGGCAGGTCACCACGGGCGCGTCGGACGACCTGCGCAAGGTGCACGAGATCAGCCGCTCGATGGTCACCCAGTACGGGATGGGCACCGAGCTGGCCTCGAAGCAGCTGCCTGCCGACGACTACTCGATGTCCGACCACACGCGCCGGATGGTGGACGAGGAGCAGCAGTACCTGACCGACCTCGCGCACCGTCGCGCGATGAAGCTGGTGGCGGAGAACCGCACGCTGCTCGAGGCATTCGCGTTCACGCTGCTCGAGAACGAGGTGCTGGAGCGCGAGGACATCCAGCGGATCGTGCGCGCATACAAGCGCGGACCGGGCGCCCCGAGCATGGAGCCGGTCGTGAAGGACCTGGAGCCTGGCCCGGCGGAGATCGCGGCTGCGGAGGCCGAGCGAGCCGCTGAGTAACCTCCGCGCCCATGTTCGGGCGGATCGATCATGTTGGCGTGGCGGTGGAGGATCTCGACGAGGCCGTCGCGCTGTACTCGGAACAGCTCGGGATGCCGGTCCAGCACCGCGAGACCGTTGAGGAGCAGGGCGTTGAAGCGGTGTTGCTGGGCGTGGGCCGCAGCCACGTCGAGCTGCTCCGGCCCCTCAGCGCCGAGACGGCCGTCGGCCGCTTCCTCGAGCGGAACGGGCCCGGGCTGCACCACGTCGCCTACGGCACGGCCGACATCGACTCCGCCCTCGACGCCGTACGTGCAGCGGGGCTTCGGCTCATCGACGAGCAGCCCCGTACCGGCATAAGAAACAGTCGCGTAGCGTTCGTGCA